>NZ_CP039383.2:1520151-1824181 GCF_004803715.2 Luteimonas yindakuii
GACAGCGGCCAGTTCGCTGCCCGCGCCCGGGCCGGCCGCGACGCCCTGCGTGGCACCCCGGTGGTGGCCGACGGCATCCTCGTGGTGCAGAACGTCGACGGCAACCTGAGCGCCTGGCGCATCGGCCAGTAGTCCGCGTCCTCGTCGGACCGGATCCTGCAATCGACGGGCAGGATCCCTAAGATGGTCATCGGCCGCATCGCTGCGGCCGATGCCGTTTCCATCTCCCGTCTTTTTCGCGGATTCCTCCAATGCTGCCTCTCGTCGCCCTGGTTGGGCGCCCCAACGTCGGCAAGTCGACGCTGTTCAATGCGCTGACCCGCACCCGCGACGCGCTCGTCCACGATGAGCCCGGGGTCACCCGCGACCGCAACTACGGCATCTGCCGGCTCACCCCGGAGCGTCCCTTCGTGCTGGTCGATACCGGTGGCATCGGTGGCGAGGAGGAGGGCCTGGCTGGCGCCACCGCGCGGCAGTCGCGCGCCGCGGCCGAGGAGGCCGACCTGGTGCTGTTCGTGGTCGACGGCCGCGAGGGCCCGTCGTCGCTCGACGACGAGCTGATGCAGTGGCTGCGCCGGCATTCCCGGCCGACCCTGCTGGTGGTCAACAAGACCGACGGCATCGACGCCCGGCAGGCGATCGCCGAGTTCTCCCGCTACGGTTTCGATGATGCGAGCGCCGTGTCTTCCGCGCACCGCACCGGCATCGACGACCTGCTCGACGACGTGCTCGCGCGGCTGCCGGAGGAGGGCAGCAGCGAGGTCCTCGACGACGATCCCGAGCGCGTGCGCATCGCCTTCATCGGACGCCCCAACGTCGGCAAGTCGACGCTGGTCAACCGGCTGCTGGGCGAGGAACGGATGATCGCGTCCGACGTGCCAGGCACCACCCGCGACTCGATCTCCGTCGACCTCGAACGCGACGGCCGCAAGTACCGGCTGATCGATACCGCCGGCATCCGCCGCAAGGGCCGGGTGGAGGAGGCGGTCGAGAAGTTCTCGGTGATCAAGACGCTGCAGGCGATCGAGGAATGCCAGGTGGCGGTGGTGATGCTCGACGCCAGCGAAGGCGTGACCGAGCAGGACGCCACCGTGCTGGGTGCGGTGCTCGATGCCGGCCGGGCACTGGTGGTTGCAGTCAACAAGTGGGACGGCCTGACCACCTACCAGCGCGAGCAGGTCGAAGCCTTGCTGTCGCGCAAGCTGACCTTCGTGCCGTGGGCGGAAAACGTGCGCATCAGTGCCGTGCACGGCTCCGGCCTGCGCGAACTGTTCAAGGCGATCCACCGCGCCCACCTCTCGGCCACGCGCGAACTCGGCACCTCCGAGGTCACCAAGGCGCTGGAGGCGGCGTATACCGCCAACCCGCCGCCCACCGTGCGCGGCCACGTGCCCAAGCTGCGCTTCGCCCATCCCGGCGGCACCAATCCGCCGACCGTGGTGATCCACGGCAGCCGGCTGAAGACGTTGCCGCAGAGCTATCACCGCTATCTGGAAAACTTCTTCCGCAAGCGTTTCAAGCTGGTGGGTACGCCGGTGCGGTTCGTGTTCAAGGAAGGCGACAACCCGTACAAGGACCGCAAGAACGAACTCTCCGAGCGGCAGGTCGCGCAGCGCCGGCGCCTGATGCGTCACGTCAAGCGGAAATGACCGCAACGCGATGGAGTCTTTCCCCGTCCGCATCGGCTACCACGACGCCTGCCGGCTGATCGACGACGCTGCCGCGCGCCACCGCCTGCCGGTGCAGCGCCTGCCGCTTGCACGCGCGCATGGACATGTCCTCGCCGAAGACGTGCGCGCCGTGCTGCCGCAGCCGCCGTTCGACAACGCGGCCATGGACGGGTTTGCCTGCCGCCATGCCGACCTTGCGCGCGCCGGCCGCGCTGGCCTGCTGCTCGCAGGCGAGCAGTTCGCCGGTGCGATTGCGGCGGCCAGGGTCGATGCCGGGCATTGCGTGCGCATCACCACCGGCGCACCGTTGCCCGAGGGTGCGGACACGGTAATGATGAAGGAGGCAGCGACGGTCGAAGGTGATCGCGTGCGGTTCGCCGGCGAGGCGGTAGCCGGGCAGTTCGTGCGCCGCGCGGGCGAGGACTGTCGCCTGGGCGATCTGCTGGCGGTCGCCGGTCAGGCCCTGGCTTCCGGGCAGCTGGCCCTGTTCGCGGCCCAGGGCATGACCGAGGTCGCCGTGCACCGGCGCCCGACCGTGGCGGTGTTCACCACCGGCGATGAGCTGGTCGAACCCGGCATGCCGCTGGCACCCGGGATGATCTACAACGCCAACCGCGTGCAGCTGATGGCACTGCTGCGCGAAGCCGGCCTCGAGCCGACCGCGTGGCCGACGCTGCCGGACGATCCGGGACAGATCTATTCGGCGCTGCTGCATGCCGGCCATGCCTTCGACGTGGTGCTGACCTGTGGTGGCGTGTCCGCCGGGGAAAAGGACCACCTGCCGCAACTGCTGCGCGAGCGTGCGCGCATCCTGTTCTGGAAGGCGCGGCTGAAGCCCGGCATGCCGGTTCTGCTGGCGGAGGGCGGCTCGCTCGGCAATGCGCTCTTCCTGTGCCTGCCGGGCAACCCGGTTTCGGTGCTCGCCACCTGGCTGGCGCTCGGTCGACGACTCACCGATGGTCTGCAGGGCAGGGCGCCACGATCGCTGCGCAGCGCGAAGCTGATGCAGGACTGGGACAAGCGGCACGAGCGGCTGGAGTTCCTGCGCGGCCGCCTGCTCGACGATGGCGATGGTGTTCTCCACGTCGAACCCAACGCTGCCGACGGTTCGCACCGGATGCGCGCGGCAGCGGATTCGGATGCGCTGATCGTGCTGGACGAGGGCGCGCGCCACTACCGCGCCGGGACGCCGGTCGGGATCATCGCGTACTGACCCAGGGGCAGCATCCGGCCCGGTGTTGCGCGTTGCCAGTCGGGGAACGGGCGTTGATTGCTGCTTACCGGCAGTTCGTGGCGCCCGGGCGATAATCCCGCCATGAGCATCGAGGAACTCACCCCGCGCGAAGCACTGCGCCGCCTGCGCGCCGGCGCACGCCTTGTCGACGTGCGCGAATCGCACGAGCGCGACCTGGGCATGGCCGATGGCGCCCACGGCATTGCCCTCGGCGAACTGGACGCCCTGATTGCCGGGGTCGTGCCCGCGCCCGGCGACGAGCTGCTGTTGATCTGCCAGTCCGGTGCCCGTTCCCTGCAGGCCGCGCAGCGCCTGCAGGCCCGCGGTTACCACCGGCTTGCCTCGGTGGTCGGAGGGACCAGCCGATGGCAGGCGGAAGGCCTGCCGATGACGGCGCCCGCTGCGCATGTCGACCTCGATTTCCACGAGCGCTACGCGCGCCACCTGCGCCTGCCGGAGATCGGTGTCGAAGGCCAGCGTCGGCTGGAGCGCGCGCACGTGATGATGGTCGGCGCCGGCGGGCTGGGCTCGCCGGCCGCGTATTACCTGATCGCCGCCGGCCTGGGCCGGCTGCGTATCGCCGACGACGACGTGGTCGACCGGAGCAACCTGCAGCGGCAGATCCTGCACACCGATGCCCGCATCGGACATTCCAAGGTCGCGTCCGCGGCAACCGCGCTCTCGGCGCTCAACCCGCGCGCGCGGATCGAGCCGATCGCCGAGCGGGTGACCAGTGCCAACGTGGAGTCGCTGCTGGAGGGCGTCGACGTGGTGATCGACGGCGCCGACAACTTCCCGGTGCGCTACCTGGTCAACGACGCCTGCGTGAAGCTGGGCAAGCCGCTGGTGTACGGCGCGG
Organism: Luteimonas yindakuii; assembly: GCF_004803715.2. Taxonomy (NCBI): domain Bacteria; kingdom Pseudomonadati; phylum Pseudomonadota; class Gammaproteobacteria; order Lysobacterales; family Lysobacteraceae; genus Luteimonas; species Luteimonas yindakuii. The sequence goes on from NZ_CP039383.2 coordinate 1,523,915, forward strand.
TGCATCGCTTCGAAGGGCAGACCAGCGTGTTCGATACCGGCGGACGCCGCGGCGAGGCGCCGTGCTACCGCTGCCTGTTCCCGGAGCCGCCGCCGCCCGAAGCGGCGCCGAACTGTTCCGAGGCCGGTGTACTCGGCGTGCTGCCGGGGGTGATCGGCATGTTGCAGGCCACGGAAACCCTGAAGCTTCTGCTGGGCATCGGCGAGCCGCTGCGCGGCCGTCTGCTGCACTTCGACGCATTGGCGATGCGCTTCCGCGAGACGCGGCTGCCGGCCGATCCGGACTGCCCGCTGTGTGCGCCGGGACGCGAATTCCCGGGCTACATCGATTACGCGGCGTTCTGCGCCGGCGCGGGCTGAGCGGGCGTTCTTCACGGCGGTAGCGGCAGGATCGGGCCCGTTCCGATACGTCGAGGTGTCCGCATGCCGTTGTGTCTGCGCGTGTCCGTTCTCCGCTGGGTCGCGTTGCTGCTGCTCGTACCGGGCGTGGCCCCCGCGGCTGATCCCTGTCCGCTGCTGCGCGGTGAGGTCGATGCCGCCGATGTCGCGACCCGCATCGCCGCGGTGGCGTGCGAGGAGCACCAGCTCTGGCACCGGCCGTTCATCGACGCCGACGGGCGCCTGGCCGGGTCGGTGGTGCGCGAAGCGGAGGCCGCGTTGCTCGCCAACGGCGAGCAGGCGTGGCGGCGCGTCGCCGGCTACTGGCGCGACAGCGGATTGCTTGCCGCGGCGGCGGGGCGGCCCGGCGCCGCCGAGTGCGCGTACGCCGGGATCGATGGCCATCCATCACCGGCCTGCCGTGCCTTCGTCGTCGACACGCCGTGGTCGGCGGCGTACGTGTCATGGGTGATGCGGCGCGCCGGCCTGCGCGGTTTCAACGGCTCGGCCAGCCACGTCTCCTACGTGCGCGACGCCTACCGCGGCCCGGATGCCAGCGCCTACCGGGTGGCGGCCCCGGAGTCGGCACGGCCGAAGCGCGGCGACCTGCTGTGCTATGCCCGCGCCAGCACCCGCACGTTCGGCTTTGCCGGCCTTGCCCAGCTGCTGGCAACCAGCGACGAAGGCCTGGGCATGCATTGCGACATCGTGGTCGACGCCCGGCCGCATACGGGGCTGGCCTGGCTGGTCGGCGGCAACGTCTTCGATGGCGTCACCCTGCGCATGCTGCCGCTGACCCCGGGCGGCCTGCTGCATGAACTGCCGGTCCGGCAGCTGTCCGATCCACCGTGCAGCCCGGACCACCCACAGGCATGCAGCGCCAACCGGCAGGACTGGACCGTGCTGCTGGAGCTCAGGCCGCCCGACGTACTCGCCGGCCTGGCGCCGCCACCACCGCTGCAGGTTACGCACGCGGCATCGATCGTATTACCGGCACAGCCACCGGGGACGCCGGACGGCTGCTGTATCCATTGCATCGCCGGAGACACCCGCGTGCCGCGTTGTCCGCGCGATGCGGGTGGCAGTGGCGGCGACTGACCATGCACGGCGCCGCTGCGGATCCCACGGCCGCCGGAACCGGTCGCGTCATCCGGCCGGTGGCTGCGCCCGCTGTGCTGCTTCGAACGCGGCGAGCTGCGCAGGCGTCGCCTCGCGCTGGTGGCGGGCCTTCCATTCGGCGAACGGCATCCCGTAGATGCGTTCGCGCGCGGCGTCCTTGTCCAGCGCGATGCCGCGCCCGGCGGCGGCTTCGCGGTACCAGTCCGCCAGACAGTTCCTGCAGAAGCCGGCGAGGATCATCAGGTCGATGTTCTGCACATCCGGACGGTGCCCGTTGAGGTGCTGCAGCAGGCGCCGGAATGCGGCCGCTTCGAGTTCGGTGGTGGTGTCGGTCATAGCGGCGCGCCCGGGATGGGCGGGCAGCATCGCGCGCGTGCGCGGTGCCTGCAAACCGCGGCCACCATCGGCGACAATGCACCGCCGCGCATTCGACCCCACCGATGACCTCCGAGCCCGCCCAGACCGCACGCATCCTTGATGGCCGCCGGATCGCCGATTCGCTGCTCGACGAGCTGCGCCTGCGGGTCGACGCACGGGTGGCCGCAGGCCGGGCACGACCGACGCTTGCCGTGGTGCTGGTGGGTCAGGATCCGGCGTCGCAGTCCTATGTGCGCAACAAGCGTCGCGCGGCGGAAAAGGTCGGCATCCGTGCGATCGACATCGACCTTCCTGCGGGCACCAGCGAGGCGGAACTCGAGGCACTGATCGACCGGCTCAATGCCGACCCGGAGGTCGATGGCATCCTGGTGCAGCTGCCGCTGCCGGGCATCGCCGACGCCAGCCGCCTGATCCAGCGCATCGACCCGCTCAAGGACGTCGACGGCTTCCATCCCGAGAACGTCGGCCAGCTGGCGCTGCGCCAGTTCGGCCTGCGCCCGTGCACGCCGCGCGGCATCACCACCTTGCTGGCGTATACCGACCGCCCGGTGCGCGGACAGAGCGCGACGATCGTCGGCGTGTCCAACCATGTCGGCCGGCCAATGGCGCTGGAGCTGCTGATCGCCGGCTGCACGGTCACCAGCTGCCACAAGTTCACCCCGCCCGAGGTCCTGCAACGCCACGTGGGCGAGGCCGACATCCTGGTCGTCGCGGTGGGGCGTCCCGACATCGTGCCGGGGGAGTGGGTCAAGCCCGGCGCGGTGGTGATCGACGTCGGCATCAACCGCCTCGAGGATGGCCGCCTGGTCGGCGACGTCGGCTTCGCGGCGGCGGCGCGCCGCGCCAGCTGGATCACACCGGTTCCGGGCGGAGTGGGGCCGATGACCGTCGCCACGCTGATGCAGAACACCCTGGAGGCGGCGGAAGCGTCCGACGCCTGATCCGCGACCACGACACGCGCCCGGCCGGCGTAGGCGCCGCCGACGCGGTACAATGGCGCGCTTCCTCTCCTGTGGAACGCCCATGCTGCGCATCCAGGCCGAAGCACTGACCTACGACGACGTCTCGCTAGTCCCGGCGCATTCCATCGTCCTGCCCAAGGACGTTTCGCTCGCCACCCGCCTGACCCGCGACCTCCGCCTGAACATGCCGATCGTGTCTGCCGCCATGGACACGGTGACCGAGGCGCGCCTGGCGATCGCCATGGCCCAGCTGGGCGGCATCGGCATCGTGCACAAGAACATGAGCGCCGAGCGCCAGGCCGCGCAGGTGCTGCAGGTCAAGAACTTCGAAGCGGGCGTCATCCGCGAGCCGTTCACCGTCGGCCCGCAGACCTCGATCGGCGAAGTCCTGCGTCTCACCCGCGCGCGCAACATCTCCGGCGTGCCGGTGGTCGACGGCGACCAGCTGGTCGGCATCGTCACCGGGCGCGACATGCGCTTCGAGAAGAAGCTCGACGACCCGGTGCGCAACATCATGACCCGCAAGGAGAAGCTGGTCACGGTGAAGGAAGGCGCCAGCGACGAGGAAGTGATCGAGCTGCTGCATCGGCACCGGATCGAGAAGGTGCTGGTGGTCAACGACGAGTTCCAGCTCCGCGGGCTGATCACCGTCAAGGACATCCAGAAGGCGCAGGACAATCCCAACGCGGCCAAGGACGCTTCCGAGAGCCTGCTGGTCGGTGCCGCGGTCGGCGTCGGTGGCGACACCGAAGACCGTATCGAACGCCTGGCGGCCGCCGGCGTCGACGTGATCATCGTCGACACCGCGCACGGCCATTCGCAGGGCGTGCTCGACCGCGTCGCCTGGGCGAAGAAGCACTATCCGCAGCTGCAGGTGGTCGGCGGCAACATCGTCACCGGCGATGCCGCGCTGGCACTGATGGATGCCGGCGCCGATGCGGTCAAGGTCGGCGTGGGCCCCGGTTCGATCTGCACCACGCGCATCGTCGCTGGCGTCGGCGTGCCGCAGATCACCGCGATCGACCTGGTCGCTTCCGCACTGCAGGAGCGCATCCCGCTGATCGCCGACGGCGGTATCCGCTATTCCGGCGACATCGGCAAGGCACTGGCTGCCGGCGCGTCCACGGTGATGATCGGCGGCCTGTTTGCGGGCACCGAGGAAACCCCCGGCGAGACCGAGCTCTACCAGGGCCGCAGCTACAAGAGCTACCGCGGCATGGGCAGCCTGGCCGCGATGGAGAAGGGGTCGAGTGACCGCTATTTCCAGGACGCCGCCTCCGCCGACAAGCTGGTGCCCGAGGGCATCGAAGGCCGCGTGCCGTACCGCGGCCCGCTGTCGGGCGTGATCCATCAGCTGATCGGCGGCCTGCGCGCGACGATGGGTTATGTCGGCTGCGCGACCGTCGAGGAAATGCGCAACAAGCCGCAGTTCGTGCAGATCACCGGCGCCGGCCAGCGCGAGAGCCACGTCCACGACGTGCAGATCACCAAGGAACCGCCGAACTACCGGATGGGCTGAGATGGCCCGCAAGCGTCCGTCGCCGGCCACGTCTCCTGCCGCTTCGCGTCCGCCGCGCCGGCGTCGTCTCGGCGTGGGCCTGGCCGCACTGGCGCTGGTGGTGATCGTGCTGATGGGCCTGCAGTGGTATCGCGGCCACCAGCTGGTCCGCTCCTGCACCGGCAACGGCGGCAGCTGGGACGCCGAGCGCCACGCCTGCACCTTCGGCGGCCCCAACGGCGCGCCTTCCTCCTCAACGTCCGCACCTCCCGAGCCAGCCACGCAATGACCGATCTGCACAGCGACAAGATCCTCATCATCGACTTCGGCGCGCAGTACACGCAGCTGATCGCCCGCCGGATCCGCGAGATCGGCGTCTACTGCGAGGTCTGGGCCTGGGACCACGACCCGTCGGAAATCGCCGGCTTCGGTGCGAAGGGCATCATCCTTTCGGGCGGCCCGGAATCGACCACGGTCGAGGATTGCCCGGTCGCACCGCAGCAGGTCTTCGACAGCGGCGTGCCGCTGCTCGGCATCTGCTACGGCATGCAGACGATGGCCAAGCAGCTGGGCGGCGCCACCGAAGCCGCGGACGCGCGCGAGTACGGCCACGCGGAAGTCACCATCGTCGCCCCCGACCGCCTGTTCGAGGGCCTGTACGACCATCCGGGTGCGCCGCGCCGGCTCGATGTCTGGATGAGCCATGGCGACCACGTGTCGCAGGCGCCGCCGGGTTTCACCGTGACCGCCACCACCGAGCGCGTGCCGGTCGCCGCGTTCGCGCACGACGAGAAGCCCTGGTACGGCGTGCAGTTCCATCCCGAAGTCACGCACACGAAGCAGGGGCGGGCGCTGCTGGAGCGCTTCGTCGTCGACATCTGCGGCTGCCACACGCTGTGGACGCCGGCCAACATCATCGAGGACCAGATCGCGCGCGTGCGCGAGCAGGTCGGCAGCGACGAGGTGATCCTCGGCCTGTCGGGCGGCGTCGATTCGTCGGTGGTCGCCGCGCTGCTGCACCAGGCGATCGGCGACCAGCTCACCTGCGTGTTCGTCGACACCGGCCTGCTGCGCTTCCAGGAAGGCGACCAGGTGATGGCGACCTTTGCCGAGCACCTCGGCGTGCGCGTGGTGCGCGTGGACGCGCACGAACGCTATTTCAGCGCGCTGGCCGGCGTCACCGATCCCGAGGCCAAGCGCAAGGTGATCGGCAACCTGTTCGTCGAGATCTTCGACGAGGAAGCCGGCAAGCGCTCCAACGCGAAATGGCTGGCACAGGGCACGATCTACCCCGACGTGATCGAGTCCGCCGGCAGCAGGACCGGCAAGTCGCACGTCATCAAGAGCCATCACAACGTTGGTGGGCTCCCCGAGCACATGAAGATGGGCCTGGTCGAGCCGCTGCGCGAGCTGTTCAAGGACGAGGTGCGTCGGCTGGGCGTGGAACTCGGCCTGCCGCACAAGATGGTCTACCGCCATCCATTCCCCGGCCCGGGGCTGGGCGTGCGCATCCTCGGCGAGGTGCGGCAGGAGTACGCCCAGCTGCTCGCACAGGCGGATGCGATCTTCATCGAGGAGCTGATGCGCTCGGGTCTGTACGACCAGGTCAGCCAGGCCTTCGCGGTCTTCCTGCCGGTGAAGTCGGTCGGCGTGGTGGGTGATGCGCGTGCCTACGAGTGGGTGATCGCGCTGCGCGCGGTGGAAACCATCGACTTCATGACCGCGCACTGGGCACACCTGCCGTACGATTTTCTCGGCAGGGTTTCAAACAGGATTATCAACGAGTTGCGTGGTGTTTCTCGCGTAGTTTATGACATCAGCGGCAAGCCGCCGGCGACCATCGAGTGGGAATGAGGGCGTCCCGGCGAGGAGGTATTCGCGATGGGTTCTGATCCGGAACAACTGCTGCTGCCCGGAAACGACCGGGTGCCGAACAACCCGCGCCTGCCGGTGCTGGTGTATCGCGCGGTTGCGCGGGGTGCGGATGGCGAAGGCACGGCCTCGGCGCTGGAGCGGATCTTCGCCGCCAACGGCTGGCCGGCGCAGTGGCGTGCCGGCATCTTCGATTACCACCACTACCACTCGACCTCGCACGAGGTGCTGGGCGTTGCGCGTGGCACGGCGACCGTGCTGCTGGGCGGCCCGGAGGGCGAGCGGGTGGAGATCGGTGCCGGCGACGTGGTCGTGCTGCCAGCGGGCACCGGTCATTGCCGGGTACGCTGCAGCAATGACTTTCTGGTGGTCGGCGGCTATCCCGACGGGCAACAGGATTACGATTTGCGCACAGCACCGCCGACCGACGACATCCGCGAACGCATTGCCGCGGTCCCGGTGCCACCGCAGGATCCGGTACAGGGCCGTGATGGCGCACTGGTTCGCCTGTGGGCTGCCGGCTGACAATCCACGCGCGGCGCCAGGTGTGCAGAGGATGGAACAGGCACCTGCGGCACGCGCCCAGGTGAGCTGCCTCCCTGTCCCGTGTGATTGCCGAGGCCCGGTCATTCGGGATGACGCGCAACTGCATCCGTGACGAGCGGCTCCGTTGGGCTCCGCGCTGCCCGTCGCGCGCACCGGGGGGTGTGCTCCCCCGGCCGGAGTCCGCGTCCAGCTACCACGGCCGGCCGCCGGCCATCCATGGCCGGCTGGGAGCATACCCCCCGGTGCACACGACGGGCTCAGACGTTCTTCGGCTTCGGCACGGAGAGCGGGAGCGGGTGGATGAAGTCTGCTGCAACCCTCTCCCGCTCGTGGAGTGAGGCGGCTCGCATGCCGGCGAACGCCGGAGCGGTGACGTGAGGGCCGGGCACGGAGCGAGATGCCCCGAAGGGGCGGATGAGGCGTCCTCCTGCGCGGCATTGGCCCTCACCCCCGCCCCTCTTCCGCACGCGGGAGAGGGGTTCCCAAGCCACCAGCTGTCTGTTCTGGGCCTTTGATCTCCCCCAGAAGCGACGACAGGTCGGAGCCCACCGCGGACGCAGGGGGATGTCCAGAGCCGGCCATGGATGGCCGGCGACGGATGTGGGTAGCAGGACGCGGACCCATCCGGCTGGGCATCCCCCTGTGGCCGCGGTGGGCTGCCGGATGCCGGACGCCCGACACCCGACAAGCGACCCTCGATCCACCGAAGAACCTAGAATTCCATTCCCTCCGTGGCCCCGGCACTGTCTTGATCGACGAACCCCAGATCACCGCAACAGCACCCGCGCTTACGGTCGATGACGAGCGCTGGATGGGTCATGCGCTGGCGCTGGCCGAGCGTGCCGAACGCGAGCATGACGAGATCCCGGTGGGTGCGGTGCTGGTGTCGGCGCAGGGCGAAGTGCTGGGCGAGGGCTGGAACCTCAACATCTGCCATCGCGACCCCACCGCACACGCCGAGATCGTGGCGCTGCGCGAAGGCGGCCGGCGGCTGGACAACCACCGCCTGCTGGGCACCACGCTCTACGTGACGCTCGAACCCTGCGCGATGTGCGCGATGGCGATGGTGCATGCACGCGTGGCGCGCGTGGTCTACGCGGCGGCCGATCCGAAGACCGGCGCGGCCGGCAGCGTGTTCGACCTGCTCGCCGATCCACGCCACAACCACCGCGTCGCCGTCACCGGTGGCGTGCTGGCCGCGGAAGCCGGCGTCCGCCTGACCAACTATTTCCGCCGCAAGCGGGGCAAGCCGCCGCTTTGACGCGGAGACGGCAGCGGCGTCACGGCGCCGGTGGAGGACGATGCAGACGATGCGCGCGCGCGTGGGCGTCGTCCATCTCGTGGTTCACCGCCGCCACCGCGAGCGAAGCCTCCCGCGCCAGCACCACGCTGGCGGTCAGCATCGACAGCACCCCGAGCACGGCAAGCAGCGTCGGCAGCTGGGACAGCCGGTGCCCGAGCAGGGCATCACCGGCAATGCTGAGGCTGGTGCCGACGAAGCAGCTGATCGCGACGTAGAACAGCTGGCTTGCGCGCAGCAGCATCCGGCTGCGGGTGCGTTGCAGGGCGATGCGTTTCTCGATCACAACGCGTTCGGCCGGGTCGTCGTTGTCGGCGAGCTCGCGCATCAGCCCGCGGGCACGGTCGACCATCCGCGCCAGGCGCGAGTTGGCCGTGGTCAGCAGCGCCGCGGTGGCGGTCAGGAACAGCGCCGGCGCCAGCATCGACGTGAGGATGGCGTAGTGGCTGAGTGGCAGTGGTGGCATCGGCATGGGGAGCGGGAGCGGTGGGATATGATGCGCCGTCCTTCAATGACACGCGAAAAAGGATGGCGATGGAACAGGCGGGCGAGGGCAGGCTGATCTGGATCGACCTGGAAATGACGGGTCTGGATACCGACCGCGACGCGATCCTCGAGATCGCCACCATCGTCACCGACGCGCAGCTCAACGTGCTGGCGGAAGGGCCGGACTGCGCGATCGCGCAGCCGCTGACGGTGCTCGAAGGCATGGACGAGTGGAATCGCACCCAGCACGGACGCTCCGGGCTGTGGCGTCGGGTGCTGGAGGAAGGCGTGCCGCTGGCCGACGCCGAAGCGCGCACGCTGGAGTTCCTGCGCGAGTGGGTGCCCGAGCGTGCGTCGCCGATGTGCGGCAACTCGATCTGCCAGGACCGTCGCTTCCTGCACCGGCTGATGCCCTCGCTGGAGCGCTACTTCCACTACCGCAACCTCGACGTCAGCACGGTCAAGGAACTCGCGCGGCGGTGGGCGCCCTCGGTGCTGCACGGGGTGCGCAAGCAGGCGGCGCATACGGCGATGAGCGACGTCAGGGATTCGATCGCGGAGCTCCGCTACTACCGCGCGCACATGGGCATCTTCGCCGCGGACTGACCGCCGACGGGTGCGTGGTGCGCGCCTGCGCGCCGGTATCGGTTGCGGCGGAGTAGTCGTCCACAGCCTCTTGCGCGGGACGCAGTTGCGCAGGTGATCCCCGCCGATGGATCAGGGATGCGGTTGGCTCGCCCAGCCCAGCAACCGCGTGGCGATGGCATCGAGCGGCACGATCTCGGTCGCCGCGCCCAACTTCACCGCCGCACCGGGCATGCCCCAGACGACGCTGGTCGCCTCGTCCTGCACCAGGGTCGCCGCGCCGGCCTCGCGCATCTCGAGCAGGCCGCGTGCACCGTCGTCGCCCATGCCCGTGAGCAGCGCGCCTATCGCATTGGCACCGGCTGCCCGCGCCACCGAGCGGAACAGCACGTCCACCGCCGGCTTGTGGCGGTTGACCGGTTCGCCATCGTCGACACGCAGGCGCCAGCCACCGCCATGTCGCAGCACGGCGAGGTGGCGACCGCCCGGCGGCAGGTAGGCATGGCCACGCAGGACGGTCTCGCCATCGCGTGCCTCGCGCACGGTCATCGCCGAATGCCGGTCGAGGCGCTCGGCGAACGCGACGCTGAAGCTGGCCGGCAGGTGCTGGGCGAGTACCACCGCCGGCGTATCGGCAGGCAGCTGTTGCAGTACCACCCGCAACGCCTCGGTGCCGCCGGCGGAAGCACCCAGTGCGATCAGGCGCTGGTTGCCGTGCAGCGGCAGCGGGCGGACCGCGGGGGGTGGTGGTGGCGCCGGTACAGCCGTGGGCGGCACGCGGGCCGGCAGGCGCACCCGCGCGCGCGCGGCCTGCTTCACCTTGTCGACGATTTCCTCGGCATAGCGCTGCAGCCCGCGGGCGACGTCGAGGCGTGGCTTGGAGACCACGTCCACCGCGCCGAGCGCCAGTGCCTGCAGGGTGGTCTGCGCGCCGCGCTCGGTCAGCGACGACACCATCACCACCGGCATCGGCTGCAGCCGCATCAACTGCTCGAGGAATTCGAGCCCGCTCATGCGCGGCATCTCGATGTCGAGGGTGATGACATCGGGTTGCAGGCGCTGGATCTTGTCGCGCGCGATCAGCGGGTCGGCCGCGGTGCCGACGACCTCGATCCCCGCATCCGCGGCGAGGATCTCCGACAGCATCTGGCGCACCACCGCCGAGTCGTCGACGACCAGTACGCGCACCGGCCTGGTGGTCACTCGAACAGCTCCACGCCACCGCTGGTGGGCGTGCCGGACAGGCGCGCGCGCACGGCGGTTTCGGTCGCGGCCACTTCGGCCTCGTGCGCGTGCGGCAGCCGCTGCACCATCACCCGGCCGGTGTCGGGAAAGAACCACACCTTGCGCGGATGGATGCCGCGCAGGTCGGAGGCGATGACCGGAATGCGCTCGGCACCGAGGTAGGTGGCGACGAAGTCGGCATTGCGGGTGCCCACCGGGTTGCTGGTGAAACCGCGCAGCACGTTGGCGCCCCCGAACACCTTGGCTTCGAGCCGGCGCCGGTTGGCACCGCGCTTGAGCAGGTCGTTGATCAGGAGCTCCATTGCGTGGCTGCCGTAACGCGCGGGCGCACCGTCGTCGGCACTGCCGTCGGGCAGCATGAAATGGTTCATGCCGCCGATGCCCAGCAGCGGATCGCGCAGGCACGCGGCCACGCATGAGCCCAGCACGGTGACCAGCGCGGTGCCGTCGTCCACCACCAGGTACTGGGTGGGCAGCAGCTTGGCGGCCTGCACCTGGAAGCGGGCGTCGCGGTAGCGCAGCACGTCCTCGGCGGCGACGCTCATCGGTCGGCCTCCGCGCGGCGGTACAGCGTGCGCCCGCACGGGCGGATCAGGTCGGCCGCATGCAGGTAGTTCTCGGAATGGCCGGTGTAGAGTAGGCCTTCCGGCGCGAGATGGGTGACCAGGCGGGAGAGGATGGCGCGCTGGGTGGGCTTGTCGAAATAGATCATCACGTTGCGGCAGAACAGTGCCACCACGTCGCCGTCGATGTCGTAGCGCGGCTGCAACAGGTTGAGCGCCTCGAAGCGCACCAGCGCCTGCAGTTCCGGGCGCACCCGGCAACGGCCGGCCTGCGGCCCCTTGCCGCGCAGGAAGTAGCGGCGCAGCAGCGCGGGTTCCAGCGACGCGACCCGCTCGAGCGGATAGACGCCGGTGGCCGCGGTGTCGAGCACCTGGGTGTCGATATCGGTGGCGAGGATGCGCACCGGCGGGCTGAGCGTGCCGAACGCCTCGCACGCGGCGATCGCCATCGAATAGGGTTCCTCGCCGGTGGAGGCCGCGCACGACCACAGTCGCAGCGGCTGCCGCACGGCGGGTGCGGCCGCATGTGCGAGCAGCTCTTCGCGGAGACGTTCGAAGTGGTGCGGTTCGCGGAAGAAGGCGGTGAGGTTGGTGGTCAGGGCGTTGATGAAGCCCTGCAGTTCGCCGTCGCCACCGCCCTCGATGTGGTCGAGGTAGTCACGGAAGCTGTCGATCCCGAGCGCGCGCAGGCGCCGCGACAGCCGCCCGTAGACCATGTCGCGCTTGGCCGGGCCGAGCGAGATTCCGGCATGGCGATGGATGAGTTCGCAGACGCGGCGGAAATCGCGGTCATGGAACACGAACTCGCGCGCCTCGGGTGGCGCGGGCAGGAGTGAGCTGGCCGACATGGATCCGTCTCGGGTGACACAGCGTTATCGGCCGGAGGCACGCGGACTGAAGCGTCGGGCCCAGGCGCGCCACCACAGCGTCCACACGGCAGAACGCCGGCGCGGGGCCGGCGTCCTGCATGCGAGGCGTAGCGGTGGATCAGAACTCCTGCCAGTCCTCGCCGGCGGTGGCGAGTGCGGGCTCGACACGCTTGCGCGATGCGGCCGGGCGGCCGCGCTCCTGGGTCGCTGCCACCGGCCTTGCGGCGGTGCGCGCAGGGCTTGCGGTGTCCGCCGCGGCATCGGCGGCGTGCAGCTGGAACACCGAGACCACGTCGGCAAGCTGCCCGGCCTGTTCTTCCATGCTGCGCGCGGCGGCGGAGGCTTCTTCCACCAGCGCGGCGTTCTGCTGGGTGGTTTCGTCCATCTGGGTGATGGTCTGGTTGACCTGCTCGATGCCCGAGGCCTGTTCCTGCGAGGCCGCGGAGATCTCCGCCATGATGTCGGTCACGCGCTGCACCGAGGCGACCATTTCGACCATGGTCTTGCCGGCTTCCGAGGCCAGCGCGGAACCGTTGCCGACCTTGTCGACCGAATCCTCGATCAGGCCCTTGATCTCCTTGGCCGCGGTGGCCGAACGCTGCGCCAGCGAACGCACCTCGGCGGCGACGACGGCGAAGCCGCGGCCCTGCTCGCCGGCACGTGCGGCTTCCACCGCCGCGTTGAGGGCGAGGATGTTGGTCTGGAACGCGATGCCGTCGATGACCGAGATGATCTCGGCGATGCGCCGCGAGGACTGCTCGATCTCGCGCATCGTGCCGACCACCTGGCCGACCACGTCGCCGCCGCGCGTCGCGACGCCGGCCGCGCCGATCGCCAGCTGGTTGGCCTGGTGGGCGTGCTCGGCGTTCTGCTTGACGGTGGAGGTGAGCTCCTCCATCGAGGCCGCGGTTTCCTCGAGGTTGGCCGCCTGCTGCTCGGTGCGGCGCGAGAGGTCGTTGTTGCCGGAGACGATCTCGCTCGATGCGGTGTTGATGGCACGCGAGGCGCGCTGGATGCTGCCGACCAGGCTGGTCAGCTGCGCGGTGGTGCGGTTGGCGTCGTCGCGCATCTGCGCGAACACACCCTGGTAGTCGCCTTCCATGCGCGCGGTGAGGTCACCCTCGGCCAGCGCCTGCAACACGCTGGACACCCCTTCGAGGCTCTTGCCGTTGGCGTCGAGCAGTCCGTTGAGCTGGCTGGCGAGCTGCAGGTAGAAGCCCTGCTTGCCCTTCAGCTCGATGCGCTGCGACAGGTCGCCGGCGGCGGCAGCGTTGACGACGCTGGCGAGTTCGGCTTCCACCCGCACCTGCGGGGTGCGGTCGCGCCACTCGACCACGTAGCCGAGCAGGGTGCCTTCGGCATCGTCCACGCGTGCGACGGTCTGCACGAAGTGCGCATCGCCCATCGAGATCTCGCCCTGGTGGGTGCCCTGCAGGCGCTCCAGCATGCCGGCGATCAGTGCCGGTTCGCGATGGAAGCCGTCGATGTTGGTGCCGATGAGGTTGTTGAAATCGAAGTGCGGCAGGTCCTTGTGGATCTCCGACTCGTACTGGCCGAGCAGGGTGGTGACGGCCTGGTTGGTGTAGATGATGTTGCGCTGCGGGTCGGCGATCATGACGCTGGTACCGGAGCTGTCGAGGGCGGTACGGATGCGCAGGTTCTCGCCGGCGATGCGCTGGTCGCGCTCGATGCGCTCGCGCAGGTCGCCCTGCATGTGCTGCATGGCCTTGAGCAGGTCGCCGATCTCGTCCTCGCGGTCGGCTTCGATCTCGTTGTCGAGCTGGCCCGCCGCGACCGCGTTCGCCACGTCGACGGCACGGTGCAGGCTGCGCGTCAGCGCCTTGGCCACGAACCATGCGATCGCAAGGCCGCCACCGACGCCGGCCAGCAGCATCAGCAGCACCAGGGTGGTGACCGTGGTGTGGGTGGTGGCCGCGTCGGCCTGCGCATGCTCGGCGAGCACGTTCTCGTGGGCGATGACCGCATCCACGGCCGCACCGGCGGCGCCGTGCAGGCGGTGGGTGTCACCGAGGAAGGTGTCGAGCGCGTCCTCGGGAAGATCGAGATCGATCATCTCGTTGACGTCGGCGTAGGACTGGCGGGCTTCCGCCCAGGCAGCGGTCGCGGTGCCATGCAGCGTCCGCTGCTGCGACTCGCCGGCCGGCAGGGCGGCCTCGTAGCGCTGCAGCGTTTCCTCGATGCGCTGGTCGAGGTCGCGGGTCTGCTCGCGCGCCTGCGCCTTCACCGCGTCACTGGCGCGGATCAGCCCGCGGTAGGAGTTGTTGCGGTATTCGGCCAGCAGCAGCTTGACCTCGTTGGCGGTGGCGACCGACGTCATCGTGCCGTTGACGAGCTGGTTGGTCTCCCGCGCCAGCGAAGCCATGCCGGTGTAGGCCACGATGCCCTGTACCACCATCAGGACCAGCACGATGCCGAAGGCCAGCATCAGCTTGTAGGAGAGCTTGAGGTTCTTGAGGCGCTGCATCATGGCGAGTGTTTCCGTTGGCGCGGGTGACGGGCGCGTGGCACCGGACGGGTGCCACGCAACCTGCTTGCAGGTGGATCAGCGGATGTCGGCGAGCTTGATGTTCGACGGCGAGCTCACCGCGATCTCGGCGCGGCTGGCATCGCGCTGGATGTTGCCGACCACGCAGATGTCCTTGCCCTGCAGTTCTTCCGGCGACGGGCGGAAGTTGCCGCGGATGCTGCCGGGGATGCGTGCGGAGAACGTATGGCGCGGGAACGTACCGCCCATGTAGAGGAAGGTCGGCTCGCCCTCGGTGTTCTGGGCGTGGCGGGCGCGGTCGACGCGGCCGCAGACCATGCCGCTCTTGCCGACGTGGCGCACGGCCTGTTCGGCGGGGATCATGTCCTGGGCGGCAACGGGGCCGGTGGCAAGGGCGATGAGCGCGCCGACGGCAGCGGCGAGCAGGCTCTGGGTGTTCATGGAACGGCTCCTGGGGAGTGGTATCTGGGTGGGGGACCGGCGGCACGCAGCCGCCGTTGCCCCGCTATCGGCACGCGGAGGCCCGGCTTTAGCGCAGCCGTCAGGCCGCCGCCTCCTCGAGTGCGTCGGCGCCGATGTCGGCCCAGTCGATCAGCGACTGGATATCGAGCAGGATCACCATGTGTTCGTCGGTGGTGCCGATGGCGGAAATGAAGCGCGTGTCCACCGCTGCGCCGAGTTCCGGCGTCGCGCGGATCTGCTCGACGCCGAGCTGCACGACATCGGACACCGCGTCGACCACGATGCCGGCGGTGCGGTTGTCGAAATTCAGCACGATCATCACGGTGAAGGCGTCGTAGCGCGCCTCCTTGAGTCCCAGCTTCATGCGCAGGTCGAGCACCGGCACGATGGCGCCGCGCAGGTTGACCACCCCGCGGATGTAGTCCGGCGTGTCCGGGACGCGGGTGACCGAGTCGTAGCCGCGGATCTCCTGCACCTTGAGGATGTCGAGCGCGTAGTGCTCGTCGCCCAGGGTGAAACCGAGATACTCGCCGGGCCCGGGAAGGGTGTCCGAAGTGCTCACATACCGCTCCTGCAGTTGCATGGCCGCCAGATCGCCGGCCTGTGCCTGCGTGATCGGCCGCGCCGCGAGGAACTTGAGGCCCGGTGCTAGACGGCGCGCCGTTCGCGGGCGCTGCGCTGGCGCTCGACGCGGAAGATGTAGTTCTGGATCGCGCGTTCGGCGGGAGGCGCCAGCTGCTCGAAGCGGCAGCCGATGCGCAGGCGCTGGCTGCCGTTGCGGGTGTGCTCGATGTAGCTGTGCGCCACCGACAGTTCCACCACGATCGGCGGGGCATCCGGCAGCAGCAGCGTGCAGCCGCCCAGCCTGCTGGAGCCGGGCAGGGCGAAACCCTCCGCCGCCGCCAGCGCGACGCCGCCGGCACTGAGGTCGAGCACGCGCAGTTCGGCGCCCTCGTCCTCGCCATCGTCGGCGGGCAGGCGGCACAGCACCGGCTGCATCGGCGGGATCTGCAGGCGATAGGTCTCGCGGCGCTGCAGTTCGATCACCGATGCCGGCAGCGGCGCGATGAACGCGGTGTAGCCCTCGTTGTCGACCCGCTGCAGGCGCTGCACGCGGAAGCGGATCTGCACCCGGTCCAGCTGCGAGGTGCAGACCAGATGATGCGCCTGCAGCAGGCGCTGGTTGATCGGTTCCTGCGGGTGCCCGTCGAGCAGCACGGTGTCGTTGTCGACCGCCAGCACCGCGGTGGGACAGCTGATGCTGCCGGGGACGATCTGCGCGGTTACCAGCGCACGCGCCGAGACCAGCGCGCCCAGCAGGCGCCGCACGTCGGCCGGTTCGCGCTTCTCGTAGCGCAACTGCTCGGTGCCGTCGACAGCCACGTCGACCTGGTCCGGATGGTGTTCGAAGGAAGGGTCCATGCGGGCGTCCGGCCGCGCCGCTCAGGCAGCCTGCGGCACGCGACGGCTGCGTGCGAGGCCGCCCACGTCGACGATCAGCGCCACCCGGCCATCGCCGAGGATGGTCGCGCCGGAGATGCCTTCCACGCGCCGGTAGTTGCGTTCGAGGCTCTTCACGACCACCTGTTGCTGGCCGAGCAGCGCATCCACCTCGACCGCGAGCCGGCGCCCGTCGCCCTCGACCACCACCGCCACCAGCGCGTCGGTGCCGGCACGGCCGTAACCGTAGGTGTCGCCGAGCGACAGCAGTGGCAGGTATTCGTCGCGCACCTTGAGCATGCGGCCCTGGCCCTTGACGGTGCGCACGTCGCCCGGCCCGGGCTGCAGCGCCTCGCGGACGTGGGTCAGCGGCAGGACCAGCGTCTCGTTGCCCACCGATACGGTCATGCCATCGAGGATGGCGAGTGTCAGCGGCAGGCGGATGGTCACCCGCGTGCCGCGGCCGAGATGGCTCTCCAGCTGCACGCTGCCGCCGAGCTGGCGGATGTTGCTGCGCACGACGTCCATGCCCACGCCGCGCCCCGACAGGTCGGTGACCGCATCGGCGGTGGAAAAGCCGGCCTGGAAGATCAGGTCCCACACCTGCGCGTCGGTGGGTTGCTCCGGCACCACCAGTCCGCGTTCACGCGCCTTGGCAAGGATGCGGTTGCGGTCGAGGCCGCGGCCGTCGTCGCCGACCTCGATGACGATATGGCCATCCTGGTGCGACGCCGCCAGCGAGATCGTGCCGGTGGGCTCCTTGCCGGCGCCGCTGCGCGTGGCCGGGTCCTCGAGGCCGTGGTCGATGGCATTGCGCACCAGGTGCACCAGCGGATCGGCGATCTTCTCGATCAGGCCCTTGTCGAGTTCGGTGGCCTCGCCGCTGGTCTGCAGGCGGACCAGCTTGCCGAGACGGCCGGACAGGTCGCGCACCAGGCGCGGGAAGCGGCGGAACACCGCATCCACCGGCAGCATGCGCACGCCGATCACCGCGTCCTGCAGGTCGCGGGTGTTGCGCTCCAGCTGCTCCAGCGCCGCCTGCATCCGTTCGGCCAGCGCGCCGTCGAGGCCCGCGCCCAGCTGCTGCAGCATCGACTGGGTGATGACCAGCTCGCCGACCAGGTTGATCAGGCCGTCGATCTTGTCCACGCCGACGCGGATCGAACTCTCGGCATCCTGCGCACCGGAACCCTTTGCCGCAGCACCGGCGGTGTCGACCTCGACCACCGGTTGCCGGATCGGTTCGATCTCGAGGCGGCACTCGTCGGCCACCCACGCGAACACGTCGTCGATGGCGGCGCGCTTCACCGGTGCGCCGAGTTCCAGCGTCCAGCCGATATGCGCCTGCAGCGGGTCGAGCGCGTCGAAGGCGGGCAGGGCGGCAAGGCTGGCCTCGACCCTGAGCGGGCCCAGCTCCTCGAGCTCGCGCAGAATCCGGAGCGGATCGTTGCCGCTCATGAACAGCGACGGTTCCGGCTGGAAGCCGATCCGCCAGCCGATCACGCTGCCACCGGCATCCGCCGCGGCGGTCGCCTCGGCGGCAACCGGGACCGGCGTACCGCCGAGCACCGCGGCAAGGCGCTGGTGCACGGCCTGCACCTGGGCAGGATCTGCAGGGCGCTGGTGTTCGGCCTCGTCCAGCAACGCGCGCAGCACGTCCACCGAGCCCAGCATCGCATCGAGCGCGCCGGCTTCCACCGCGCGCTCGCCGGCACGGATCTGGTCGAGCAGCGTCTCCAGCACGTGGGTCAGCTCGGCAGTGGCGGTGAAGCCGAACGTCGCCGCGCCGCCCTTGATCGAGTGCGCGGCGCGGAATACCGAGTTGATCAGTTCGGCACCGCGTTCGCCGGCGTCGAGTGCAAGCAGGCCGGCCTCCATCGCGTCCAGCCCTTCACGGCTTTCTTCGAAGTAGGTGGCGTGGAACCGCTGCAGGTCGATGCTCAAGGTCGCGCTCCGGGTGTGGCGTGGATCAGCTGACCACGCGGCGCACGGTCGCCACGAGCTGGTCCGGGTCGAACGGCTTGACCAGCCAGCCTGTGGCACCGGCGGCGCGTCCGTCGGCCTTCTTGTCGGCGGCGGATTCGGTGGTCAGCATCAGCAGCGGGGTGAACTTGTAGTCCGGCAGCTGGCGCAGTTCACGGATCAGCGAGATGCCGTCCATGTTCGGCATGTTGACGTCGGTGATCACGGCGTTGAAGCGCGCGCCGCGGGCGCGGCCCAGCGCCACCTGGCCGTCTTCGGCTTCCTCGACCGCATAGCCGGCCGAGGTGAGGGCGAACGAGACCATCTGGCGCATCGACGCGGAATCGTCGACGACGAGGATACGGGCGCTCATGGGGTTCTCTCCATGGGGGAAGTGGGGTGTGCCGGGGCGTCCGTGATTGCAAGCGCGGAGTCCAGGCCGAGGGTACGCACGGCGGCGCGCAACGGTTCGCCGATCTCGGCCCAGCGCGTTTCGCGCGCATGCAGGGTGCGCGCCTGCCACCAGGCCGCCAGTACCTGCAGGCTCGCGGTGTGCACGCGCTGCACGCCGGCGCCGTCGACGGCCAGCGGCGCGTCCACGGCCACGTGCGTGGCGAGCATGTCCTTGAGCCCGGCACTGCTCTCGATGCCGAGGTCGGATTGCAAGGTCACCGTGTCCAAAAATCAGCCCCCGGGTTGCGGACGGTTCGCAGCGGTAACGGCCGCATCGCTGCGATCTTTAGCCCGGGGTGTCGGCCGCTTCAATGCGGCCGCAGCGGCATCTCGATCAGCCGGCTGGCATCGAGCAGCAACATGACGTCGCGGCCGATGCGGGCGATGCCGTGGATGCGCCGGTCGCCGACCGGGGCCAGCCGCGACACATGGGTGTCTTCGACCTGCGCATCGTTGATGACGACCACGTCCTCGACCGAGCACACGCGCAGGCCGAGCACTTCGCCGCGTTCCTCGAGCACGATGATCCGCGTGCTGCCGGTATCGGCCGCCGCGCTTTCGCCGAGCTGCACGCCAAGGTCGATCACCGGCACCACTTGGCCGCGCAGGTTCATCACCCCGGCGACGCTGGGCACCGCGCCCCGCAGCGAGAGCAGCGGCATCGGCCGCACGACCTCGCGGATCTTCAGCAGTTCCAGCGCATAGGCCTGGGCGCCGCAGCGCAGCCGCAGCCAGCGTGCCGTGCGTTCGCCACGACGACGACGGCGCTCGCCGTGGGCGGGTACGTTCGCAGCCGCCTCGGCTTCGACCTGCGCGGCCGCCGCGGGTGCGACCGCGCGGCGCGCCTGTGCCACCGCGGATGGCGGCGCCGCGGGCACCAGCGGTGCGACCGCAGGCGCCAGGGCGGGGCCTTCGCCCGTCACCGCGGCCGGTACCGGCGCACCGCTGCCGAGCAGCAGGTCCACGTAGTCGTCCACCTCGCGCATTGCATTCATGCCGCGCGCTCCAGTTGCTGCTCGCTGGCCAGCAGCCAGTCCAGTGCGCGTGCGTAGGCGGTCATCGCGCGCCCGCCCGGCTCGCCACTGAAGACCTGCTGGGCGAGTGCGTCGGCATTGGCGAGCTGGGTATCGACGGGAATCGCCTGGTCCCAGGCCAGCTCGCGGTACTCCTGCTGCAGCTGCGCCAGGGTGTCGCGGCCGGCGCGGGTACGGCGGTCGAACAGGGTCGGCAGCACCGACACCGGCAGCGGGCGCTGCCGCGAGCGCTCGACCATCGCACCGGTGCGCACCATGCCCGCCAGCCCGTGCAGTGCCAGCGGTTCGCACTGGGTCGGCACGATCAGCCGGTCGGCGGCAGCCAGCGCATTGACCATCAGCAGGCCCAGGGTGGGCGGGCAGTCGAGGAGCACCACGTCGTGCCCGCCGGTGTGGCGGGTGATCGCCTGCGACAGCGCCAGGCCGAGTCCGGGCTGGTTGGCGCTGCGGCGCTCCAGGGTGGCCAGCGCGGTCTGCGCGCAGACGAAATCCAGGCCTTCGACCGGGGCAGGGCGCATCACCCCGGCGAGCGTGGCCGGCGGCGCACCGAACAGGTCGACCACGCCGGCGGGCTGCGGATCGCTGGGCACGCCGAAGGCGCGCGTCAGCGAAGCGTGCGGGTCGAGGTCGACCAGCAGCACGCTCAGGCCGCGCACCACCAGGCTGCGACCGAGTGCGAGCGTGGTCGTGGTCTTGCCGACGCCTCCTTTCTGGTTGGCGATCGCCCACACGCGCATCAGCTGTCTCCTCGCATCGTCGTGGCTGCACGTGGCCGTGCGCTGGCCACTGCGGCTTCGTTCGGAACGGTTGCCGGGGGATGGTCCACCGCACGTGCCCCTGCGGCATCGGGTGCGGCCAGCACCATCAGCACCACGCGGCGGTTGGCATTGCGGCCGGCGTCGGTGGCGTTGTCGGCCTTGGGGCGATGTTGGCCGTAGCCCACCATGACCAGGCGTTCGGGGGCCAGCTGCTCGCGCACGAACAGATGCACGACGCTGGCCGCACGCGCGGCCGACAGTTCCCAGTTCGACGGAAACTGCATCGTGCGGATCGGCCGGTCGTCGGTGTAGCCCTCGACGCGGATCGGATTGGGCGAGTCCCGCAGCAGCCCGGCCAGCTTCGTCATCAGCCCCTGTGCGGACGGATCCAGCGACGCCGATCCGGTCGGGAACAGGATGTCGCTGTTGATCTCGACTTCCAGCCACAGATCCGTGCGGTGGATGGTGATCATCCGCGCACGCACCAGTTCCGACAGTGCATCCTCGAGCTGCATGGCGATGCGTGCCAGCTGCTTGCGCGACGTCTCCAGCGCAGCGGCGTCCAGCCCTTCGCCGGTGCGGTCACTGCGCATCTTGGATTCGAGCATCGGCTGCAGCGGCGAATCGAGCACCGGCGACACCGCCTGCGGGCCGCGGCGGGCTCCGCTGGGAATCGGCGTGGGGCGGCCGAAGTCGGATTCGCGGCGGTCGCTCTCGCCGATCTGCACCGGGTCGATGGTGCGCGGCGTGCCGTTGAAGGCGTTCGCCAGCGATGCCGACATCACCCGGTACTTGCCTTCGTTGAGCGACGAGATCGCGTACATCACCACGAAGAAGGCCAGCAGCAGCGTCATCAGGTCGGCATAGGGGATCGCCCAGGCCTCGTGATTGGCATGCTCTTCATGGTGTTTGCGACGTGCCATGGCCTAGTGCAGGAACCCGGCCAGGCGCGCTTCGATGTTGCGCGGGTTCTCGCCCTGGGCGATCGCGATCAGCCCTTCGATCACCAGCTCGCGCTCGCCGCTGCGGCGGCCGATCACGCTCTTGAGCTTGGCGGCGCAGGGCAGGAACAGCAGGTTGGCCGAGGCGATGCCGTAGATGGTGGCGGTGAACGCGGCGGCGATGCCCTGGCCGAGCTTGCTCGGATCGGCGAGGTTCTGCATCACCGCCATCAGGCCGAGCACGGCGCCGACGATGCCCAGAGTCGGCGCATAGATGCCCATGCTCTCGTAGATCTTGGCGGCGGCGAGGTCGTGGTGTTCTTCGCCCTGCAGCTCGATGTCGAGCATGTGGCGGATGGCTTCGGGCTCCAGGCCGTCGACCAGCATCTGCAGGCCCTTGCGCAGGAACGGGTCGGTCTGCGATTCGACGTGGCTTTCCAGGCCCAGCAGGCCCTGGCGGCGGGCGACGTTGCTCCACTCCAGCAGCTGGGCGATCAGCGCGGCGCGGTCGGCCACCGGCGGCTTCAGCACCCAGCGCGAGATCTTCATCGCGCGGCTGAAGACCGGGCGCGGTGCGTGCAGCAGGATCGCGGCCACGGTGCCGACGATGACGATGACGAAGGCCGCGGGAGACCACAGCCCCGCCAGCCCCGCGCCCTTGAGGACGCTGCCGCCCAGCAGGGCGACCACGGCGAGCACGAGTCCGATGACGCTGAAGATATCCATGGTGGCGATATCGGCGAAGGGGCGCGCGACTTGAGTCGGGCGCGGTGACTGGTGATTCGTGATGGGTGGTTCGGAAGAGCTGAATCACCGGAACGGACGTCGCCCGCCCTTGCCACTCACGAATCACCAATTACCAATCACGAATCACGGACCTTTCAACGCATCCACGTCGAGGATCAGCGCCAGGCGACCGTCACCGATCAGGGTGGCGCCGGCGTAGCCGGGCAGGCCGCGCAGTGCGCGTGGCAGCGGCTTGATCACCACTTCCTCGCGGCCGCGGACCTCGTCCACGACCAGGCCGAAGCGGGTATCGCCGCGTTGCAGGACCACGATGGTCAGCAACGCCGTCTCCGGCGCCGGCTGCCGCAGCCAGTGGCGAAGATCGAGCAGTGGCAGCGTGTGCGAGCGACGGTCGAGTGCGGCACGGCCATCGAACCAGTTCACCGCATGGGTCGGGGCATGCAGCACTTCCTGCACGCGCGCCAGCGGCAAGGCATAGGCGTCGCCAGCGGCCTGCACCAGCAGGGTCGGCAGGATCGCCAGCGTCAGCGGTACCCGCAGCGAGAAGCGGCTGCCACGGCCGAGTTCCGAATGGATCTGGATCTGCCCGCTCAGCTCGCGGATGCGCGACTGCACCACGTCCATGCCCACGCCGCGGCCGGAGATGTCGCTGACCTCGCCGCGGGTGGAGAAGCCGGGCATGAATACCAGGTGCAGGCATTCCTCCGGACTCAGGCGCGCCGCGGATTCGGCATCGATCAGGCCCTTTTCCCGCGCCTTGCTGCGCAGGCGTTCCGGGTCGATGCCGGCACCGTCGTCCTGCACCTCGATGCCGACGTAATCGCCCTGCTGCTGGGCGATCAGCCGCACCCGGCCGGCGCGCGACTTGCCGGTGGCCTCGCGCAGGGCAGGGGCTTCGATGCCGTGGTCGATGGCATTGCGCACCAGGTGCACCAGCGGGTCGGCCAGCGCCTCGACGAGGTTGCGGTCGAGCTCGGTGTCGGCGCCGACCAGTTCGAGGTCCACTTCCTTGTCGAGCGCGCGGGCGACATCGCGGGCGAGCTTGGGAAAACGCGAGAACACCTTGCCGACCGGTTGCATGCGCGTATGCATGACCGCGCCCTGCAGGCGTGCGGTGGCGTTGTCGAGCGTGCTGACGGCGCGGTCGAGTTCCTCGTCGCGCAGCCGCGCACGCAGGGTCTTGAGGCGGTTGCGCGCCAGCACCAGTTCGCCGACGAGGTCGACGATCGCATCGAGGCGTCGCGTGTCCACGCGCACGGTGTGTTCGCGCTCGGCATTGGCCGATGCATTAGCCGGTTGCGGCGCGGCGGGCCTGGGCGGCACGGCGACGGGCGCCGGCGGCGGTCGCAGGGGTGCCGGCGTGGCCACGGCGGCAGGCACAGCCGCACCGGGAGGCGCCGAGCCATGCAGCTGGTCGAGCAGCGCCTCGAACTCGTCGTCGCTGATCGGTTCGCCACTGGCAACTGCACTGCCCGCGCCCGGTGCCGCATTGCCGTGCAACTGGTCGAGCAGCGCTTCGAATTCGTCGTCGCCGATCATCTCGCCGTTGGCGGCGGGGGCGAGCCCCGACGCCGTGGCGACCGGACCCAGCGAGAAACCATTGACCACCGCGGCCGGGGCGCGCGGGACGTCGCCGCCGTTCTCGATCGCGTCGACCATCGCCTGCAGCCAGTCCAGTGACTGTTGCGCCGCATCGAAATGGCGCGGCTCCAGCGTGGCGTGGCCACTGCGCGCGGCGCCCAGGGTCTCCTCGGCGGCGTGGCAGAGTTCCACCAGCGGGGTGACGCCGAGGAAGCCGGCGCCACCCTTCAGGGTATGGAACGCGCGGAACACCGCGTTCAACTGTTCGCGGTCGCCCGGCGTCTGCTCCAGCGCGACCAGCTGCCCGCCGAGGTCGTCGAGCAGCTCGCGTGCTTCGAGCACGAAGTCGGCGGCGATTTCCGGCGAGGCGTTCACCGCGTCAGAGGCCCAGGTTCGACAGCAGGTCGTCGGCGTCGCTCTGGCCGACGGTGCCGGCATCCAGCCCGCGCACGGCCGGGCCATGGCCGCGTTCGTCGCAGGCCGGCTCGTCCTTCGGCGGCAGGCCGAGCTCGCCGAAGCCCTCGTGCACGCCACGCACGATCGAGGCGACGCGGCGGATGATCTGCCCGCCCAGGTCCTGGTGGCTCTGCGCCAGCGCCATCTCGCGCAGGTTGTCGCGCAGCGCTTCCACGGTACCGGCCTGGGTCTCGTCCAGCGGGCCGTCCTTGAGGCGCGCGACCAGCGCGCGGCTGTCGTCGATCAGGTCGAGCGTGCGGTGCGTGGCCTCTTCGGTCATCGCCACCACATGGTCGAGGCGCGCGCAGGCATCGTCGAGGTTGCCGCCGGACGGCGCCGGGGGCAGGGCATCGAGCGCCTGTTCGAGTTCGCGCGCGAGGCGGCCGAGGCCGTTGACCAGCGTATGCGTGCGCGATGCGGCGATCGCATCCACGTGCTGGCGCCAGGCGTCCTCGTCGCCGCGTTCGAGCGCGTCGAGTGCGTCCTGCAGCAGGCGTGCAACCGGGATGTCGTCGACCACCGGCGTGTTCAAGCACCGCCCCCGAGGCGTTCGAAGACCTTGTTGAGCTTCTCCTCGAGGGTCTGCGCGGTGAACGGCTTGATGATGTAGCCGTTCACCCCGTTCTGTGCCGCCTCGATGATCTGCTCGCGTTTGGCTTCCGCGGTCACCATCAGCACCGGCAGGGCGCGCAGCGCGGCGTCGGCGCGGATCGCGCGCAGCAGTTCGATGCCGGTCATGCCGGGCATGTTCCAGTCGGTGATCACCAGCTCGACCGCGTCCTGGCGCAACACCGCCAGCGCGCTGTGGCCGTCCTCGGCCTCGACGGTGTTGTTGAAGCCGAGGTCGGTCAGCAGGTTCTTGATGATCCGGCGCATCGTCGAGAAATCGTCGACGATCAGGACGCGCATGTTCTTGTTCAAAAGTGGGGCTCCAGTAAAACCGTAGGCATCAGTCGTCGTCGCCGATGCCGGTGTCCGCGAGTTCGAACGCGGTCAGGCGCCCGCGCAGCCGCACCACCGCCTGGCCATGGATCTGGCACACGCGTGATTCGCTGACGCCGAGCACCGCGCCGATCTCCTTGAGGTTGAGTTCCTGCTGGTAGTACAGCGACAGCACCAGCTGCTCGCGTTCCGGCAGCAGGCCGATCGCGGCGGCGAGTTCGCGGCCGAACTCGCCGCGCACCAGCGCGTCCTGCGGGGTCGGGCCGCCGCGCCGCGCGGGCTCGACCTCGCCATGGTCCTCGACATGCGAATCCAGGCTCAGCACCTGGCCGCGCGCGGCGTCCTCCAGCAGGCGCATGTAGTCGGCCAGCGGCAGCCCGAGTTTGTCGGCGACTTCCTGTGCGGCCGCGGCGCGGCCACTGGCCTGCTCGATCGCGCGGATCGCTGCAGCGGCTTCGCGTGCGCGGCGGTGCACGGAACGCGGCACCCAGTCGCCGCGGCGGATCTCGTCGATCATCGAACCGCGGATGCGGATCGAGGCATAGGTCTCGAACGACGCGCCCTGTTCGGCGTCATAGCTGCGCGAGGCCTCGAGCAGGCCGATCATGCCGGCCTGGACGAGGTCGTCGATCTCCACGCTGGCCGGCAGCCGCGCCGCCAGGTGATGGGCGATACGGCGCACCAGTTCGGCGTGCTGGACGATGGGATCGGGCGCGTTGCTGCGCTGGATGTCCTGGTAGTGGCGGGCGGCCATGCTCATGCCGGCACTCCCTGGCGCAGCATCCGCTCGACGAAGAACTCGACATGGCCGCGCGGCGCGGTCGGCGCCTGCCAGCGGGCGGTGCGGCGGGCGATCTCGGTCAGCGCACGCGCCGACGGGCTCGCCGGATAGGCGCGCACCACGGCCTGCTGGCGCTGCACCGACATCCGCAGCCACTCGCACTGCGGCACCGCGCCGAGATAGTTCAGCGACACGTCACCGATGAAGCGCTCGCACACGCGCGACAGTTTCTCGTACAGGCCGCGGCCTTCCTGCGGGCTGCGCACCATGTTGGCGACCACCTGTACCTGGCCGACGCCACGCTCGCGCGCGAGCACCTTGATCAGCGCATAGGCGTCGGTGATCGAGGCCGGCTCGTCGCAGACCACGACCAGCGTGTCCTGCGCGGCCTGGCAGAAGGTGAGCACCGAATCGGTGATCCCGGCAGCGGTATCGACCACCAGCATGTCGAGGTCGCGCTGCAGATCGTTGAAGACGTTGACCAGGCCTGCGTGTTCGGCGGGACGGAGTTCGGCCATGTGCCGGCGGCCGGAGGCGGCGGGGACGATCATCACCCCCGACGGGCCTTCCAGGATCACCTCGTCGAGGCTGCAGCGCCCGGCGACGAGGTCGGCCAGCGTGTGGCGCGGCGAGAGCCCCAGCAGCACGTCGACATTGGCCAGGCCGAGGTCGGCATCCAGCAGCAGCGTGCGCTTGCCGAGCTCCGATAGCGCGATCGCCAGGTTCGCCGACACGTTGGTCTTGCCCACGCCGCCCTTGCCACCGGTGACGGCGAGGGTGCGCACGGGCTGGAGTGCGGGCGGGACGGCGACGGACATCGGCGGCAGGGTCTCAGGCGACAGCATGGGTGTGCTCCGGGGCGGAATGCTCGGATGCCATGGGCTTATCGGCATCGCGGCGGAGATCTTCAAGGCGAAGCACCAGATGGGCGGCATTGGCCCGGCTCAGGTCTTCCGGGATGCGCTGGCCGTCGGTGGTCCAGGTCAGCGGCAGCTGGTGGTCGACCACCACCGACAGCGCGCTGCCGAGGCGGCTGGTCTCGTCGAGCTTGGTCAGCACCACGCCCTGCGGGCGCGCGTGCTCGAAGCGGCGCACCACTTCGTCGAGGTCGGCGAAGTGGGTGTTGGCCGGCAACACCAGCAACGTGCGGACCTGGCGCGCGGCGCGCAGCCAGTTGAGCTGGCCGGCCAGTGCGCGGTCGCGCTGGCTCAGGCCCGCGGTGTCCACCAGCACCAGCCGGTAGTCCTGCAGTTTCTGCAGCAGCTGCAGCAGGCTGGCCTCGCTGTCGGCCTCGTGCACGGCGATGCCGAGCTGGCGGCCGTAGCTGTGCAGCTGTTCGCGGCCACCGATGCGCGCGGTGTCGGTGGTCACCAGCGCGACGTCGCGCGGCTGGTACTGGGCGGCGTACAGCGCGGCCAGCTTGGCGATCGTGGTGGTCTTGCCGGCGCCGGTGGGACCGACCAGGGCGATCACCCCGGCCTCGTGCAGCGGATCGACCGGGCAGATCGGCAGCTTGCGCGAGATCAGGCCCAGCATCAGCCCGCGGGCGCGGTGTTCAGGGGTGTCGGCGGGGATCTGCAGCACCACGTCGCGGGTGATGCCGGCATCGAAGCCGTAGTCCTCCAGCAGGTCCATCATCTGTGCGCGCACCGGCGAGCCGCGCAGGCGTTCGTCGGTGAGGCGGGCCATCTCGCGCTCGATCATGGTGCGCATCTGCGCCAGTTCGTCGCGCATGCGCGCCAGTTCGCCGTCGCTGGCGGGCGCCGGCGGCGTCGGGACTGCGGCGAGCACCGGCGCCGGCGGCTCGGGTGCAGGGGCTGGGCGGTCGTCGACCGGGGCCACCGGCGGACGCGTGCGCGCCAGCAGTTCGGCGAAGGCGGGGCCGTCGAATTCGTCGCCTGCGTCGCGGGCCCTGGCGGCTGACGTGGGTTCGGCGACCGCAGCTGCGGCCCGGCGCGGCGTGGCACGCGGTGTGGCCGGTGCCGCCATGGCGGCGACCGCTGGCGCTGGCGCCACCGGCGCGGGGGTGGAGGTGCCCGTGACCGGCGCGGTCGTCGTGGCGGGCGCGAGTTCACGCAACCAGCGTTCTGCCGGCGCGAGCGGCCGTTCCGGCGCGACCACCGCAGGTGCCGGTGCTTCGGCCGGCGGGCGCGGCTGCGCCTCGAGGGCGCGCTGCAGGCAGGCTTCGTCGTAGTTGCTGGCCGCCACGATCTCCACGCCCTCGTCGGTGCGGCGGTTGGAGAGGATCACGGCATCGGGACCATGGGCGTCGCGCACCATCTGCAGTGCGGTGCGCATGTCGGCGGCGACGAAGCGGCGGATGTTCATGACTGTTGCCCGTGGTTCGAAAGGGGTGACGCGTTGTTCAACTGATCGTGCCCACCAGCTTCAGGCGCCGGTCTTCGGGGACTTCCGTGTAGGCCAGCACCGACAACCCGGGCACGCTGTGGCGGACCAGGCGCGCCAGCGCGGCGCGCACCTGGCTGGGCACCAGCACCACGGCCGGTTCGTTCCTGGCCTCCTGCTGGCCCGCGCAATCGGCGAGGCTCTGCTGCAGGCGTTCGGCGAGGCCCGGTTCCAGTGCGGCACCGGCGCCCTGTGCGGAGTCCTGCAAGACGCGTTCCAGCGTCGGCGCCAGCGTGTACACCGGCAGTTCGGTGGCCGGCCCGGCGATCTCCTGGACGATGAAGCGGCCCAGCGCGGTGCGCACCGCGGCGGTGAGCTGGGTGGGGTCCTGGGTGTGCGCGGCGTGCTCGACCAGCGACTCGGCGATGCGCCGCAGCTGGCGCACCGGGATGCGCTCGATCAGCAGGTTCTGCAGCACGCGCACCACCACCGACAGCGGCAGCGACTTCGGGGTCAGGTCCTCGGCGAGTTTCGGCGTGCTGCGCGCAAGCGTCGCCAGCAATTGCTGCACTTCCTCGTGGCCCAGCAGTTCCGGTGCCTGCTCTCGCACCAGGTGCGAGAGGTGGGTGGCGACCACGGTGGCGGGATCGACCACGGTGTAGCCGGCGGCTTCGGCCTGGGCACGCTGCAGCGGCAGGATCCACAGCGCGTCGAGCCCGAACGCCGGGTCCTTGCCGGGGATGCCCTCGATCGGATGCAGGGTGCCGCCCGGGTCCAGTGCCAGCAGGCGGTCGGGGTGGATGTCGGCGGTCGCCACCGGCACGCCGTGCACCAGCAGGCGGTAGGCGGTGGGTGCGAGTTCGAGGTTGTCGCGGATATGCACCGGCGGGATCAGGAAGCCGATGTCCTGGGTGAGCTTGCGACGCACGGCCTTGATCCGCGCCATCAGTTCGCCGCCCTGGGCCTTGTCGACCAGCGGGATGAGCCGGTAGCCGACTTCCAGCCCGAGCGGATCGACCGGGCGCAGGTCGTCCCAGCCGAGTTCGGCGGTGGCGGCCTGTTCGGGCGAGGGCAGGGCGGGATCGGGATTGGCGGCGGCGATCGCGGCTTCCGCCTCGCGCTTGCGCATGTACCAGGCCCCGTAGCCCACCAGCGCGGCGAGGCTCAGGAAGGCCAGGTTCGGCATGCCCGGCACGAGGCCGACGACCAGCAGGATCGCGGCGGCGATAGTCAGCGCCTTGTGCTGGCCGAACACCTGGCCGGTGACGGCGCCGCCCATGTCCTGCGAGCGCGAGGCACGGGTCACCAGCAGCGCGACCGCGGACGACACCAGCAGGGCCGGGATCTGCGACACCAGGCCATCGCCGATCGACAGCAGGGTGTAGGTGGCGGCCGCTTCGCCGGCCGGCATGCCGTGCTGGAGCACGCCGATCGCCAGGCCGCCGATCACGGTGACGAACAGGATCAGGATGCCGGCGATGGCATCGCCGCGGATGAACTTGCTGGCGCCGTCCATCGCGCCGTAGAAGTCGGCTTCCTGGCGCACTTCCTCGCGACGCGCCTTGGCTTCCTCGCGGGTCAGCAGGCCGGCATTGAGGTCGGCGTCGATCGCCATCTGCTTGCCGGGCATGGCATCGAGGATGAAGCGCGCGGTCACTTCCGACACGCGCCCGGCGCCCTTGGTGATGACCATGAAGTTGATGATGGTGAGGATCGCGAAGGCGACGATGCCGACCGCGAAGTTGCCGCCCACCACGAACTCGCCGAACGATTCGATCACCTTGCCGGCCGCGTCGGGGCCGTTCTGGCCGTGCAGCAGGATCACGCGGGTGGAGGCCACGTTGAGCGCAAGGCGCAGCATCGTGGTGATCAGCAGCACGATCGGGAAGATGCTGAAGTCCAGCGGGCGCTGCACGTAGATCACCGCCAGCAGCACCACCAGCGAGATCGCGATGTTGAAGCTGAAGAGGATGTCGAGGATGGTCGGCGGCAGCGGCACCACCACCATCGCCAGCAGCGCCAGCACCACCAGCGGCGCGCCAAGGCCATTGCGCAGCATGTCGAAGATGCGCTTCGGGCCCGGCTGCATCAATGCGGCGCTCATCGCGGGGCTTCGCGTGCGCCGTCAGCCTCGTCGACGTCGATGTCGGCAAGCTGCGGCTGCGGCGTGCCGGCCCGCCAGTTGCGCAACTGGTAGACGTAGGAGAGCACCTGGGCAACGGCAGCGTAGAGTTTCACCGGGATTTCCTGGCCGATCTCCGCCTCCCGATACAAGACCCGTGCCAGTGGCGGCGCCGACACCAGCGCGACGCGGTGCTTCTCGCCGACTTCGCGGATGCGCAGGGCCAGTTCGTCGACGCCCTTGGCGACGACCTTCGGCGCGCGCATGTTGCCGCCCTCGTACTTCAGCGCCACCGCGTAGTGGGTCGGGTTGACCACGATCACGTCGGCGGTCGGCACGTCCTCCATCATCCGGCGCTGCGACATCTCCTGCTGCAGCTGGCGGATGCGGCCCTTGACCTCGGGGCGACCTTCCGACTCCTTCATCTCCTCGCGCAGTTCCTGCCGCGTCATCATCAGCTTCCGCCGCCAGTTCCACTTCTGGTAGGGCGCATCCATCAGTGCCAGCAGCAGCAGCGCGCCGGCGGTCGCCATCAGCATCCACAGCGCGAACTGCAGCCCGCCGCGGGCGGCGTCCTCGAGCGGCTGGTTGAGCATCGACCGCAGCCGGTTGAGGCTCGGCAACAGGAACAGCGTCGCCGCGCCACCGACCAGCGCCACGCGCAGCAGCGACTTCAGCAGTTCGGCGAAGCCTTCGGGGCCATAGATGCGCTTGAGCCCGGCCATCGGATCGAGCTTCTTGAGGTCGGGCACCAGGCCCTTGGTGGCGAAGTTGAAGCCACCCATCACCGCCGGTGCGATGAAGCAGGCCAGCAGCGTGACCAGCAGCAGCGGCGCCAGGATCCACAGGAAGCCCAGCATCAGCATCGCCGCATGGCCGAACAGCAGGTGCGGCGATTCCAGCAGCGCGAGGTCAGGGGTCAGCGCGACGCGCATCCAGTCGAGTGCGCGCGCGGCGAAGCCGCCGCCCATGGCCAGCAGCGCGGCCACGCCGGCACCGAACACCGCCACCGTCGACAGCTCGCGCGAGCGCGGGACATTGCCTTTCTCCCGGGCCTCGCGCAGCCGTTTTTCACTGGGCTGTTCGGTCTTTTCCTGACCGTCTTCGTTTTCCGCCATCAGTCACGGCCGCTGTTACCTGCCTGGAGCAGTGCAAGGCGCGTGCCGCGAAGCGGTGAGGGCGGAACGTGGACGCATCAGCGCAACCCGCGAGTTGGCTTATCCCCCGGTCGGAACGCGCCCCGCCGCATCGAACGCGGCGTCGTAGAGACGTTGCACCGGCGGGCCGAGTTCGCCGGCCAGCATCGCGATCAGGAACAGGCCCACCAGTACCGAGATCGGCAGGCCCAGCTGGATCGGGTTGAGCGCGGGTGCGGCGCGCGACAGCACGCCGAAGGCGAGGTTCACCGCCAGCATCGCCACCATCACCGGCAACGCCAGGCTGACCGCGCCGCGCAGCACCACGGCGAAGAATTCCGGCGCCACCGACAGCGTGGCGCGCACGTCGGGCAGGGCCGTGCCGATCGGCAGCGCCTCGTAGCTGTGCACCAGCAGCGCCACCATCGCCAGATGGCCGTTGGCGGCGAAGAACAGCAGCCCGAACGCGAGGTAGAACCATTGGCCGATTACGCCCGAGTTCACCCCGCGCAACGGATCCGACATCTGCGCGAACGACAGGCCGGTGCCCTGCGAGATCAGCTCGCCGGCCAGCGCGCCGGCCTCGAACACCAGCCGCAGCATGAAGCCCATCGCCGCGCCCACCGCCAGCTCGCGCGCGATCGACAGCACGGTGGCCGCATCGAAGCCGGTGTATGCGGGCGGCGCCGGCAGCAGCGGTGCCAGTGCGAGGCTGATCGCCAGCGCCACCATCACCCGGATCCGCGCCGGGATCGCACGGGTGCCGATCAGCGGCATCGCCATCAGCAGTGCACCCACGCGCAGCGCGGTCCACATCAGGGTGCCGATCATGCCGAAGGCCTGCTGGCCGTCGATCGCCATCTGGGTGGCGGCGTCCATCAGCGCGTGTTCAGCCGATCAGGTGCGGGATGCGGTGGAACAGGGTGATCGTGTAATCGACCAGGTAGCTCAGCAGGAAGGCACCGAGTGCGAACAGGGCCGCGGTCAGCGCCGCCGCCTTGGCGACGAAGGCGATGGTCGGCTCGTTGATCTGGGTGGCCGCCTGCACCACGCCGACCACCACGCCGACGATCAGCACGGTGACCAGCAGCGGGCCGCCGACCCACAACGCCACCTGCAGGCCCAGGCGCAGTTCGGTGAGGGCGAGTTCGGGGGTCATGGCTCAGACCGCGTTGAAACTGGCGGCCAGCGTGCCCACCGTCAGCACCCAGCCATCGACCAGCACGAACAGCAGGATCTTGAACGGTGCCGACACCAGCATCGGCGACAGCATCATCATGCCCATCGACATCAGCACGCTGGCCACGACCAGGTCGATGATGATGAAGGGGATGAACACCAGGAAGCCGATCTCGAACGCGGTCTTGAGTTCGCTGGTGACGAACGAGGCCACCAGCACCTGGAACGGCACCTCTTCCGGCCCGGCGTAGGTGCTGTGTCCGGCGAGGCCGGCAAACGTCATCAGGTCGGTCTCGCGCACCTGCGCCAGCATGAAGGCGCGCAGCGGCGCGCTGCCCAGGTCCCAGGCGGCGCGGAACTCGAGCTCGCCGTTGAGCCAGGGGCCGAAGCCATTGGTCCACGCGGCTTCCCACACCGGCGTCATCACCAGTGCGGTCAGGAACAGCGCCAGCCCCACCAGCACCTGGTTGGACGGCGTCTGCCCGGTGCCCATCGCCTGCCGCAGCAGCGCCAGCACCACGATGATCCGGGTGAACGCGGTCAGCACCAGCAGCATCGACGGGATCAGCGTGATCGCCGTCATCAGCAGCAGCGTCTGCAGCGGCAGGCTCACCGGTGCATCGCCGATCTGGCCGACGGTCACCCCCGGAAGCGACGGCAGCTGCGGTGCCGCCCACGCCAGCGATGGCAAGAGCAGGCAGGCGATGGCCACCAGCGCCACGAAGCGGCGCAGCAAGCGGGACGACATGTCAGGAGTCCTTGCGCAGGCGTTGCGCGAGCAGTTGCTTGAAATCGGGAAGCTGCTTGAACGACGGCAGCTGGGCTGGCGCCGCCTCGGGCAGGTGTTCGGGCAGTACGTGCAGGGTGCGCACGCCGCCGGCACCGATGCCGACCAGCAGCTGCTCGCCGCCGACCTGCACCACCGCGGCGCGTTCGCGTGCGCCGAGCGGAATGCTGGCGACCACGCGCAGGCTCTCGGCCTGGCGGAAGCCGCTGCCGGGCAGGCGCTTGAGCACCCACGCCAGGCCCAGGATCAGCCCGATCACCAGCAGCAGCGCGATCACCGCGCCGCCAAGGCCGGGTGCCTGCGGCGCATGCGCACCGATCGCCATGGGTTTCGCCGGCGTGGCGACCTCTGCACGCAGCTGCTGCGAAGCCACCGGCCTGCTCGCGGTGCCGGACGCCGCCACGTCATCGACGACCGCGGCCGGAGTCACCGCAGCCGGAGCCACCGCAGCCGCGGTGGTTGCGATCGTGGTGGCCTGTGCGCTGGCCTGCACGATGCCGAGGCTGCCGGCGACGATCAACGCAGTCTCCGGATCCGTTCGCTGGGGCTGACCACGTCGGTCAGGCGCACGCCGAAACGGTCGTTGATCACCACGACTTCGCCATGCGCGATCAGCGTGCCGTTGACGTAGACGTCGAGCGGCTCGCCGGCACCGCGCTCGAGTTCGATCACCGAGCCGCGATTGAGCTGCAGCAGGTTGCGGATCGGCATGCGCGTGCGGCCGACTTCCAGCGACAGCGCCACTGGCACGTCGAGGATGACGTCGAGGTTGAGGTCGGCCGCATCGTCGGCGCTGTCGGCGCGCAGGTCGTCGAAGCGGGCCGGCTCGGCGGTGGGGAAGACGGTGTCCTGGGTGTTCATGCGGGCATGTCCTGGGGGTCGGTCCGGCGCTGCGGCTGCGCACCGGGCGGATGGGTCTGGGTGATCTTCACCACGTTGTTGCCGTTGGCGCTGCCGAAACGGCCGGTGAAGACCGGGATGTTCTCGATGCAGATCGGCACTTCGGCCGGCAGGTCGATCGGGATGATGTCGCCGACCTTGAGCCGGGTGAGCTGGCGCAGGTCGATGCTGCGGCGCGCGAGGATGCTCGACACGCTGACCTCGGCCGACATCAGCTGTTCGCGCATCGAGACGTTCCAGCTCTCGTCGCGGTCCACGCGGTCGCTCTGGATGCCGGCGTCGAGCAGCTCGCGGATCGGCTCGAGCATCGAATAGGGCAGGGTGATGTGGATCTCGCCGCCGCCGCCCTCGAGTTCGACATGGAAACGGCTGACCACCACGTACTCGCGCGGGGTGACGATGTTGGCGAAGTGCGGGTTGATCTCCGAGTTGATGTACTCGCACTCCACATCCAGCACCGGTGCCCAGGCCTCGGCCATGTCGGCGAAGGTCTGCTTCAGCATCAGCTGGATCACCCGCATCTCGGTCGCGGTGAATTCGCGGCCCTCGATGCGGGTGGGGTAGCGGCCGTCGCCACCGAAGAAGTTGTCGACCACCGAGAACACCAGCTTCGGCTCGAACACGATCAGGCCGGTGCCGCGCAGCGGCTTGAACTTGATCAGGTTGAGGTTGGTCGGCACGTAGAGCTGGTGCAGGTAGTCGCCGAACTTGACCAGTTCGATGCCGCGCACCGAAAGGTCGGCGGAACGGCGGATCAGGTTGAACAGGCCGATCCGCCACAGCCGCACGAAGCGCTCGTTGACCATCTCCATGGTCGGCATGCGGCCGCGGATGATGCGGTCCTGGCTGGCGAAGTCGTAGGTGCGGGCCACGCCGGGATCGGGCGCCGGCTCGGTGTCGACCACGCCGGAATCGACGCCGTGGAGCAGGGCGTCGATCTCGTCCTGGGACAGCAGGTCGTGGGTGCTCATGGGCGGATGCCTTACTGGGTGACGAAGCTGGTGAACAGCAGCGCTTCGGCCTGTGGCGCGCCGGTTTCCTCGGTCATCAGCGTCTGCACTTCTTCCAGCGCCTGCGCACGCAGGGCCTCCTTGCCCTCGCGGGTGGCGACGCCTTCGTAGGTCTGCTGGGCGAAGAGCATCAGCAACCGGGCACGCAGCGCGGGCTCGTGGCGGTTGAGCTCCTGGGTGGCCAGCGGGTCGCGGGTCACCAGCTGCACCTCCACCTGCAGGTAGCGCGGGCCCATCGGGGTCTCGTCGAGGTTGACCACGAACGGCGGCGACATCGGCGAGTACTGCGCGGGCGCAGGCGGCTTGGCCGCATCGCCCTTGCCGCCCTGGGCGGTGAAATACCAGAAGCCGGCGCCGGCCAGGCCGAGCAGGGCGACGACGGCAACGATCACCAGGGTGATGCGATGCGAAGAGGACGAGGACTTCTTGCGGGAAGGGTCTGCAGCGACAGCCACGTGGCGTTACCGGTGTGGATTCGAGCATGCACATGCAATCGCCGTGCCGTTGCCGCGTCGGGATTCCGTCGTCGCGGTGCCGCGCCGGCGCACCGGCATCGGAATCAACCCCAACCGCAGCGCCAACCTGAATGAAGGTGTGGGGCGGCCGCTCCCACCCTTTGACGAAAAGCGAATGATCGTTCATTCTTTCGCAGCCGCCGGGACCCACCCCCGGCGGTTTCCTTTTTCCGATCAGGCCTCTCCCATGCGCAAACCGTCCCGCCGCCTGGCGTTCATTCCCTTGTTCCTGGGCGTTGCCCTGGCCGCCTGCAGCGGCAGCGAGCACCAGGACCAGGCACCGCCCGCCCAGGTGTCGGTGGTCACGCTGCAGCCGCAGACCGTGACCCTGACCCGCGAGCTGCCCGGTCGGACCAATGCGTTCCTGGTGGCCGAAGTGCGGCCGCAGGTCAACGGCATCGTCAAGCAGCGGCTGTTCACCGAGGGCAGCCTGGTCAAGGCGGGCGAGCCGCTGTACCAGATCGACGACGCCAGCTACCGCGCCGCCGCCAACAGTGCACGTGCACAGCTGGCGCGCGCCCAGGCGACCGTGACCGCGGCGCGGCTCACGGCCGCGCGCATCAGCGAACTCTCGAGCGTGCAGGCGGTGAGCCGCCAGGACGACGAGAACGCCACCGCCGCGCTGCGCCAGGCGGAGGCCGACGTGGGCGCCATGCGCGCTGCGCTCGACGCCGCCAACGTAACCCTCGGCCATGCCCGCATCACCGCGCCGATCGACGGCCGCATCGGGAAGTCCTCGGTCACCCAGGGCGCGCTGGTCACCGCCAACCAGGCGGCGCCGCTGGCGACCGTGCAGCAGCTCGATCCCATCCACGTCGATCTCACCCAGTCCGCCAGCGAACTGCTGCAGCTGCGCCGGGAACTCGCCAAGGGCACGCTGGAAAGCGGCGCGGAAATGCCGGTGACGATCCTGCTCGACGACGGCACCCCGTTCGCGCACGAGGGCCGGCTGGCGTTCTCCGAGGTCAGCGTCGATCCGGCCACCGGCAGCTTCGGCCTGCGGGTGCTGGTGGACAACCCCGACCACGTGCTGATGCCCGGCATGTACGTACGCGCCGTGATCGGCAGCGGCGTACGCCAGAACGCCATCCTCGCGCCGCAGCAGGGCATCAGCCGCGACCCCAAGGGCAACACCAGCGCGCTGGTGGTCAATGCCGAGGGCGTGGTGGAGCAGCGCCCGGTGCAGGTCAGCCGCACCGTCGGCGACCGCTGGCTGGTCGAAAGCGGCCTGGTCGCCGGCGACCGGGTCATCGTCGAGGGCCTGCAGAAGATCCAGCCGGGCATGCCGGTGGAGGTCAGCGAAGTCGCCGCGGCGCCTGTCGCCGCGCCGGCTCCGGCCGCGATGGCCCCCAATGCCGGCGGCGACGCCGTCGATGCAGCCGGTCAGGCGACCGGCAGTGCCACCGACGCGGCGGCACCCGCGCACCCCGACGCGGCCGGGCAGGCCGCCGACACTGCCGCCCCGCGGCAGTAAGCGGAGACCTCCATGGCACGTTTCTTCATCGATCGCCCGATCTTCGCCTGGGTCATCGCGATCATCATCATGCTGGCCGGCCTCCTGTCGATCACCAATCTGCCGGTGTCGATGTACCCCACGGTGGCACCGCCCGCGGTCGAGATCCGCGCCATCTACCCGGGTGCCTCCGCGCAGGTGCTCGAGGATTCGGTGACCCAGGTCATCGAGCAGAACATGAAGGGCCTCGACGGGCTGATGTACTTCTCGTCGCAGTCCTCGTCGAACGGCATCGCGTCCATCACGCTGACCTTCGAGAGCGGCACCGATCCGGACATCGCCCAGGTGCAGGTGCAGAACAAGCTGCAGCTGGCGATGCCGCTGTTGCCGCAGGAAGTGCAGCGCCAGGGCGTGAACGTCGCCAAGTCGATGTCGGGCTTCCTGCAGGTGATCGGCTTCGTGTCCGAGGACGACACGATGAACGAGGTCGACATCGCCGACTACGTCAGCGCCAACATCGTCGACCCGCTCAGCCGCGTGCCCGGCGTCGGCAACATCCAGGTGTTCGGCGGCAAGTACGCCATGCGCATCTGGCTGGATCCGAACAAGCTGCACACCTACCGGCTGTCGATCCCCGAGGTGACCACCGCGATCCGCGCGCAGAACGCGCAGGTGGCGATCGGCTCGCTCGGCGGTGCGCCGGCCGTCGATGGCCAGCAGATCAACGCCACCATCAACGCCCAGGACCGCCTGCAGACCCCGGAACAGTTCCGCGACATCGTCGTGCGCAGTGACGCCGACGGCTCGGTGCTGCGCCTGGGCGACATCGCCCGCGTGGAGATGGGAACCGAGATCTACGAGTTCGCCTCGCGCTACAACGGCCAGCCGGCCACGGGCGTGGCGATCGCCATGTCCACCGGTGCCAACGCGCTCGATACCGC
This sequence comes from Luteimonas yindakuii, assembly GCF_004803715.2. Classification (NCBI taxonomy): domain Bacteria; kingdom Pseudomonadati; phylum Pseudomonadota; class Gammaproteobacteria; order Lysobacterales; family Lysobacteraceae; genus Luteimonas; species Luteimonas yindakuii. Next base: position 1,562,167 of record NZ_CP039383.2, read on the forward strand.
CGCCGGCGTCAGGGCCGCGCTCGACGAGCTGGAGCCGTACTTTCCGCCGGGCATGAAGGTGGTGATTCCGTTCGACACCACGCCGTTCGTGCAGGTGTCGATCAAGAGCGTGGTGACCACGCTGATCGAAGCCATCGTGCTCGTGTTCCTGGTGATGTACCTGTTCCTGCAGAACTTCCGCGCCACGCTGATCCCGACGATCGCGGTGCCGGTGGTGCTGCTGGGCACGTTCGGCGTGCTCGCCGCGCTGGGCTTCTCGGTGAACATGCTGACGATGTTCGCGATGGTGCTGGCGATCGGCCTGCTGGTCGACGATGCGATCGTGGTGGTCGAGAACGTCGAACGCATCATGAGCGAGGAAGGCCTGTCGCCACTGGAGGCCACCCGCAAGTCGATGGACCAGATCACCGGTGCGCTGGTGGGCATCGGCGTGGTGCTGTCGGCGGTGTTCGTGCCGATGGCCTTCATGTCCGGCTCGACCGGCGTCATCTACCGGCAGTTCTCGGTGACGATCGTCTCGGCGATGGCGTTGTCGGTGCTGGTGGCCATCGTGCTGACGCCGGCGCTGTGCGCGACGATGCTCAAGCCGCTGAAGAAGGGCGAGCACCACGACAGCGGCGGCGGGCGCATGGCGCGTTTCTTCGCCTGGTTCAACCGTGGCTTCGACAACACCAGCGGCAAGTACCGCCGTGGCGTGCGTGCGATCGTCTCGCGCCCGAAGCGCTGGATGGCGATCTTCGCGGCGATGGTGGTGGTCATGGGCGTGCTGTTCATGCGCCTGCCGACCTCGTTCCTTCCGGAGGAGGACCAGGGCGTGCTGATGGCGCTGGTGCAGACCCCGGTGGGTGCGACCCAGGAACGCACCATCCGCTCGATCGAGGCGCTGGAGCAGCACTTCCTGCAGAACGAGACGGACGCGGTCGAATCGGTGTTCGCGGTGCAGGGCTTCAGCTTCGCCGGCATGGGCCAGAACACCGGCATGGCCTTCATCAAGCTCAAGGACTGGGACCAGCGCACCGACGAAGCGCTCAGCGCATCGGCCGTGGCCGGCCGCGGCATGGGCGCGCTGAGCCGGATCAAGGATGCCTTCATCTTCGTCTTCGCCCCGCCGGCGATGCCGGAACTGGGCGTCGCCGCCGGCTACTCGTTCTTCCTGCAGGACAACGGCGCGCAGGGCCACGAGGCGCTGCTGGATGCACGCAACCAGCTGCTCGGCATGGCGGCACAGAGCCCGCTGCTGGCCAACGTGCGTCCCAACGGCCAGGAAGACACGCCGCAGCTGCGCATTGACGTGGATGTCGCCCGTGCCGGCGCGCTCGGCCTGACCCAGGACGCGATCAACGCGACGCTGGCCACCGCCTGGGGCGGCCAGTACATCGACGACTTCATCGATCGCGGCCGGGTCAAGCGCGTCTATGTGCAGGCCGATGCGGAGTTCCGCATGACCCCGGAGGACTTCCACCAGTGGTCGGTGAAGAACAACGTTGGCGAGATGGTGCCGTTCTCGGCCTTCGGCAGCTGGGACTGGGATTACGGTTCGCCGCGACTGGAGCGCTACAACGGCGTGCCGGCGATGGAGATCCAGGGCGAGGCGGCAGCGGGCGTCTCCTCGGGTGATGCGATGGCCGAGATCGAACGCCTCGCGCAGCAGTTGCCGCCCGGCTTCGCCGTGGAGTGGACCGCGCTGTCCTACCAGGAGCGCGAGGCCGGTTCGCAGACGCCGCTGCTCTACACGATGTCGCTGCTGATCGTGTTCCTGTGCCTGGCGGCGCTGTACGAGAGCTGGAAGGTGCCGACCTCGGTGCTGCTGGCCGCGCCGATCGGCATCCTGGGCGCCGCGCTGGCCGCGACCGTGTTCGGCATGGACCGCGACGTCTACTTCCAGGTGGCGATGCTCACCACTGTGGGCCTGGTCAGCAAGAACGCGATCCTGATCGTCGAGTTCGCCAAGCAGAACGTGGAGGCGGGCATGGAGCTGATCGAAGCGACCATGCAGGCGGTGCGTGACCGCTTGCGGCCGATCGTGATGACCTCGCTGGCGTTCGGCCTCGGTGTCACCCCGTTGGCGCTGTCGTCGGGCGCCGGTTCCGGCGCGCAGAACGCGATCGGCACCAGCGTGCTCGGCGGCATGATCGTCGGCACCCTGTTCGGCCTGTTCTTCATCCCCCTGTTCTTCGTGGTGGTGCAGAAGGTGTTCGGCCGCCGCCAGAAGGACACCGCACCGGCATTGCCGGCGACGGAGGTCCGTGATGTCTAAGCCGCTGACCCTGGCATTGACGGTGGCGCTGGCCGCATCCGGCTGCGCCACGCTTGAACCGCCGCTGCCGCAGGTGACTCCGGCGATCCCCGCCGAATGGACCTCGACGCCGGGCACGGGGTCGTCGACCACAGGCGACGTCGCGGCCGATGCCGACGCGGTGGACTCTGCGGTTTCCGACATCGGCTGGCGCGATTTCTTCGCCGATCCGCGGCTGCAGGCACTGATCGGCCAGTCGCTGGACCACAACCGCGACCTCCGCGTCGCCGTGCTCAACGTGGAGCGCGCGCGTGCGCAATACCGCATCCAGCGTGCGGCCCGCGTGCCGTCGCTTGGCGCGGGCGCGGAACTGCTGCGCACCGGCGGCGATGCACCGGTCAACGACGCCTACAGCGTCGGTCTCGGCGTGGCCGGCTTCGAGCTCGACCTGTTCGGTCGCGTGCACAATCTCGGCGCCGCGGCGCTGCAGCAGTACCTCGCCACGGAGGAGGCTCAACGCAGCGCGCAACTGGCGCTGGTGGCGGAAGTGGCCGCCGGCTGGCTGACCCTGGCCGCCGACCAGGAACTGTTGCGCATCGCCGAGGCGACCCTGCGCAGCCGCGAGGCTTCGCTGTCGCTGGCGGAGCGTCGCCACGCGCTTGGCGGTGCGTCGGCGCTGGACGTGAACCAGGCGCGCACGCTGGTCGAAACCGCACGCGCCGATGCCGCGCGCTATGCCGGACAGGTCGCCCGCGACGTCAACGCGCTGACGCTGCTGGCCGGTGGGCCGGTGGATCCGGCGCTGTTGCCCGATGCGGCCGTGCCGCAGGTGGCGGTGGCGGCACCGCTGCCCGCGGGGCTGCCGTCCGACGTGCTGCTGCGTCGGCCCGACATCATGGCCGCCGAGCACGGCCTGCGCGCGGCGAACGCGCATATCGGTGCCGCGCGGGCGGCCTTCTTCCCGTCGATCACCCTCACAGGCAGCGTCGGCACCGCAAGCAACGAACTGTCCGGGCTGTTCGACAGCGGCACGCGGACGTGGAGCTTCATGCCCGCGGTCAACATCCCGATCTTCCAGGGTGGGCGCCTGCGCGCGGCGCTGGGCATGGCCACCGCCGACCGCGACATCGCGCTGGCGCAGTACGAACAGTCGATCCAGGCCGGGTTCCGCGAGGTCTCGGATGCACTCGCACTGCAGACCTCGCTGGACGGCCAGATCGCCGCCGGAGAGCGACTGCTCGATGCCGCCACGCGCACCCTCGAACTCTCGCAGGCGCGTTACGACGCCGGTCTCGACAGCCACCTGCAGCTGCTCGATGCACAACGCGGGCAGTACGCCGCCCTGCAGGGCCTGGTGGCGGTGCGGCTGGCCGGGCAGGTCAACCAGGTGTCGCTGTACAAGGCGCTCGGTGGCGGTTGGCGGGAACGCGGCGACATCTAGTGGACGGCGTGACGCTACCCTTTTGCAGCTGTTGGAGCGGACTGACGGAGCACGGTGGATGAACGCAAGACCCCGATCGGAGAAGGCCGAGGCGCGCGCCGAGGCCCAGCGCAAGCGCATCCTCGATGCCGCGCAACACTGCTTCATCGAGCACGGATTCCACGGTGCCAGCATGGCGGCGATCGCCGAGACCGCGCAGATGAGCGCGGGGCTGATCTACCGCTACTTCGAGAGCAAGAGCGCGATCATCCTGGCGATCGTCGAGGAACAACTGGTGCTGCTGCGCGCGGACATCGGCCGCAACACGTGTCCGGATTTTGCCGTGATCATGACCAACGAGTACGGCCGCTCGTACCGGCCCGAGGGGCGCGGCATGAACGCGGCGCTGCTGCTCGAGATTTCCGCCGAAGCGACCCGCGATCCGCAGATCGCGGCCGCCCTCGACGACTACGACACCACCGTGCGCGACGCGCTGCATGACTGGCTGACCCGCGCCCGCGAGGCGGGCGGCCATGCCCTGGCCGACGACGCTGCGCGCCGGCGTGCACTGATGCTGCAGTGCCTGATCGAAGGGTTGAAGCTGCGCGAGACCCGCGAGCCGGGTCTCGACCGGGCGTTGCTGTTCGCCGCGCTGCAGGACGTGGTGCCGAGGTTGCTGGACGCCGATCTGCGTTGAAGGCGCGTCCGCCTGCTGGCGACGCCGCGAGTGCCAGCAGTCCCGGGAACGGTTATGCGTAGGCGTCGAGCAGACCGATCGTCGCACGCCTGATCACGCTCGCCGGGGCACCGGCTTCGAGTTCATCGCCCGACTTGCCGCCGGTGCCGGTGGCGTTGCCATCACCGGAGCGCGCGCCGCCATCCGACTGCGTGCCGACACCGGCATGTGCCAGCTGGAACCCGTGTTCGCCCAGCAGGTCGCGCAGCCGCGGCAGGCCCTGTTCGAGCGCCTGGCGGGTATCGACATGGGCGCTGAAGAATTCCGCACTGATGCGGTCGCCATCCATCTGCAGGCGCACTTCCACCGGCCCGAGGTCATGCGGGGTGACCTGGATCCGCGCGTGGCCGATCTTCTGCCCGGCCATCCACTGCAGTTGCGCGCCGAAGCGGTCGCCTAAGTCATCGGCATGGACATCGGCCGGCGGCAAAGGCGTGGCGAGCACGGGCGCCGCATCACGCATCACGAGCGGCGTGCCGCCCGCACCCGATGGGAGGGCGAAGGCGGGCGGGGCAGGCGCGGTGTCGTGGGCGGCCGAGAGTTCCAGGGGCAGGGGCAGTGCCGCCGTGCCGTCATCGGCCAACGGCAACGCGGCCGCCGCGGCATCGGCTGTCGATGCCTGCGGGGCGGCCGGCATCAGCGGTGCAACCCCGGTCGCGAGTGCGGCCGTCCGCATGCTGCCCGTCGCCACCGTTCCCGCGTGGGCGGACGTGATGACAGCCGGGTCCGCATCCGCGTCGGGGGTCGTCGACACGTCGACCGCAAACAGGCCGGCGAGGCCGACCGGTGGCCACGGCGGGACGGTGGCCTGGAGCGCGACGATCGCGAGCGACGCATCCGGCTGCATCTCGGGCTGCTCCGCGGCGTCCGGGTTCGCGCCCGGCAGCGCGGTCATGACGGCGGGATCCGGCAACGGAAAATCCGCCGGAGTGAACAGATCCTGCAGCGTGTGCGCGAAATCGGGACTGCCGGCAGCGTCCGCTGATGCAGGCGAGGCCGGCAACGCCGGCAGCAATGCCGTCTGCGCCCGGGCAGGCACCACCGCCAACGGCGCCGGCGGACCCGGCTGCATCACGAGCCGATTCCCTCCGCTGCAAGCGCGGCCAGTCGCACGCGGCGTGCACCAAGGTCGTCGAGCTCGCGCTGCGAACGGCGTTCATCGACCACGCGCTCCTGCGCGCGATAGCTGGCAGCGAGCTGCTCGAGAACCTGCTTGTCGCGGCTGGCCAGCAGCAGGCGTCCGCGTTCCACTTCGACCGTCTGCCGGCTGTTGTCGACGGCGCGGCTCTGCTGCTCGACGGCGGTTTCCAGCCGCTCGAGGAAGGCGCGGCGGTTGGCCAGCTGCGCCGGGCTGGTGGCGGCCAGCTGGCTCTGCCCGTATTCGTCGGCGTAGCGGCGCAGTTCGTCGAGCCGCGATTCGTTCTGTTGCAGCGCCTTCTGGCGATCGGCCAGCACGCGGGCGACGGCGTCCTCGTTGTCCTGGGCGCGGTTGAGCAGTGGATCGATGCGTTTGGACGATTTCATGCAGGGGACTCCTCGGATTGCAGCAGGCTCGCGAGCGCGTCGCGGCTGTGGTTCAGATCGGCGGCGCGGGCGACGTCCTGGCCCAGGAAGGCCATGATCTCGGGCCAGCGCGCCAGCGCCTCGTCGACCGCGGGATCGCCGCCGCGCTGGTAGGCGCCGATGGCGATGAGGTCGCGGTTGGCGTTGTAGGCCGACACCAGGCGCTTGAGCGCGCGGATGCGGTCGCGCCAGGTCTCGTCGGCGATCTCGGTGACGACGCGGCTGACCGACGATTCGACGTCGATCGCCGGGTACAGGCCGGCGTCGGCGATCCGTCGCGACAGCAGGATGTGGCCGTCGAGGATCGCGCGCGCGGCATCGGCGATCGGATCCTGCGGATCATCGCCTTCGGTCAGCACGGTGTAGAACGCGGTGATCGAACCGCGACCCTTGGCGCCGTTGCCGGCACGCTCGACCAGCGCAGGCAGCTTGGCGAACACGCTGGGCGGATAGCCGCGGGTGGTGGGCGGTTCGCCGACCGACAGGCCGATCTCGCGCTGCGCCTGCGCGAAGCGGGTCAGCGAATCCATCAGCAGCAGCACGTTGAGGCCCTGGTCGCGGAACCACTCGGCGATCGCCGTCGCCCGGTAGGCACCATGCAGGCGCGCCAGCGGAGGGCGGTCGGCCGGCGCGGCGACCACGACCGCGCGGCGCAGGCCTTCCTCGCCGAGCGTGCTTTCGACGAAGTCGCGCACTTCGCGGCCACGCTCGCCGATCAGCCCGACCACGATGACGTCGGCGGCGGTGTAGCGGGTCATCATCCCGAGCAGGGTCGACTTGCCGACGCCGGAGCCCGCGAACAGCCCCACGCGCTGGCCGCGGCCGATCGGCAGCAACGCATTGATCGCGCGCACGCCGACATCCAGCGGCTGGGTGATCGGTTCGCGCGCAAGCGGGTTGATCGAGACGCCGGCCATGCCGACGCTGCCTTCGGCGCGGATCGGGCCCTTGCCATCGAGCGGGATGCCGTCGCTGTCGATGACGCGGCCCAGCAGGCCTTCGCCCACCTCCACGCCGCCGCGGCGATGCAGCGGCACCACGCGCGCATTCGGCAGCAGGCCATGCAGCTCGGCGCTGGGCATCAGCGAGGTGCGGTCGCCGGCGAAGCCGACCACTTCGGCTTCCACCCAGCCACCGTCCACTTCGACCCGGCAGGTGGCGCCCATCGGTGCCTCGCAGCCCACGGCCTCCACGGTCAGGCCGATCGCACGGCGCAGGATGCCTTCGCGGATCAGTCCGCGGCCGGCGGCAGGATCCGGGCCGGTGGCGGCCAGCCGTGCGGCCAGGCGCAGGTTGCGTGCGCCGAGCCAGCCGGCCGGATCGGCGGGCAGGGCGGCGTCGCGTGCCCGTGCCTCATCGTGCGGGATCGGGCGGGTACTCATGCGCGTGCCCCGGCGCGACGCAGCACGGTGTCGAGCGCGCCACGCAGGCGGGCGTCGAGACTGCCGTCGATACGCACGCTCTCGGCATGCACGCGCAGGTCACCGCGCGCCAGCGCGTGGTCGGCGATCAGGCGCGTGGCGGGTGCCAGCGACAGCAATGGCGTCAGCGCCGCGATGTCGTCGGGATGCAGGCGCACTTCGACCTCGCGCGCCGCGCCGCCCACCGCATCCACGGCCTCGGCGACAAGGTCGGCGAGCAGGGTGGGGTCGGCCTCGTACGTGCGCCCGACCAGGCCGCCGGCCACGCGCACGGCAAGATCGCCGAGTGCGGCCACCACTTCGTTCTCGAGGCGGGCGAGGGGACGCGAGAAGTTGTCGAGGATGCCCTCGATCTGCGCGGTGAGCCGGCGGATTTCCGCCTGGCCCTGTGCGAAGCCTTCCGCATGCCCGCTTGCGAAACCTTCCGCGTGGCCCTCGCGCTGCGCCTCGTCGCGGATCTGCTGGATTTCCTCCAGCGATGGCGGGCGCGGAAGCTCGACCGGTTCTTCGGCCTGCACCACGGTCGTGCGGTCGTCGGCATCGAGTGCAGGCGCCAGCCAGCGGACCGCCGCGCTCATACCATTTCCTCGGTGGCGCCACCGCCGAGCGTGACCGCGCCCTCATCGGCCAGCCGCCGCACCACCGCCAGGATCTCCTTCTGCGCGACCTCGACATCCGACAGCCGCACCGGGCCGCGCGCTTCCATGTCCTCGAGCAGGATCTCGGCGGCACGCTGCGACATGTTGCGGGTGATCTTCTCGCGCACCTTCGGATCCGCGCCGCGCAGCGCGACGCCGAGGCGCTCGCCCGACACCTCGCGCAGCACCGTCTGCAGCTCGCGGTCCTCGAGGTCGATGAGGTCGTCGAACACGAACATCAGGTCCTGGATGCGCTGGCCCAGCTGGGCGTCGACCTTGCGGATCGCCACCAGCAGGCCCTGGTCCTGGCCGGTATCCATGTAGTTGAGGATGTTGGCGGCCACTTTGACCCCCCCCACGGCCGAGGACTTGAGGTTCTGGTTGCCGGCGAACTGGCGTTCCATGATCTCGTTGAGTTCGTTGAGCGCGTTCGGCGGGATGCCGTCGAGCGTGGCGATGCGCAGCAGCACGTCGGCGCGGGTGCGCTCGGGCATCAGCTTGAGGGTCTCTGCGGCCTGGTCGGGATCGAGGTGCGAGAGCACGATGGCGATGATCTGCGGATGCTCGTTGCGCACCAGGTCGGCGATCGCACGCGGATCCATCCACTTCAGCGTGTCCAGGCCGGTGGTGTTGCGGCCGAGCAGGATGCGGTCGATCAGGCTGCCCGCGCGCTCGGCGCCGAGCGCCTGCACCAGCACCGCGCGGATGTAGTCGTCGGCACCCACGCCCAGCGAGGTCTGGCGGTCGAGGATGTCGTGGAAGTCGTCCATGACGGTGCTGACCTGCTCGCGGCTGATCGCGCCCATGGTCGCCATCGCCAGGCCGAGCTTCTGCACTTCCTTGGCCTCCATGTGCTTGAGCACTTCGGCGGCGTCGTCCTCGCCCAGCGACAGCAGCAGCACCGCCGCCCGCTGCACGCCGGTGAGCGCTTCCCTGTTAGACGGATGCTTCATCACCCAACCACCCCTTCACGACCTGTGCCACGCGCTTGGAATCGGTGCGTACCGCTTCGCGCGCGTGGCGCAGGCGGTCCTCATAGGCATCCGAGGGCAGGGCCATCGGTGCGCGGTTGCTGCCGGCGCCCAGCTGCGCGGTGTCGTCGGCCAGCGCCGGCAGGTCGTCCTCGACCAGGACCACCTCGGCGGTCTGCGGCTCCGGCTTGCGGCGCGGCGCGGGATCGTTGATCTGGCGGATCGCCGGGCGCACGACGCCGAACAGCAGCGCCAGCACCACCACCGCACCCAGCAGCAGGCGCAGGCCATCGCGCAGCTGCGGCATCTGCCACCAGGGCGTGCCGCCGATGTCTTCGGCCTGTTCGCGCACGAACGGCGCATTCATCACCGAGACCACGTCGCCGCGTGTCTCGTCGAAGCCGACCGCCTGGCGCACCAGGGCTTCCACGCGCTGCAGTTCGGCGGCGGTCAGCGGCTGCAGCGTACTGGCGCCTTCAGCGCCGGCGCGCGGCACGTGGTCGACAAGCACCGCGGTGGTGACGCGGCGGATCCGGCCCGGCGGCTGGCGGGTGTGGCTGAGGGTGCGGTCGAGCTCGTAATTGCGGGTGGCGCTGCGCGAGGATTCGGTCGGATTGCCGCCGGTGGCGGCCGCGACGGCGGCATCCACCGCCGCGGGATCCTCGACGGTTTCGGGCAGGTTGCTGGTCGCGCCGGGAATGCCCTGCGCGCCGCCGGTGGCCGCGCTGTTCTCGCTGACCTGCTCGCTGCGCAGCTTTGGCGGCTCGGCGTTGAACTGCTCGCGCGCTTCCTCGATCGCCGAGAAGTCCATGTCCACGGTGACCTCGGCATTGACGCGGCCGGCGCCGGTCATCGGCTCGAGCAGCTCGCGGATGCGCTGGTTGAACGAGGTCTCCTGGCGGCGCACCTGCTCGAACTGCAGCGTGCTCAGTGCGGCCGCGGCGTCCTGGCGGTCATTGCTGAGCATGCGGCCGTTCTGGTCGACCACGGTCACGCGCTCGGGTGCGAGGTCGGGAATGCTGGAGGCGACCAGGTGCACGATCGCATCGACCTGGCCGCGCTCGAGCGCGGCGCCACCGCGCAGTTCCAGCACCACCGAGGCACTCGCGGCCTCGCGCTGGCGGGTGAACGCGCTGGGCTTGGGGATCGCCAGGTGCACGCGTGCGTCGCGCACCGGCCGCAGCGCGCTGATGGTGCGCACCAGCTCGGTCTCCAGCGCGTGCTGGTAGCGCGCGGTCTCGACGAACTGGCTGACGCCGAAACCGGGGTCGCGCTCCATCATCTCGAAGCCGAGACGGCCGGACTCTGTGAGCCCGGAGCCGGCGAGCTTCAGGCGCGCGTCGTGCACGTTCTGTTCGGGCACGGAGATCGCGCCGGTCGACTGGTCGATGCGGAACGGGATCTGCGCGGTGCGCAGCAGGTCGGTGGCCTCGGCGGTGGCCTTGGCGTCGAGACCGGCATACAGCGGCACGTAGCCGGGCTTCTGCGACCAGAAGAACACGATCAGGCCCAGCGCCACCGCGCCGGCCAGCAGCAGCATCTTCCCCAGCCGCCGCGCCAGCTGCATCTTCTCGAGGCGATCGAACACCTCGACCGCCTTTTCGCCGGCTTTGTCCGCGCGGAGCGCTTCCTTCGACAACGTGATCGCCATGGTATCCGGTGGTCCCCTGGAGCTGTTCGGGCCGCGTTAGAGCGGCATGTTCATGACGTCCTGGTACGCCTGTACCAGTCGGTTGCGCACTTCCACGGTGGCGCGGAAGGCGACCTGCGACTGCTGGGCGGCCACCATCACCTTCGCCAGGTCCGCGCCGGGCTCGCCCAGCTCGAACGCGCGCACCAGCTCACCGCTGCGCTGCTGTGCACCGTTGACGCCCTCCAGCGCATTGCGCAGGGTGGCGCCGAAACTCGGCGCCGCGGTGCCGGTGGTGCCGCCGATCGCGTTGCCACCCTGCAGGCCACCCGGGGTGGGGATCGCATCGGTGCGCGGGATATCGGCGCCCACGGTCTGGCGCACCTGGCCCTGGTAGCTGCGGATCTGCGTGAGGATCGAATTGACCGAGTGGCTCATCGACATGCGGACTGGCGGGAATCCCCGTTGACCATGCAAGCGGCGTGCCGCAGCGGGTGCCATGCGATGTAACAGGGTTGCTGAGCGCGCCGCCGTGCGCGGCTTCGCAACCCCTCTCCCGCCTGCGGGAGAGGGGCAGGGGTGAGGGCATGGTCGGGAGAACGGTAGGTGTCGCCTGCGCGGCCTATGCCGCCAGGTCGCGCTCGATGCCGTACTTGCGCAGCTTTTCCGCCAGCGTGGTGCGGCGCAGGCCCAGCAGTTGCGCCGCATGCGCCACCACGCCGTCGCTGCGCTCCAGCGCCTCGCGGATCAGCCGCAGCTCGATCTGCGCCATGTGGTCGCGCAGGTCGAGGCCGTCCTCGGGCAGGTGCGTTTCGTTGGCGGTCTCCACCACCACCGCGCTGGCGGTGGTCCGCTGCGCATCGGCCGCGGGGCTGCGCACGGGTGCAGCAGCCGCGGGCGTGGCCGTAGCATGCGCCAGGTGGTCGCGGTAACGCTGCGGCAGGTCCTGCACGCGCACCAGGCCACCGGGATTGAGCACGGCAAGGCGCTCGACCAGGTTGCTCAGCTCGCGCACGTTGCCCGGCCAGGCATAGCCGGCCAGCGCATCGAGGGTTTCGGCGGCGAAGCGGATCTCGCCGCGGCCATTGCGCGCCAGCTGCGCGGCGATGGTGCGGACCAGCTCCGGCAGGTCGTCGCGGCGCTCGCGCAGCGCGGGCATCTCGATCGGGAACACATTGAGGCGGTAGAACAGGTCCTCGCGGAAGTGGCCTTCGCCGATGCGATCCTCGAGGTTGCGGTGGGTGGCGGCAATGACGCGCACGTCGCACTTGATGGTCTGGTTGCCACCGACGCGCTCGAAGCAGCGCTCCTGCAGCACGCGCAGCAGCTTGACCTGCATCGGCAGGCTCATGTCGCCGATCTCGTCGAGCAGCAGGGTGCCGCCCTCGGCCATCTCGAAGCGGCCCTTGCGCGCCGACAATGCACCAGTGAACGCGCCCTTCTCGTGGCCGAACAGTTCGCTTTCCAGCAGTTCCGGCGGGATCGCGCCGCAGTTGATCGCCACGAACGGCCCGTCGCGTCGCGCCGAGCGGTGGTGGATGGCGCGCGCGGCGACTTCCTTGCCGGTGCCGGATTCGCCCAGCACCAGCACGGTGGTGTCGAACGGCGCCACCTGGTCGACCAGCCGACGCAGCCGCTGCACGGGCTCGCTGGTGCCGGTGGGGCCACCGCCCTGGTCGGCGGTGGCCTGGGCGTCGGCATCGATGCGCTTGAGGCTCGCCATGCGCAACAGGTTCTCCAGCTGGGCGTGGCGCAACGGCGCTTCCAGCGCCCAGACGCCGGCTTCGTGCAGGCCGTGCGCCGCCGCAAAGGCGGCCGGTTCGGCATCGAGCAGCAGCACCGGCGGCGGCACGCTGGCCTGTGCCAGCCAGGCGAAGAAGGTGCGCGTGGCGTCGGCGTCATCGAGGTCGCCGACCAGCACCGCCATCCAGTCGTTCTGGCGGTGGCGGGCGGGTGCGATTTCGCCGGGCTCCGACACCCAGCGCGGGCGCAGGTCCATGAATTCAAGCAGCGTGCACAGGCGCTCGGCGCGGTCGCCGTTGGCGTCGATGACGAGGATGCGGGGTTCGCTCACGACGGGTCTCCATCACGTCCCTGCGGGGAGTGCAGTGATTCCAGGATCTGCATGACTTCCTGGATATAGGACAGCTTGCTGACGAAGTTGTCGGCACCGGCACGGGTGGCGTGCTCGCGGTGTTCGGCATCGTCGAAATGGCTGGCAATGACGATGTAGGGCGGGTCGTCCTGCGCCTTGATCAGGCGCGCGGCCTGCAGGCCACCCATTTCCGGCATCGCCAGGTCCATCAGCACCACGTCGGGACGCAGCGCCTCGGAACGCTCGATCGCCTCCAGCCCGTTGGCGGCGGTGCCGATCACCTGCAGCCAGTCGACCTTGCGGAAGTGCCGCAGCGCCGCGTTGATGAAACCCTCGTGGTCGTCGACGAGCAGGACCTTGATCGTATCCATGTGGAGCCTCAGCCCGTCCGGGCCAGCAGGGTGTGGGAACGCGCGTTGCGGCGTGCGCGTGCCGGCGCGATGTCGAGCTGCTCGCGGTACTTGGCGACCGTGCGCCGCGCGATGTGCACGCCCTGTCGGGCGAGCAGGGCGGCGATGGCGTCGTCGGCGAGGGGGCGCTGTGCGGGTTCGGCATCGATCAGGCGCTTGACCATCGCCCTGACCGCGGCGCCGGAGACATTCGCGCCGTCCAGGCGCACCGCGAAGAAGCGCTTCATCTCGATGGTGCCGCGCGGCGTCTGCAGGTACTTGCCGGTGGTGATGCGCGAGACCGTGGATTCGTGCATGCCGATGGCGTCGGCGACTTCCTTGAGCGTCAGCGGTGCCATCGCTTCCTCGCCCTGTTCGAGGAACGCGGCCTGGCGCTCGACGATCACCCGCGCGGTGCGCAGCAGGGTGTCATAGCGCATCGACAGGCCGCGGGTGAACCAGCGCGCTTCCTGCAGCAGCTCGCGCATCGGCGCGGTGGCGGCGCCACCTTCGCCTTCGGCGACGGCGCGCTCGTAGCCGGCGTTGATCGATATCCGCGGCGTGGAGCGCGGATTGAGTGCCACGCGCCAGCCGGCGTCGGCCTTCCACACCACCACGTCCGGCACCACCGCCTGGTCCGCTTCGGGTGCACCGGCTTCGCCGGGCTTCGGGTCCAGCGACAGCACCAGCCGCACAGCTTCGTGGGCATCGGCTTCGTCACAGCCAAGCCGACGTGCGACCGCACCGATGTCATGCGCCGCCAGTGCATCGAGCGCATCGCGGATCAGGCGCGCGGCCAGCGGGCGGGCGGCGACCGTGCCGGGCAGGGCCGCGAGCTGTGCAAGCAGGCACTCGCGCAGGTCGCATGCGGCAACGCCGGCCGGGTCACCGGCAAGCAGGCGCTGGCGCACGCCTTCGATCTCGCTTGCGTGCCGGTCGAACAGCGCGCAGGCGCGGCGGGTCAGCGCGTCCAGCGGTGCCGTCAGGTAACCGGCGTCATCGCAGTTCTCCAGCCAATAGGCCGCGACCTCGAGATCGCGGGTATCCAGCTCGGCCGCCAGCCGCTGCAGGATGCGCAGCTGCGGATCGGTGGACTCACCGGCGGCGATGCGCTGCATGCCATCGTCGTCGGCATCGTTCCAGCCCGCACCGCGCACGTCCCACATCGATGTTTCCGGCAGCTCGTCGAACGAGGCGACCTCGGCCTGCGCGTCGGCCGGTTCTGGCATCGCGCTTGCAACGGGTTCCTCGTCGAGTTCCAGCAGCGGGTTGTGTTCCAGCACGCGGCGGATTTCCAGCTCCAGCTGCAGGCCATCGAGCTGCAGCAGACGGATCGACTGCAGCAGCTGCGGGGTCATGTGCAGCTGCTGGCCGAGCTGCATCGAGGTGGTGGCGCTGGCCTTCATGGCGACTCCGAAACACCGGTCACGGTGCGTGTGGAGACATCGTGAAGCCGCCGCGACGGGATCTGTATCGGGAAGAACCCGGCGCCGCCAGGTGATCGACCGACACCTGTAGGGGATTCCCTTACGCCTTTTCTGCCGAGGCCGGCGGAATTCCGACGGCGGTCACATCTCACGGACTGATGCTGCCGTCGTCCCCGCGAAGGCGGGGACCCATGGACGTGGCCTTATCATGCAACCCGCGCCACCTGGACAACGCGACTGGGCTGTTCGCAGGTCGCCGCTACACCACTTCCTGCTGATGCCTCGCCGCGAGCACCACCAGCTCGTTGGCGCGACGGCAGCCCAGCGCTTCCATCATCCGCGCGCGGTGGGTTTCCACCGTCTTGACGCTGATGCCGAGCTCGGCGCCGATTTCCTTGTTGCCCAGGCCGCGGCCGATCATGCCGAGGATCTGCCGCTGGCGCGGCGACAGCGCATCCACGCCCACCGCCTTCTCGCGTCCGAACATCGGCGCCATCATCCGCGACGACAGCCGCGGGCTGAGGAACACCTGGCCCGACATCGCCGTGCGCAGCGCGAGTTCGAGTTCCAGTGGCGCTGCATCCTTGACGATGAAGCCGCAGGCGCCGCGCTCGATCGCGGTGCGCACGTGCTGCGAGTCGTCGTGCATCGACATGATCAGCACCCGCGTGGCGGGCAGTTCGTTGCGGATGGCGACCATCGCCTCGATGCCGTTGCGGCCGGGCAGGGACAGGTCCATCAGCACCACGTCGGGGCGATGGATCAGGCTGAGGTCGAAGGCCTCGTCGGCGCGGCTCGCTTCGCCGCAGACGTCCACATCGCCGAAACCCTGCAACAGGCGGGTAAGCCCCGCGCGGACAAGGGTGTGGTCGTCAACGATCAGTACGCGCACCGGTCGGTGTCTCCCCCGGCCACCTGGCCGTGTTGCCCGGCCAAGGATACGCGAGCCGCCGGCTCAGCGCCGGCGCTGCTCGGCGATCTGGCGGCGGTGCAGGCGGAACAGGTGGCGGTCGAGCGCCTCGGCGAGATCGGGACGCAGGTCCGCGAACGCCAGCCACACGCGGTGGCCGACGACATCGAGCACCGTGGCCGGCAGTTCCACGTGGTCGGGCAGCCAGTCCGCAGGCTGCAGCTTCACCAGCACGGGCGTGCCCGCATCCAGCGCGGGCACGTCGGCGAGGTCGATGCGCAGGCCATGCCGCGACCAGCGCAACTCGTGCTCGGGCATGCCGTCGACCTGGCGCGCGAGGCGCCCAAGCAACGCAAGGATGAGGTCGAGCTTGGCATCCATCCGCTGGGCGAGCAGCGGCAGGTCGCCATGCTCCTCGCCGCCGTCGTCCTTGCGCAGGTCCTCGATCTGGGCGAGGCCGGACAGCAGGGTCACCGCCTGCGCCTGGCGACCACGGCTGTCGGAAGTTGCAATCGAGACGGGCAGGGCGAGCTCGCAGCTGAGCACGTCGGCGAACAGCCGGTGCTCCGCCGTCGTGCCCGTGTGTCCGCCGGCCGAAGTCACAGCGCGACCCCGACCGCCGCATAGGCGCGCGAGGCGTGGCCGCTGCGCTGGGCGTCCCGTGCTTCCCGCCCGAGCGACTCGCGCAATTCGTGCATCGTCGTCAGCAGTTCGTTCTGCATCCGCAGCAGCGTACGCAATCCATCCATCGGAACGGAGCTGCCGGTACGTTCGATGTAGCCTCGCAGCTCGCGGTCGTAGCTCGACATGATGGCCTGCGCACCATCGAGGTCGCGGCAATCCAGCGCCGCCTCGAGGGAAGCCAACTCCGTTGCGAGCTGTTGCAGGGATGTCAGGCTCATGCCGTGGCACTCGCGGGCACGTTGCCGACCACCGCCGGGCGGATGGCGTTCCATGCGGTTTCGATCTCGCCAAGCAGCGACAGACACTCCCGGAGCGCCTCGACATCGTTGTCGAGGTTGGCTTCGGTCAGCCGCCGCAGGACGTAGTCGTACAGCGACGACAGGTTGCTTGCGACCTCGCCGCCGGCCTCGTGGTCCAGGGAGCCGTTGAGGTGCCCGACGATGGCGCAGGCTTCGCCGATCGCCTTGCCCTTGCGGGCCGGGTCACCGCGCTCCAGGCAGGCCTCGGCCAGGCGGATGCGCTCGCACGCCCCCGACAGCAACAGTGCGACCAGCTTGTGCGGGTCGGCATCCATCACCGCACCCTCGAGCTGGCTCTGGCGGTACTGCTGGGCGTAATTGCGCGACATCATGGGGGTGGCTCCTAGCGGTTGCTGGTCTGCGCCGACAGCGCTGAAAGCTGCTGCGCCAGCGCGCTGCTGGTCGAGGTCATCTGCGCCATCAGTGAATCGAGCGCGACGAACTGGGTGCGGTAACGCTTCGCGGCCGCGTCCATCCGCACGTCGAGCGCTTCGCGTTGCTTGGCGACGTCCTTGAGCTGGTCGTTCAGGCCCTTGGTACGCAGGGTGAGTGCGCCGTCGGTGCCGACGTAACGCTTGACCACGTCGTTGAGCTTCGCGGCAAGGCCGGTTTCGCCAGTGAATGCGGCGATGACCCTGGCCGAATTGCTTGCCATCGCCTCGTTGAACTTCGTCGAGTCCAGCACCAGGCTGCCGTCGGGATTCGGAAACCCCTGCGTCTGCAGGCCCAGGGTCTTCGCATCGAGGCCCTGCGCTGCAAGGCCGCCGAGCAGGTCGTTCATCACGTTGCGCAGCTGCGACGCGGCGCCACGCATCTGCGCATCGCCGGTCAGCGACGACGGCGTCTTGGTTTCGGCGTTGTAGGTGGTCGCGGTGCCAATTGCCTTGAGTGCGGCGTTGTAGGCCTTGACGAAGCCATCCACGGCCGCGCGGCTGCCGGCGGGATCGGCGCTGACGTCGACGCGGCTGGTGCCCGCCTGCTTCAGCACCAGGGTCATGCCGGGTACGGCGTCCTTGATGGTGTTGCTCGCCGCGGTGGTCAGCAGGCCGTCGATCACGACCTTTGCATCGGCTGCGGGAGACTGTTGGGCCAGGCCCTGGACCAGCGACTGCAGATCGCTGTCGCCTTCGACCATCTCGATCGTGATGCCGTTCGCCGCGCCGGTCTTGGCACTGCCGAGCGAAAGATGATGGCCGGCGTCGGAAGTCAGCAACGCGGCCTGCACGCCATGCTTCCCGGCGGCATCGTTGATCGCGCTGCGGATGTCGGCGAGCGTCGCATCGGCCTTGATCGCAACGTCGACCGAGTCCTCGCCGATCGCCACGCGCAGCGTCCCGGCGGAGAACTTGCTGCCGACCTCGGTGCCGGTGCCCAGCAGCTTGTGGGCAGTGGCCAGGGACAGCACCTCGACCTGGTAACTGCCAACCGGTGTATTGCGCCCGACGGTGGGAGTGAGCACCGCATCGGAGGTCGCGTTTGCGGTGCTACCCGACGCCAGCGACAGCATGGTCGAGCCGACCGTGCGAGCACCCAGCGCATCCACCTTCTGCAGGCCGTCGAGCGCGGTCTTGAGTGCATCGAAGGCGGAGGCGACGCTGCCCAGGCCGGAGAGCTTGAACTTGGTCGTCGATTCCAGGGTGTTGAGGCGGGCGTTCTGCGGCGCACGGTCGGCCGCGACCAGCTGGCTGACGATGCCACTGATGTCGAGCCCCGAGCCGATGCCGCCGTAACCGAAGGAATAGTCCGCCATGTCAGGTCTCCGTCGCCCGGCAGGCCGGGCAGGCCGCCCCGGCGCGCCGGGACATCAGGGATAGCGGCCACACGCCGCGATCCTTGAGCCGTGCAAGTTGCGTGCCTTGTTCTGCTCACGGGTCCGAAAAGCAGAAAGGCCCCCGGATGGGTCCGGAGGCCTTTGAACTGGGACGGCGAAGGCCGTCCCGATGATCCGCAGCACTCAGCGCAGCAGGCTGAGCACGTTCTGCGGGATCTGGTTGGCCTGCGCCAGCATCGCGGTACCGGCCTGCTGCAGCACCTGGGTGCGCGACAGCTCGGCGGTTTCCTTGGCGAAGTCGGTGTCCATGATCCGGCTGCGCGAGGCCGACAGATTCTCCGACGTGGTCTGCAGGTTGGCGACAACCGAGCTGAAACGGTTCTGGATCGCACCGAGGTCCGCGCGAGAAGAGTTCACGTCATTCAGTGCCGAGTCCATAATCGAGATAGCGCGCTGAGCGCCCGCGAAGTTGCTGATGTCGACGTTGGTCACGGCAGTCTTGTCAGTGGCAGCCAAGGCAGAGAAGGTGCCAGTCAGGTTGGTGTCAATCGAATCGCCCACTTCACCTGCCTTCGTAGAAAACAGCTCCACCGCACCGGTCGGAACACCATCGCCGTCCACAGTGAGCGAGGCACCCACCCCCGTTTCAGCCGCCTTGGCGTTAATGGTGCTGACGTAATAGTTCGCTGCCGCGAGCTCGCCGGCGGCTTCAGCATCCGCAGCACTTTCGTAGACATTGCCGGACGCGGCAATGGTGCTGCCTGCAAACTCAACGCCACCGATTGTGAAATCGGCGACAGTGATTTCGGTGTAGCTGTGCGCGGCGGGGGTGCCGCCATCATCGCTAGTAGTAACGGCGACCGCGTCGATGGTGCCCTTGGCGAACAGACCGGCACCCAGAGCATTGGTCTGTGCATTGGTGATGCTGTCGACGGAAATCAACTGACCGGCATCGGCACCGACCTGGAAGGCTTTGCCGGAGAAGCTGCCATCGAGCAGGTTGGTACCGTTGAAGCTGGTCTGCTTGGCCACGCGGTCAATCTCGGCGACGAGCTGGTTCACTTCCTTCTGCAACGCCTCGCGGTCGCCCTTGGAGTTGGTGGCGTTCGAGGACTGCACGGCCAGCTCACGGATGCGCTGCAGGTTGTTGCCGATCTCGCCCAGCGCGCCTTCGGCAGTCTGCGCCAGCGAGATGCCGTCGTTGGCGTTGCGGGCGGCCTGGTTCATGCCGCGGATCTGGGTGCTGAAGCGCTCGGAGATCGCGAGGCCGGCGGCGTCGTCCTTGGCGCTGTTGATGCGCAGACCCGACGACAGGCGCTGGATCGAGGTCGACAGGCTGGCGGAGTTCGTTGCCAGGTTGCGCTGGGCGTTGAGCGAGATGGTGTTGGTGTTGATGACGGACATGATGCGGGTCTCCTGGTTTGGGAATCCGGCACGGGAACAGGGCCTGGCCGGTGGCTCCGCAGGGTGGTTGCCGTTGTTCGGCCCTGTCCTCTGCTGTGAGCATTAACGGCGTGTCGTCGTCAAGCTTTAATGCTGCGTTGCCGGCGATCCGCGTGCCCTTTCGGTCACGGGAGCATTAACGGCAGGGTGGGGCGGGGGTTTAGGGCCGGGTAGGGAGTGCCTCCACGCGCAGGCGCGGTGCGGGATCGCGCGGTCACGTACAACCCGTGTCTACGCGTAGCCTGGATAAGGCCGGAGGCCGCATCCGGGATGCGGTGATGCCGGATGTGCGACACGGGTGCGATCCCGGATGCGCTTCGCTTATCCGCGCTACGGGATGCCCTCATCCGCCCCTGCGGGGCACCTTCTCCCGCGGGCGGGAGAAGGGCCAGAGCGTTCGAAGTGTCAGAAGCGTCAGCGGATCAGGTTGAACAGCGACAGGCGCTGCATCTGCACGAAGCTGAGCTGTGCGGCTTCGAGTGCGACCTTCTCGAGGTCGAAGCGGGCGATGGCGTCGGCGTAGTCGAGATCGCGCAGGCCGGAGAGTGTGGTTTCCAGCGTGAGGCCCTGCGCGTCGCGCAGGCTGGCGGCGTTGTCCAGCGCGGAGAGCTGTGCGCCGCCGCTGGCGCGGGCGTCGATCATGTGCTCCTGCGCGGTGGCGATGTCGCGCATCGAGGACTGCAGCGCGTTCTGCTGCGCTGCGCGTTGCGTATCGGTGGTGGCGCTCATCTGCAATGCGCCGAGCAGGCGATCGACGGTGGCGAAGATGTCGCGCGTGCCCGCGGCCGAGACCTCGAAGCTGTCGCCATCGGCGGGGGCGCCACGCAGCACGATCTGTGCGCCGGCGAAGGTGATCGCCTCGCCCGGCACATGGACGCCGGTGGCGACTTCGGTACCGCCTGCATCGGTGACGGTGTACGACGCGTCGGCGCCGAAGGCGATGCTGTAGCGGCCGCCATCCCACTGTGCGGAATCCACCAGGCCGAAGCTGCCGATCTGGCCGGTGCCGGTATTGCCCGCTGCTGCGGCCGCGTCGATGCGGCCGTCGCCGGCGCGCACGCGCAGGAAGACCTCGCTGCCGGGCAGGGCATCGGCGACGAACATCTGCGGTGCGATCTCGACCTGGCGCTGGGTCTGGTCGCCGCCGTAGATCACGCCGGTGCCGGTACGTGCGAATGGCGCACTGCCATCCTGGGTGCCGCCGAACAGGTAGCGGCCGGTGCCATCGGTGCTGTTGGCGAGGTCCAGCAGGCCGTCGCGCAGGCTGGTGACCTCGATGGCGATGGCCTTGCGGTCGCCGTCGGACAGCGCGCCGCCATTGGCCTGCACGGTCAGCTCGTTGATACGCCCCATCATGCCGCCGGCCTGGGTCAGCACGCTTTCCTGCATGCCCAGACGATGGCGCACCGTGTTGCCGTTGGCCTCGAAGCGCTCCAGCGCCGCAAGCGCGCGGTCCATGCCGACCGCAGCACCGGCGCCGACCGGATCGTCCTTGGCGGTAATCAGCTTCTGCCCCGTGGCCAGCTGCTGCTGCAGCTTCGCAAGCTGCGCCTGCTTCGACTGCAGGGTGGAGATCGACTGCTGGTACAGCATCCCAGTCGAAATACGATTGCTCATCGGCGCACGGCTCCCAGCAGGGTCTGGAACATGGTGTCGGCGGTGGAGATGATCTGCGCGGCGGCCTGGTAGGCCTGCTGCAGGCGGAGCATGTTGGCGGCCTCCTCGTCGAGGTTGACGCCGGACACGCGGTCGCGCGCGGCCTGCGCCTGTTCGTGCAGCACGCCCTGGGCCTCGGCGGCGTACTCGGCCTGGCGCGCGGCGGAGCCCACCGCGGTGGTCAGGCCGGCGATCGCGCCGTTGAGGCTGAGGTTGCCGCCATTGAGGTCACGGCGGTCATCGAAGCCGGCTAGGAGCGCTGCGTTGCCGTTGTCGCTGGAGCCGGCGCCATTGCGGCCGACGCTGAAGCTGTCGCCGGCGGCGGGCACGCCATCGAGGGTGAACGACCAGCCATTGGCGGCGATCACGTCGCCGGGCGCCCAGGTCACGGCCGCGCCCCCATTGATCGAGTAGCTGTCGCCGTCGAGGAATTCGATATTGGCCGTGGCGAGAAGATCGGCATGCGCGGGGTCGCTTACGCGCAGGCCGGTGGCCTTGCCGCTGCCGAGGTTGTCCAGGGTCGCCTGCACGCGCACCGGCGATGCCGCGGCGATGCGGGCCGGGTCGGTGATCGCGACGCCGATGCCGCCGGCGGCCTGTGCGGTCGGCTGCAGCAGGAAGCGGTCGTCGTCCTGTGGCGTGCCGCTCATCACCAGCGACAGCCCGCCGACCTGCAGAGGATCGGCAGCGCTGCCCGTACCGGCGAGCGGCACCGCCACGCCGGTGCTGGCATCGGTGGCCGACCAGGTGCCGCCGCGCCATTGCAGGACCAGGTTGCGACCATCGACGGCGCCGAGATCGGACACGCTGGCGGCAAGGTGCGCATCACCGGCGTTGCCGGCGTGGGCGTTGGCAGACGGCGGTGGCACGCGGAAGAACTCAGCGCCCATCGCGCCATGCTGGTCCATGCCGGCGGCATGGCCGGCGTTGAAAGTGGTCACCAGGCCAAGCGCGATGCGACCGAGTTCGGACTGCGCGGGGTCCAGCACCTGGCTGCGGAATTCCAGCAGGCCGCCGATGCGTCCACCCATCACCCGCTCGTCGATGCGGATGGTCTGGCCCTGCGTCTGCAGCGCGAGCTGCAGGCGTTCGGGTCGGTACGGGTCGGGCACCGTGGTCAGCTGCGACGGTTGGGTGCCGACCACCAGCGCCTGGCCGCCCGCGGTGAACACGTTGAGCGCGCCGCCATCCTGCTGCACGGCGGTGCCGCCGGTGTACGTCACCAGTTCGGCGACCAGCTGTTCGCGGCGGTCGAGCAGATCCGGCGCGGCGCTGCTGGCGGTGCCGATCTGCCCGTTCATCCGCGCGATCTCGCCGGCGAGGCGGTTGATCTCGTCGGCACCGGCCACCAGCCCGCCATTGACCTCGCGGCCCAGCATGTCGAACTGGCCCTGCAGCTGCGAGAAGCGCGTGGTCAGTGCGTTCGCCTGGCCCAGCATGTTCTGGCGCTCGGCCGGCGCGGATGCGTTTGACGACAGCGCGCTCACCGAGTCGAAGAACCCCGACCACAACCCGGCGATACCTGTGGCCTTGTCCGACATCAGCGCATCGACACGGTTCGCCATCGACGACAGCTGCTGCAGCCGGGCGAGTTCGCCGCCGCTGTCGATCAGCCGCGCATTGGCGAGTTCATCGGCCACGCGGCGGATGTCGCTGATCTGGGTGCCGCGCCCGATGTACCCCGCGCCCACGAACTGCGGGCTGCGCGCCTCGAAATCGACCCGCTGGCGGCTGTAGCCCGGCGTGTTGATGTTGGCGACGTTGTGGCTGACCGTCGACAGCGCCCGCTGGAATGCGAGCAGTGCGCTGGTGCCTGTGGAAAGGACGTTGGGCATGGCGACGTTCCTGCGTCAGCGAAGGACGGCCTGGCGGGCCGCATCGGCCGCGCTGGCGAGGATATTGGTGGGCTGCGCGGCGGCGCCGGCGAGGTTGCGCGCCTGGTTGCCGATCGCCGACAACGCACGCTCGAGTGTCGGGCCGTTGGCGATGGAACTGATCTTGTCGGCGTAGCGCGGATCGGTGGCGTAGCCGGCACGCTGCAGGGCGGACGCGAAACGGCGCACGTCGCCGCCGGATTCCAGCGCCTGCCGGTAGCGCGGGTTCTGTTTGATCATGCGCACGTAGTCGGCGAAGCTCTCGGCCGGCGAGCCGTAGGCACGGAACTCGGCACGCTCGGTGTGGCGCACGCCGTTGCTGTATTCGTGGGTGGTGGCTGCCGCACGCTCGCCCTTCCAGCCGGTGGCCTTGATGCCGAACAGGTTGTGCGCGGTGCCGCCATTGCCGTGCTGGATCATGCGGCGGCCCCAGCCGGTTTCGAGCGCGGCCTGCGCGACCAGCGCGCGCGCATCGACGCCGAGCTCGCGCGCGGCTTTCTGGGCGTCTCCCCAGATCGAGGCGACGAAACCTTCCGGGCTGCGTGGGCCGAAGCTTGCGGCCACCGCACGGGCGGCCGGTTCGATCACCGCATCGGCCACGGCTGCCGGCGCGCGGACCACCGCGGCACCGACCGCCTGCGCGGCATCGCCGATGGCGTCGATGGCCGGCTGTGCGCGGCGCATCAGGTTGTCGATGAAGCCGTCCATCGGCGAGCGCGAGGCCGCCGTGGCTGACGGCTCGCGACCGGCGATGAGGTCGAGCGCCTGCGTATTGAGCGTGTCCGGCACCGCGTCGAGGCGGTGCATCGTCTGCGGCAAGGGCAGGGCAGGCGCCACGCCCGATGCGGGCTGCAGTTGCGTGTCCAGCGCCGGCCTATCGCCATCGCCGCCGCCAAGCTGGCGTGCGATGACCTTCGCGAGGCCAAGGCCTTCGCCATCGGTCAGTGACTTGGCCAGGCGCTGGTCGTAGAGGTCGCGGTAGAGCTGGTTCTCGCCCGGGAACAGCGCATCGCCGAAACTGGCGTCGCGCATGCTCTTGATCATCATCTGCGCGAACACGCCTTCGAACTCGCGCGCGACCTGGTCGATGCGCGCGGCATCGTGGCGCTGGGCGGGGTTGAGCTCGATGGGCGTACCGGAGATGCGCATGTCAGATGACCTCGAGCTCCGCGCGCAGCGCACCGGCCTGCTTGAGCGCTTCGAGGATGGCGATCAGGTCACCAGGCGCGGCGCCAACGGCGTTCACCGCGCGCACGATCTCGTCGAGCGAGGTGCCGCCGGCGAACTTGAACATGCGGCTGCCTTCCTCGTCGACGGCGATGTCCGAGCGCGGGGTGACCACGGTATTGCCGCGACCGAAGGCTTCCGGCTGGCTGACATCGACGCTCTCGGTGATCGTCACCGACAGCGAGCCATGCGCGATCGCGGCGGGCATCACCTTGACCTGCGCGCCCATCACCACGGTGCCGGTGCGCGAGTTGACGATGACCTTGGCCGGCGCGGTGCCCGGCGACAGCTGCACGTTCTCGACCTCGGCGAGGAAGCCGATGCGCGCGGCCGGGTCGTAAGGTGCACGCACGGCGACCGTCACGCCATCGACGGCACGCGCGGTGCCCTGGCCGAAGCGTGCGTCGAGTGCGGCGACCATGTTGGACACGGTGCTGAAGTCGGCGCGGTTGAGGTTGAGGGTGAGCTCGCCGCCCTGGCTGAATCCGCCGGCGACTTCGCGCTCCACCATCGCGCCATTGGGAATGCGGCCGACGCTCGGCACGTTCACCGACACCCGCGAGCCATCACGACCCTGCGCGCCGAAGCCGCCGACCACCAGGCTGCCCTGGGCGATGGCATACACCTGGCCGTCGGCGCCCTTGAGCGGCGCCATCAGCAACGTGCCGCCACGCAGCGAGACCGCATTGGCGATCGAGGAGACGGTGATGTCGATGGTCTGGCCGGGCTTGGCGAATGGCGGCAGCTCGGCATGGATGGCCACCGCGGCCACGTTCTTCAGCTGCGGATTGACGTTGGCCGGCACGGTCACGCCCAGCTCGTTGAGCATGTTGCGCAGGCTCTGCACGGTGAAGGGCGACTGGCTGGTGCGGTCGCCGCTGCCATCGAGGCCCACCACGAGGCCGTAGCCGACCAGTGCGTTGCCACGCACGCCGCCGACGCTGGCAAGGTCCTTGATGCGTTCCTGCGCATGCGCGGGCATCGCCAGCGTGGCGATTGCGAGCATGATGCTGGAGAGCAGGCGGAGCGGGGTGATCGTGAACATGGCGGAAGCCTGGTTGGGACGCGGAAGACGCTGGACCCCGCCTGAGCGGGGTTGCCTTCGTCAGTAGGGAAAGAGGCGCGAATGGAAGAACCGGCCGAGCCAGCCCATCGCGTTGGATTGCGCGATTGCGCCGCGGCCGCCGTAGACGATGCGCGCGTCGGCGACGCGGCTGGACGGCACGCTGTTGTCCGGACCGATGTCGGAAGGACGCACGACGCCCTGCACCTGCACCAGTTCGTCACCCTGGTTGAGCCGCAGGTTCTTGCTGCCCTCGACGACCAGGTTGCCGTTGGGCAGGCGCTGCACCACGGTCACGGTGATGCTGCCCTGCAGACGGTTGCTCTGCGTGCTGCGGCCGCTGGCATCGAAGTCACGCGTGCCGCTGGCGGATGCGCTCAGCACGTCGCGGCCGTCGATGGTCACCGGGCCGCCGAACAGCTCCGGCACGCCGATGCCGATGCTGCTTTCCTTGCCAACCTGCGTTGCCGCATTGGTCTGCGCCACGGTGCTCTCGACCAGCTGGATGGTCAGCAGGTCGCCGACGTCGCGCGCACGCTTGTCGGCGAACAACGACAGCCCGGTATTGCCGCCGCCGGCCTGGTAGATCGCACCCTGGCTGGCATGGGCGACGGCAACAGGCGCCGGCTGCGTCTGTGCGATTGGCGGGTAGGGACGCACGTCGCCGGCGGCGACGCAGCCGGCCAGCAGCATCGGGGCCAGCACGGCGACCACGGCGGAACAGCGGAGGAGAAGGTTCATCGCGGTGCTCAGACGTTGTTGTTGAGGTAGCCCAGCATCGAATCGGTGGTCGAGATCGCCTTGGCGTTCATCTCGTAGGCGCGCTGGGTCTCGATCATGCTGACCAGCTCCTCGACCACGTTGACGTTGCTGCCTTCCAGCGAACCCTGCTCGAGCTGGCCGAGGCCATTGAGGCCCGGCGTACCGTTCTGTGCCGGGCCGGAGGCGGTGGTTTCGAGGTAGAGGTTCTCGCCGCGCGCCTGCAGGCCGGCGGGATTGATGAAATCGGTGATGGTGAGCGCGCCGATCTCCAGCGCCTGCGCCTCGCCGGCGACCTGCACGCTGATCGTGCCGTCCTTGCCGATGGTCATCGACTGCGCGCCTTCGGGCATCTGGATGCCGGGCTGCACCGGGTAGCCGCTGCTGGTGACGAGCTCGCCCTGCGCATTGACCTGGAAACCGCCGTCGCGGGTGTAGGCGGGGGTGCCGTCGGGCATCAGCACTTCGAAGAAGCCGCGGCCGCTGATCATCACGTCGAGCGCGCGACCGGTCTGCTGCGGGTTGCCCTGCTGGAAATCCTTGGCGGTGGAGACCACGCGCACGCCGGTGCCGAGCTGCAGGCCCGAGGGCAACTGCGTCTGTGCGGAGGTGGCGCCGCCGGGCTGGCGCACCTGCTGGTACAGCAGGTCCTCGAAATTGGCGCGGTCGCGCTTGAAACCGGTGGTGTTGGTGTTGGCGAGGTTGTTGGCCACCACCGACATCCGCGTCTGCTGCGCGTCCAGTCCGGTCTTGGCAACCCAGAGAGCCTGGTTCATCGAAGTTCCTCAGGGCGGGCGCGGAATGGCGCCGTCGCGAGGACTGATGCAATCGGTGTGCCAGAGACGGCTTTTGCCTGTCGTTCGCCGGGCAAAGCCAGGTCACCGCGATGCCGCGGACGGCCCAGGCCGGTCATCGTCATCCCCGCGAGGGCGGGGATCCAGGGACTTGCGGGCGCTCCGAGCGCTCACGCTGGTCCGACAGGGTGCGCTGCTCGGGCGAGCCGGAAATGGACGTCGCTGGCCCCGTACATGGCCGCTGAAGTCTCTGGATCCCCGCCTCCGCGGGATGACGGTTGAAAGACACGGCTCGGGCTCGAGGACGCAGGCCGCAGAACGAAGAACGAAGAACGAAGAACGCAGAGCTCGCGGCGCGGCACGCTACGCGGCAATACAGACGATCAACCACCCAAACGCAGCAGGCTGTTGGCGGCCTGGGCGTTGTCGTCGCCGCGCTGGATCAGCTTCACCTGCATCTCGAACTGGCGCTGCAGCTGGATCATCTGCACCAGCGCGCCGGCCGCATCCACGTTGCTGCCTTCCAGCGTGCCGGTGGTCATCACGTCACCCGCGGCCTGTGCCAGCGGCTGCTCGGGCGTGGTATTGCGCATCAGCCCGTCGAGGCCACGCGTCAGCCGGTCCGGCGTGGCATCGACCACGCGGATGCGGCCGACCATGGCCATGGTCTGCGGGCCTTCGCCCAGCGGGATGATCGACACGGTGCCGTCGTGGCCGATGTCGAGCGCCTGGTGCGGCGGCAGGGCGATCGGCTGGCCCTGCTCGTCGAGCAGGGGATGGCCGCCGGACGTGACCAGCTGGCCGTTCGGCGTGAGCGACAGGTTTCCGGCGCGGGTGTAGGCCTCGCCACCATCCGGCGATTGCACGGAGAGCCAGCGGTCCGGACGCAGCGAGACATCCAGCGGATTGCCGGTCACCCGCTGCGCGCCGACGCGGCTGTCGAAACCCTGGTCGACATGCAGGGCATCGATCCGCGATGCATGTCCCGGCCCTTCGACGCGGTAGGCGCGCGTATTGGCCAGCGCCGCCTTGAAGCCCGCGGTGTCGGCATTGGCGAGGTTGTGCGACACCGTGCCCTGCGCCTGCAGGGTGGAGCGCGCACCGGTCATCGCGACGTAGAGGGCTTTGTCCATGGGAGCCGTGATTCGTGGATTGGTGATTGGTGATTCGGAAGAGCGTGGTCACGGCGATCGGATTCAGGACGGAGAGCGGCAACCTCACGTTGCCGCTCTCCCGATCACGAATCACCAATCACCAGTCACGCCTCATCGGATATTGATCACCGTCTGGGTGACCTGGTCCTGGGTCGAGATCATCTGCGCGTTGGCCTGGAAGTTGCGCTGCGCGGTGATCATGTTCACCAGCTGCGCGGTGAGGTCGACGGTGGACGACTCCAGCGCGCCGGCCTGGATCTGGCCGAAATCCGAGGTGTCGGGCGCGCCGGTGCGCGGCGTGCCCGAGGCGTAGCTTTCCGCCCAGGTGTTCTCGCCCTGTGCCTGCAGGCCCTGCGGGTTGACGAAGGTGGACAGCGCGATCTGACCCAGCGGCCGGTCGGCGCCATTGGAATAGCGCGCGAACACCACGCCGTCGCCGGAGATGCTGATCTCGTTGAGCTTGCCGGCGGCATAGCCGTCCTGGCGCGTGTCGCGCAGCTGGAAGCGTTCGCCGTACTGGGTGGAACCGGCGAGGTCGAGATTGAGCTCGAGCACGCCGGCACCGGTGGACGGGGTGAACGGATCCAGCGCGATGCGGCCGTCGGCCGGGGCGAGCAGGGCGCCCGAGTCGGAGAACTGCAGGGTCACCGCAGCACCGGCGGGCTGGCCATCGACATAGTTGTGCACTTCCCACTCGTTCGGATTCGCGGTCTTGACGAAGTACGAGGTCTGCACGTGGCTCACGCCCAGCGAATCGAACACGGTGATGCCGCCGGTGGAGGCGTTGTAGCTGTTGGGTTCGCTGGGGTCGAAGCCGGCGATGGTCGGCTGCGCGGCGTTGCCGGGCAGGGTGAACATCAGGTTGACCCGGCTGGTCTGCTGCGGCGGGCTGTCGGTGGTGAGCAGCTGCAGGTCACCAACGCGGCCGATGTCGAAACCCTCTGCGCCTTCGCGCGGCGGATAGACCTGCAGGCGCGCGCCGTCAGGCGTGCCGACGAAGCCCTGCGCATCGGTCTGGAAGTTGCCGGCACGCGAGTACAGGCGCGCACCGTTCTTGTTGAGGGTGAAGAAGCCGTCGCCGTCGACCGCCATGTCCAGGCTGCGCCCGGTGGGGTCGATATTGCCCTGCGAGAACTGCTGCGCCACGTTGCTGAGCTTCACGCCGGAACCGATGGCGTTGCGCGCCAGGCCGTAGGTGCTGTTGGAGAACAGGTCGGCGAACTCCGCACGCGACTCCTTGAAGCCGGTGGTGTTGACGTTGGCGATGTTGTTCGCGGTGACGTTGAGGTTGGCGTTGGCCGCGTTGATGCCGGACAGCGAGGTGTTGAAGCTCATGGCGGACTCCGTGAGGTCGTGCGCGGGAAGGACGTGGAAGGGTGTGCGTCGTCAACCGACGCGTAGGACATGGCCGACCGGCGCGGTGCCGAGGCCCTGGATGTCGAGGTAGAGGCCATCGGCGCCGACCGACACGCTGTCGACGCGGCCGCGCACGTAGGTGCTCAGGGTGGTGCTGTCGCCGTTGCCGGCGACATGCTTCGCGGTGATGGCGTACTGGCCCGGTGGCATGCGCTCGCCGGCGGCATTGGTGCCATCCCAGGCGAACGGCACTTCACCCGCGGTATCGGCGCGCACCACGACCTGGCGCACCGGCTGGCCGTTGGCGTCGCTGATGTCGAAGGTGACGAGGCCTGGCGATGGCGCAGCCACCAGGCCGCTGGCCCCGCCATCCGCACCGAGCGCAACCTTCGCCGACGGCAGCACCACGTCACGGCCGACCAGCGCCGCGCCGCGCATCAGCTGGTCGCCGGCCATCGCGTTGGCGAAGCCGCTGACGGTGCCGTTGAGCGCCTGGATGCCCTGCACGGTGGAGAACTGGGCCATCTGGCCGAGGAACGCGCTGTTCTCCATCGGATTCAGCGGGTCCTGGTGCTTGAGCTGCTCGGTCATCAGGCGCAGGAACTCGGCCTGGCCCAGCGAATCGCTGCGCTTGTCGCCGCCGACCTTGCCGGCAGCGCCGCCGAGGCCGAGGTTGTTGAGGGCGTCACTGGAAATGCTGGTCATCGTGCGTGCTCCGGGCTCAGCGGCCCATGCTCAGGGTCGCGACGGCGAGCTCCTTGGCGGTGTTGAGCATCTCCACGCCGGCCTGGTAGCTGCGCGAGGCGGAGATCATGTTGACCATCTGCGCGACCGGATCGACGTCGGGCGCGTACACGTAACCCTGTTCGTCGGCGAGCGGATGACCGGGTTCGTAGCGCTGGATCGGCGGGGTGTCGCGCTCGACGATGCCCGCCACCTGCACGCCGGTGAGGGCCGGGTCGCTGCCGTGGGCGGTGGCGCGGAATACCGGCTCCAGCGGCTTGTAGACCTGGTCCGGCGAGCCGGCGACGGAGCCGGCATTGGCCATGTTGCTGGCCAGCGTGCTCAATCGCACCGACTGCGCCTGCAAGGCGGAGCCGGCAACGTCGAAGATCGGCAGGTTGCTCATGGCTTACTGTCCCGTGATCGCGGTCAGGAGGGTGCGCACCTTCGATTCCATGAAGCTGAGCGAGGCGCGGTATTCGAGGGCGGCACGGCCGTAGGCGGCGCGCTCGGCATCGGGATCGACGGTGTTGCCGTCCAGGCTCGGCTGGGCTGCGACGCGGGCCGTGGTGAACGGCTGCAGGGCGTCGTCGAGGCCGGCGATGGGGATGTGCGCGGAATTGGTTTCGCGCTGGATCGATGCGGTGCCGCCGGCTTCACGGGTGCGTGCCGCCGACGCGAGCGCGGCATTGAAATCGAGGTCGCGTGCCTGGTAGCCGGGGGTGTCGGCGTTGGCCAGGTTGCTGGCGATCAGCTTCATGCGCTGCTCGCGCAACGGCAGCGCATCGGCCTGCAGGCCCAGGTACGAGGAAATCAGGTTGGACATCGCAGCCCTCCGGCAAACGCTCGCCGGGGACTGTGCAAGTGGCGTGCCAGACCCTTCTCCCGCCTGTGGGAGAAGAGCCTGCCCCGAGGTGCTGCTGGGTCGGGGGTGGCGCGAAGCGCCGGATGAGGGCGTGGCGCGGGACACGGTCAGGGATGCAACGTCCCTGGACTCCCGCCTTCGCGGGAGTGACGACCGGGAGACCCGAAACCGGGGCTCGGTGCCCTCGCTCAGGCGACCCGGCGACCACCCGCGTCGGCGGCAACCTCGTTCAGCCGCTTCAGCACGTGCTCGGCCAGCTCGTGCGGGCTGTACTTCGCCACGAAGGCATTGGCGCCCACGCTCTTCACCATCGAGGTGTTGAACACGCCCGACAGCGAGGTGTGCAGCAGCACGAACAGATCGGCCAGGCCCGGATGGCGGCGGATTTCCGTCGTCAGGGTGTAGCCATCCATCGCCGGCATCTCGATGTCGGACACGATCATCGCGTAGCGCTGGGCCGGCGGCTCGCCGCTGGCGTGCAACTGCAAGAGGTGGTCCAGCGCCTGGCGGCCGTCGGAAAGCAGGGTCACGCCGACGCCCAGCTGGTCGAGCACGCTGCGGATCTGCTGGCGCGCCACGCGGGAATCGTCCACCACCAGCACCTGCATCGGCGGTGCGTCGGCGGGCAGGGCGTATTCCGGTGGCAACTCGGCATCCATCCGTGCCTGCGAGATGTCCGCCAGCACGCTTTCCACGTCGATGACCTGGATCAGCTCGCCCTGGTAGCGGGTGACCGCGGTGAGGTAGCTGCCTTCGGCGCCGAGGTCCGGCGGCGGGTGGATATCCTCGACCGCGATGTTGACGATGCGTTCGACCTCGCTGACCAGGAAACCCTGGATCGAGCGGTTGAACTCGGTGACCACCAGGTAGCCCGGTGTGTCGTGGGCGCGTTCCGGATGGGCGATGGCGAGGCCCAGGTCGAGCACCGGCACGCTGCGGCCGCGTACGTCGGCGACGCCGGCGAACTGTTCGGGCAGGCCCGGCACGCGGAACAGCCCCGGACGGCGCAGCACCTCCTGCACCTTGAAGACGTTGACGCCAAAAAGCTGGCGGCCGCCCAGGCGGAAGAGCAGCAGCGCCAGCCGGTTGTGGCCGGCGAGGCGGGTGCGCTGGTCGATACGGTCGAGCAGGTCCTGCGACATGCCGGCGGTATCGGCGCGGGCGGGGGCGACTTGAGCCGCGCTTGCGGCACGGCGCTTGCATCGGCGGGGCCATCGTTCCGCCGCAAGGACCCCCATGGCCCCGATGCCACCGCGCCGAGCAGCCCGTCATGTGCCGACCTCGCGTTGCCACTTGGTGTTGGTCGTGCTGTTCCTGCTCGGCAGCCTGCTGGTGCCGGTGGCCTGGGCATCGGCGGGTTTCCAGCCGGTGGAGTCGATCCGCGCCGCCGCGCTGGCCGCGGCCGGGGGTGGCGAGGGCACCGATGCCACGCTCGATCCGGCCCTGCGCATGCCGCGCTGCGCCCAGCCGCTGGAAGCACGCATGACCGGTGCCGGCACCGCCGAAGTCGCCTGTCCTTCGGGTTGGCGGCTGTTCGTGCCGGTGCGCGTGCACCGCAGCCAGACCGTACTGGTACTGGCGCGCAGCGTGGCTTCAGGACAACCGATCACGGCCGATGTCTTCATTGCCGAACAACGCGATGCCACGCGCATCGCCGGGGTGGCCATCGCCGATCCAGCGGAGGCAGTGGGCCGCGTCGCCCGTCGCACGCTCTCCGCAGGCAGCGTGTTGACCGCCGGCGACCTGGTCGCGCCACGGCTGGTGCGGCGCGGCGATACCATCGCCCTGGTCTCGCGCCGGGGCGGGGTGGAGGTGCGGATGGTCGGTCGCGCGCTCGGCGATGCCGGT
Organism: Luteimonas yindakuii; assembly: GCF_004803715.2. Classification (NCBI taxonomy): domain Bacteria; kingdom Pseudomonadati; phylum Pseudomonadota; class Gammaproteobacteria; order Lysobacterales; family Lysobacteraceae; genus Luteimonas; species Luteimonas yindakuii. Next base: position 1,595,119 of record NZ_CP039383.2, read on the forward strand.
GAGCACGAACGCGTCAGCGTGGAGAACCTGTCCTCGCGCCGCATCGTGCAGGGCACCGTGGATCCCGACGGCGACGTGCTGGTGAGCCGGTGACCTGCCCGGATCGGGGCTCCGACCCGGCTTGCGGCGGCCCCGGTGAACACGCTGAACGCATGTGGGGAATTCCCCTAAAGCTTTTCCGGCACCGGTCGATAACGGCCATGAACCCACTTACCAACCCGGCGTCAGGATCACTGCCATGACCCAGAAAATCGAAGGATTGTCCACCGCCGCGGTGCGCGGCACCGGTCCGGCCCTTGGCCAGGTGTCGCGTGCCGGCGATGCCCGCAAGGCCGTCGAGGCGCCCGCCGCCGCCGACAGCCTGCGCCTGACCGGCGAGGCCACCGGCCTGCAGGCCCTGCAGCGCGATCTCGCCACCCGTCCGGCGCTCGACGAGTCGCGGGTACAGGCAGTGCGCGAGGCATTGGCCTCGGGCAGCTACCGGATCGACCCGGAAGCGATCGCCTCGCGCATGCTCGAGCTGGACGCACAGCTCGCCGGCTGATGAGCGCCGCCCAGGCCAGCCTCGAACGCCTCGCCACGGCGCTCGCCGACGAACGCGAGGCGCTGATCGGCCACGACGTCGAGGCGCTGATGCGTTCCACGCACGCCAAGCTCACCGCGTTGCGCGAACTCGAGGCGAGCACGGACAGCGAGATCGCCGGCCCGCTGGCGGAGCTGGCCGAGCTCAACCGCGCCAACGGCGCACTGCTGGCCCGCCGTCGCCGCGAGGTGAACTGGGCCTTGCGCCACCTCGGGCGGGTCGAGAGCGCTCCGGCCTATGACGCCCATGGCCGTGCCGAACAGGCCCGGCATTCGCGCGAGCTCGCGGTCGCCTGAGCGCCCGCGCCCGGCGCCGACGCTATGATGCGGTGACCCACCGCCGCGTCCGGACACCGTGACCGCCACCTCCGACTCCGCCCCGCCGCCCTCCGTCCTCGCTGCCGCACTGTCGCGCGTACAGGAAGGCGTGCTGCTCTACCGCACCGATGGCACGCTGGCATATGCCAACGCCGCCGCCCAGGCGCTGTACCGCTCGCACCCGCTGTATTCCGGCGCGGAACCGGGTCTGTCCGACCTGCTGCCGGCGCACGCGTTGCCGCAGGCCCGCGAGCAGGGGCGCTGGAACGACTACCTGCCGTTCGGCGAGGGCCGCGTGCTGGTGGCATGGCTGCACGCATTGCCGGACGGCGAGCACATCCTCCTGTTGTTGCAGGACCCGGGCCTGGTGCGCGACAGCGACCAGGAACTGCTGCGCCGGCATGCCGAACTCAACGTGCGCCTCACCGCGGCGCAGGAGCAGCTGCTGCAGGCGGAGAAGATGGCCTCGATCGGCCAGCTGGCCGCCGGCGTGGCGCACGAGATCAACAATCCGATCGGCTACGTGCATTCCAACCTGGGCAGCCTGCAGGAATACCTGAGCAACCTGTTCGCGCTGGTGGATGCCTACGACCGCGCACTGGCGTCGCCGGATCCGGCCACCCAGCGCCAGGAGATCGACGCCACCCGCGAGCAGCTCGACATCGACTTCATCAGCCGCGACCTGCCGCAACTGTTGACCGAGTGCCGGCAGGGCATCGAGCGCGTGACCCGCATCGTCAAGGACCTCAAGGACTTCTCGCGTTCCGACCGCGACCATTCCTGGAAGCTCGCCGACCTGCACGCCGGGCTCGATTCCACCCTCAACATCGTCTGGAACGAACTGCGCTACAAGGCCACGCTCGACAAGCAGTACGGCACGCTGCCGATGATCGAATGCCTGCAGTCGGAGTTGAACCAGGTTTTCATGAACCTGCTGCTCAACGCCGGCCAGGCGATCGAGGAGCGCGGCGTGATCACCCTGCGCACCGGTGCCGCCGACGGCTCGGTATGGGTGGAGATCGGTGACGACGGAGCCGGCATCCCGGCCGAAGTGCAGCAACGCATCTTCGATCCGTTCTTCACCACCAAGCCGGTGGGCAAGGGCACCGGCCTGGGGCTGTCGATTTCCTATGGCATCGTCGCCAAGCACCACGGCCGCATCGAGGTCGACAGCACGCCGGGGCAGGGCAGTCGCTTCCGCGTGGTACTGCCGACCCGGCAGCCGAAGCTGGTCACCGCCTGACCACAGCGGTGCGGGCACGCGCTCCCACGCGCCGTTACGTCGACGCCTCGCGGTTGCGCTGGGTGTCGTGGGTGCGGAACGCCTGGCGGATGTGCTCGCGCAGCTCGGCGTCGTCCCAGGGCTTGGTCAGGAAGCGGTAGATCGCGCCGCGGTTGATGGCGTCGGTCACCGTGGCCAGGTCGGTGTAGCCCGACAGCACCAGGCGGATCGTGTCGGGGTAGAGCATCTTCACCCGGCCGAGGAACTCGGTGCCGTCCATTTCCGACATGCGCTGGTCCGACAGGATCACCTGCACCTCGTTGGTCGCCAGCAAACCGAAGGCATCGCGCACGTTGCCGGCAGCAAGGATCCGGTAGCCGTCGCGGCGGAACAGGCGCACCAGCGCACGCAGCACGTTCTCCTCGTCGTCCACCAGCAGCAGCGTGCGGTCGGTGGTGCTGGCGGCGAACAGTTCCGAACGCAGGTAGCGTCGGCGCAACGCCTGCCCGGCGGCTTCCGCGCTCATCGCCTCGCCGAACAGGTAGCCCTGGAAGATGTCGCAGTCGGCGCGGCGCAGGAAGCCGAGCTGGGCTTCGGTCTCCACGCCGTTGGCGATCACCTTCATGCCGAGCTGGTGGCCCATCGCGATCATCGCGCGCACGATCGCGGTCTCGCGGTTGCCCGCGGGCGCGGCGTTGATGAAGCTGCGGTCGATCTTGAGGATGTCGGCCGGATAGCGCACCAGCGCACCGAGGCTGGCATTGCCGGTGCCGAAGTTGTCCAGCGTCAGGCCCAGGCCCTCGTGGCGCAGCGCGGCGATCGCTTGGTAGACCGACTGGGTATTGGTGCTGAGCGCGCTCTCGTTGATCTCCAGCAGGATCGCCGAGGTCGGCAGGCCCGCCTGCTGCATGCGCGCGAGCAGGCGGTCGACGAAGTCCGGTTCGAGCAGCTGCAGCGTCGAGACATTGACGCCGACGAAGAAATCGTCGAAGCCCTGTTCCCGCCACAGCTTGCACTGCTCGACCACGCGCTCGAGCATCCAGTCGCCGATCTGCACGATCACGCCCAGCCGTTCGGCGATCGGCAGGAAGCGTTCCGGCAGCAGCAGCCCGAGCACCGGTGACTGCCAGCGGATCAGCGCCTCCATGCCGACGATGCGGCCGTCGCGGGCGCTGATCATCGGCTGGAAGCGCAGCCGCAGTTCGCGGTTCGGCAACGCATCGATGATCTGTCGCGCGATCGTGCTCTCGCTCTGCGCCCGATCCAGCGCCGGCGCTGCATGCACCTGCACGGGATCGTGCACCACGTGCGAGGCGCGACGCACGGCGGTCTCGGCCAGCTGCAGCAGCTGCGAGGCGTCATCGCCATGCTGCGGGCACAGGCTGATGCCGACCTTGGCGCCAAGGAACAGCGTGTACGGCAGTACCGTCAGCGGTTGCTCGATGGCTTCGATCAGCCGCTGGGCGAGTTCCTGCGCGTACACAACCGATGCCTGTGCATCGGGCACCGCGACGACGAATTCATCACTGCCGTGGCGCCAGACCCGGCCCCGGTCATCGATCAGGGTCTGCAGCCGCTGGCCGACGGTCTCCAGCGCGATATCGCCGACCTCGATGCCCATGTTCTGGTTGATCGAGGCGAAATGGTCGATGTCCACATGCAACACCACCAGCGGGGTGCCGCCATGCCGCGCCGCATCCACCAGCGCGGCGAGCTCGGGATGGCCGGCGCCCAGACGAGGCAGCGGGGGTGGCGCATCCGGATCCGTATTTCGCATCCCGGCATTCTAGCCAGCCCGCTGGCCGGCGTGCTTTGCGTTTGCTGCCGGATCGTACGGAAGCACCGCTTCCACCGTTGTGCCATGGCCGCGCAGCGACCGGATATCGAACACGCCGCCGACACCGTGCGCGCGTTCGCGCATGATCGCCAGGCCGAGGCCGCCGTCCGCGGGGGTGTCGAAGCCACGGCCGTCGTCGACGACGCGCAGGTGCAGGCGGTCCCCGCTGTCCTCCAGGCGCAGCGAGACGCGCGCCGGTGCCGCATGCCGCAGGGCGTTGGTCATCGCTTCCTGTGCGATGCGGAAGCACGCCTGCTCGACCTCGCGTTCCGGACGCCGCGGCAGCGCCGCGATCGAGAGTTCGAGGCCGACGCCGGCATGCGTGAACAACCGCTCCGCATGCCAGCGCAGAGCCGCTTCCAGGCCCAGCGCGTCGAGCTGCGGCGGACGCAGCAGGATGGAGATGTCGCGCAGCCGCGACAGCGTCGCGTCGGCGAGTGCAAGCACGTCGTCGAGGTCGTCGTGGCGACGCGCCGGGTCGTCCTCGTCCATGGCCGCGCTCGCCGACATCTTGATCGCGGTGATCGACTGGCCGATGTCGTCGTGGAGGTCGCGCGAGATGCGGCGCCGCTCGTCCTCCTGCACGGAGAAGATGCGCGCCGCCATTGCCTGCAGCTGCAGGTTGCCGGCGGCAAGCTCGTCGCGCATGCGCTCGGCATCGGACAGGTCGCGCATCACCACCACGGTGCAGATGGTGTCCTCGTAGCGCGTCTCGGCCGCGGTCAGCGCGGCATTGAACAGGCTGCCGTCGCTGCGTCGCATGCGCGGTGCGCGCACGACCGCGGCGTCTGGCACCTGGCCGGAGACGAGCGCGGCGCGCAACCACGCACCCAGTAACGGCGCGTCGTCCTCGGCCACCAGCTCCTGCACCGGCAGGCCGGGCATCGATTCCACCGGCCGCCCGAAGGCCTCCGCGCAGGCCGGGTTGGCGTAGCGCACGCGGTCCCCGGCCAGCAGGACCACGCCATCCGGCAAGGCCCGGATCAGGTCGCGGAACTGGCGCTCGCGTTCGCGCAACTGGCGCCGCGCCGCCTCGGCCTCGGTGATGTCCTGCAGCGTGCCGCGCAGCAGGTGCGCGGTACCGTCCTCGGTGGCGCGCGCGCCGCGCAACTGCAACCGCCGCGTGCCGTCCGGCGTATCGACAGGAATCACCACGTCCAGCGGCGGCCCGTGGCCGGAAGCCAGTGCGTCCAGCAGCCCGGACAGCTCCGCGGCCCAGCCCGGCAGTGCATCCAGCAGCAGGCCACGCACATCGGCATCGTTGCCGGCGGGCACGCGGATGCCGAGGATGCGGCAGGTCTCGTCGGACAGATGGCCGCGACCGGAGGCGGGGTCGAACTCCCACGACCCCAGGCAGGCCAGTTGCTGCGCCTCGCGCATGCGCCGCGCGCTCTGCGCACGCTCGCGCTCGGCGCCGATCTCGGCGGTGCGGTCGCGCATGCTGACCAGCCGCGCCTCACGGCCGTCATGGTCCAGGCGTGCGACGTGGAGTTCGACATCGCGGCGGCGTCCGTCGGGCAGGCGGATCCGCCGAATCGTGGCCGGCCGGCCTTCCTCGCCTGGGTGCGGCAGCACGCCCTGCAGGTCGGCGGCGTCGCCGGGCAGCGCATCCTCGGCCCCCAGCCCGAAGAACGCGCGCGCCGCCGGATTGACATACAGCAGCCGCCCGCTGCCGGCCTCGTGCAGCCACAGCGGATCGGGATGCCGATCCAGCAGCCCGCGGTAACGCTGGGCGTAGTCGAGCGTGGCGCGGTGGGCGCGCTCGATGCCGCGCGCCTGGTTGCGCAGCAGCAGCCACAGGCCGGCGGCAGTGGCCAGCACGAACAGCAGGCCCTTCGCCGATTGCGCGGCGCGGACCGTGGCCGAGGGCAGCAGCCACTCCACGAGGAGGTCGCTGAACAGGATCCACGCCGCGCTCAGCAGCAGGTAGAGCAGGGGAATCCACCAGCGGATGCCGGCCAGGCTCTGGCGCAGGTCGGCACCACGCGCACGTGCGGTGTCGCTGTCTCCCTCGCGAACTGCTGCCATGTGGTCCTTTCCGACGGTTGCCGCGTCCGAGTCTAGCCGCCAGCGAGTGGGCGCCTCAATTTCCGACCCGCCGCGCCGCTACCGGTGGACGAGCCCCTGCCGACCGCGGCGGGGGTGGCCCGAACACGGAGCACTTCGCCCAGATGGACCCTGGCGTCATCTCGAGCCTGCTCAGCCATCCGCTACCGGATGGCCTGCTGCTGCTGGATCGCGACGGCCGCTGCCTGCTGGCCAACGCGGTGGCGCAGGCGCGCGGACTGGACGCACTGGTGGAGCGCCATGCGCCGTCACTGGCGGGCCTGCGCGCGCGCCTGTCGCAGGGCGAGGAAGCCGTGGACTGCGAGCTGCCCGGGGCCGATGGTGCCCTGCAGGCCTGCATGCGGGTGGTCACGCGTGACCGGCAGGGCGTGGTGGCGTACTCGCTGAGCGTGCAGCTGTCGTCGGTGGCCGGGGCATGGCTGGAGGCGGCGGAGTCGGGCGGCCATGGCCTGTGGGTCTGGGACATCCGCCAGGACCGCCTGCAGCACTCGGTCTCGTGGCTGAAGCTGATGGGCTACGAAGGTGCATCCGCCGGCGTCGACCGTTTCGCCGATGCGCAGCGCCGGGCGCATCCCGATGATCGCGCGCGCCTGCGGAGTGCCCTCGAGGCCCACCTGGCCGGTCGCAGCCCGGCATATCTGTGCGAGTACCGCTGCCTGCATCGCGACGGCAGCTGGCGCTGGGTGCGCGATGCCGGCCGCGTGACCGCCTGGGATGCCAGCGGCGCGCCGTTGCGCATGGCCGGCACCGTCACCGGCATCGGCAGCCAGAAACAGCTTGAACAGCGCCTGCGCGAACAGCGTGGACTGGTGGAGGAAACCCAGCGCCTGGCCGGCATGGCCAGCTGGACCTGGGACCCGGCCACCGATGTGGTCTGGTGCACGCGCGAACTGCGCGCGGCGCTCGGCCTCGACGACGGGCTGCGCGTGCGCGCCTGGCTGCGCCGCTGCCGCAGCGACCGCCGGGCGCTGCGTCAGGCCTGGGACCGGATCCGCCAGGGCGAAGGCACCGTCAGCTTCGAGATCGCCGTGGACGGTGCCGCCGACCGCCTGCACCTGCAGGTGTGGGCGTCGCCCCGTTGCGACGGCGGCCAGCTGCTGCGGGTGATCGCACAGATCCAGGACGTCACCGCGCAGCGCCGGGCCGACGCCGCCAACCGCAGGCGCGGGGAGCTGCTGCGGCGGGTGGCGGAGCTCGGCCGGATCGGCGGCTGCGAGATCGACGCCGCCACCCGCACCCTGTACTGGACCGAGGAATGCGCGCGCCTGCACGGGCGCGAGGGCAGCACGATGGCGCTGGACGAACTGCTGCGCCACTACACCACCGAATCGCGCGATGCCCTGCACGAGGCGATGGCGCGGGTGGCCGATGGTGCCGACGCGATCTCGCTGGACCTGTGCTTCTACCGGCCCGACGGCGTGCAGGTATGGACCCAGGCGGTGGTCGAGTACGACCGCGACGGGGCCGGCCAGGGACGCCACCTGGTGCTGTTCCGCGATACCTCGCGCGAGCGCGAGGCCAGCGCACGCATCGAGCTGCTGTCGCACTACGACACCCTGACCAGGCTGCCCAACCGCACGCGGCTGCGCGAGGAGATCGAAGCCGTCCTCGCGGCCACCGATGGCGGGTCCGGCCACGCACTGCTGCTGCTCGACCTCGACGGCTTCGGCGGCATCAACGAAGCCCATGGCCACGCAGCGGGCGATGCGGTGCTCAGGACGGTGGCGGCGCGCCTGCACATGCTGGTCGACGCCGGCGACCTCTTCGGGCGCCTGGGCGCCGACGAGTTCGTCGTCCTGCTGCGCCAGGGCGAGGGCCGCGAGGCCATCGCCGCCGCTGCCCAGCGCATCGTGACCGGCCTGTCCGATCCGGTGCCGGTGGACGGCGAGATCCTGCGGTTCGGCGTCAGCGCCGGCATCGCGATCCGCCCCGCGGACGTCGGGTTCGACGAACTGCTGCGGGCGGCCGCGGCCGCCCTGCACAACGCCAAGCAGGACGACGGCCGCAACCGCATCCAGTTCCACAGTCCGGAAGCCTGGCGCCGTTCGCGCCGGCGCCTGGATCTCGAGCAGGCGATGCAGGGCGCGCTCGAGCGCGACGAATTCTCGCTGGTCTACCAGCCGCTGTACGAACTGCGCGGTGGCACCGTGGTCGGCGTGGAAGCGCTGTTGCGCTGGCACCACCGCGACCTCGGCCACTGCCCGCCAGACGAGTTCATCCCGATTGCCGAGGCGACCGGCGACATCAACCCGATCGGCGACTGGGTGCTGCGCGAGGCCTGCAGCCAGGCGGCGGCATGGTCGCGCGCCGGCATCGTCGTCGGGCGGATGTCGGTCAACGTGTCGGCGGTGCAGTTGCGCGATCCCGGCTTCGCCGCGCGCGTGCTGGGTGCCTGCGCGGAGAGCGGATGGCCGCCCACGCAGCTGGAACTCGAACTTACCGAGTCCGCCCTGCTGCGCGACACACCGGCGTTGTGGCATTGCTTCGACGTCTTCGCCCGTGAGGGCGTGGCGCTGGCGATCGACGACTTCGGCATCGGCTTTTCCAGCCTCAGCTACCTCAGCCGGCTCCCGGTCGGGCGGCTGAAGATCGACCGCAGCTTCATTGCGGGGCTCGGCGACGGCCGGCGTTCCGCCGAGGTCACCCGCGCCATCATCCAGCTCGGCAAGGCCCTGCGCATGCAGGTGCTGGCCGAGGGCGTGGAAACCGCGGACGACGAGCGCCTGTTGCGCGAATTCGGCTGCGACGAGGTGCAGGGCTACCTGTATGCCCGTCCATTGCCCGCGCGCGAGGTCTCGCGTTGGCTGCAGCCGCGCGCTGACGACACCGTGGCCGAATCCGGCCGGGTCACCGTGCTCCGTCGCTGAGCGGATCGCATCGTCGCGCCGCGAGGCGCATCAACCCGATGCATGCGTGGCCGCAGGGGAGGGCATCGACCCTCCCGGACTGATTGCGTGCGGAGATCACCGCCTGCGCGTCGGGCGATTGCGGCAGGTGGATCCTGCGCGTGCCTGTGCAGGTGCATGCGGCATGGCGCCGAGGCCACCCTGCATTGAAGGTCGGGCGTCAGGCGCCGACGGCCAGGTCCCACTCGATGAAACTGGCCAGCAGGTCGGGGCTGGCTTCGGGCTGCTGGCGGTTCGCCAACAGCAGCTCGAGTTCGCCATGCGCCAGCTCCTCGAGGCGACGCAACACGTCGTCACGTCGGCGGCCGGCCGTCGGTACTCCCGGCGCACCGGCACCCTCCGCATCGGGTGGCAGCGCACACGACAACGCCCCGGCCGTGGCCGGGGCGTTGCTGTCATCGTGGGCGACCGGGCGATCCAAGCTCAGAACAGCTCGACGGTGCCCGCACCCATGGACTCCTGGGTGACCGGCTTGTGCGGCGGCTTTTCCCAGGTGCCGCGCAGTTCGCGCAGGCGCTGGCCGATGCGCTGTAGGGCACGGATGAGTTCGTCGTCGAACACGCCGCCGTTGCGACGCAGCAGGTCCTGCAGGTCGATCGCTTCGCGGTTGATCGCGTTCAGCCGCTCCAGATGCGCATGCACGCCACCCAGCGCCTGGGTGGCGATGTCCTCGAACTGCAGGGCGCGCACCGCGTCCGCCACGCTGCCGTCGATGGCGCGGCCGCAGTCGGAGATCTCGCGCATGCCGTCGCCGAGCGAACGATTGATCGCAGCCACCTGGTCGAGCATGCCGGCGGCCTCCACGCGCGCTTCCCGCGAGCGGTCCAGATCGCGCGAGGCCATCCCCGAGACCGTGTCGCGCACCTTGGCGATCGATTCCTTGGAAGAGTGCGCAAGCTTGCGGATCTGTTCGTTGAAGGCGGTCGAGCGCTCGGAGAGGTTGCGCACCTCGTCGGCGACCACCGCGAAGCCGCGGCCGGCCTCACCGGCGCGCGCGGCCTCGATGGCGGCGTTGAGCGCCAGCAGGTTGGTCTGGTCTGCGATCGACTTCACGTCCTCGAGCAGGGCGAAGATGCCGTCGAGGTGGCCGGCCATCTCGTCGATATGGGTGACGGTGGCGCCGCTCTGGCCGCTGACCTGTTCCAGCGCCTCCACCAGCTGCTCCATGCGCTGGCTGGCGTGCTGGGCGAAGCGGGCGACATCGGCACCGCTGTCCTGGTCACCGGTGCGGTCGAGGATGCGCGCCATCGCCTGCGCCTGCTGCCGCGACTTGCGGTTCATCGCGTCGAAGCTGCTGCCCAGCCCGCTGACGGCCTGGCGGATGAGGTCGCGTGCGCGCTCCACTTCCACCCGCGAGCCTTCGATCTCGGCGCCGACGAACTGGCGCAGCTCGCTCAGCAGCTGCTCCTGCTCCTGCAGCACGCGCGCATGCTCCGGCGGTCGCCGGGTTTCGCGCATCACCAGCCAGAAACCGAAGCCAAGCCAGCTGGCGGTCACGGTCAACAGGATCGCCCAGCGCACCGCGCCCGGCCATTCCAGCGCGAACGCAAGTGGCATCAGCAGGGTGAGGAACAGCGGTGCGGCGAGGCGGATCAGCAGACGTGCGTACATGGGGCGCTCTCAGACGGGCTCTACGGACCCGGTATCGGCCCCCGTCGACCGGGCTTTAGCGTTTGCCCCCGTTGCCGCGGCATCGCGTGCGCTGGTTGCGGCATTTGCGACGCAGGCCGCAGTTCACCCACATCTGGAAACGGGCCGCGTCGGCAGCCCGCTTCATGCAGAGTCGTGCCCGCCTGCGTGAGAGGCGGGCACGCCAGTGTGGGCGCTTACCAGTGCAGCTGGACGCGCGCCTCGAGGATCGACGGATCGTCGTTGAACACCAGGCCGCTGGCGGCATCGCTGGCACGGCTGGTGACGTTGACGTAGTTGAGCATCAGCTTGGCGTTCTGGCGCCAGTACCAGTTCACGCCCGCCGTCCAGGCCTCCATGCGACCGCCGCGCACGGCGCCGTCGTCGAGGTCCAGATAGTCGTAGCGCAGGCCGAACTGCCACAGGCCGGGATTCTCGACGCGGGTGCGGGGCAGGCCGCCGCTGTAGTTCCAGCCACTGCCGCCCGGCGTCCACAGGGCGCTGACATAGCCGCCCTCGGTGTCATAGCCGCTGTTGCCGATGCGGTCGGCGCTCGACAGGAAATACTCGCCCTGCAGCTTCACCGGCCCATCGATCCACATCGCCTCCAGGCCGGTGGTGGACAGGCGGTCGACATCGACCAGGCTTCCGCTGTCGACGATGCGTACCGCCGCCATGTCGGCGTTGGGGCGCGCGCGCAGGCGCAGGGCATCGCTGTCGGTATCGCGGTCGACGTGGCTCAGGCCGAGGTGCAGGACGCGGCCGTCATCACGCACCGGGGCCCACCAGCCACGCGCGCCGTAACCGGCACCGCCGGCGTCGTCGTCGAGGTTGCGGCCGAACCAGCCGACCGTGGCGCCGTGGGCACCGGCGTCGTAGCTCCACGAGGCACCCAGCCGGCGGCCGGTGGCGAACGTGCCCGTCGCGGCCGCCTTGGCGATGAAGTCGTTGTGGCGCGACGACGACAGTTCCTCGAGGCTGTTCGGCTGCTTGGCCTGGCCGAGCAGCAGGGTCTGCTTCGGCGAACCGTCGCCACCGAACGCCCAGGTCACGTTGTTGTCGAGGAAGTTGTCGCCCTCGATGTCGTAGCCGAGCACCCAGCCGAATCCACCCGGGCCCTTGCCCTTGAGCGCGAGTTCGAAGCGGCGGATGCCGGTGGCGCGGTCGCGACCGTCGTCGCGGCCATCCAGGTCGCGCAGGTCGTTGTCGAACCAGTAGCCGTCGACCTGGAACATGCCTTCGAAGGCGACTTCGGAACCGGCGACCGTACCGAGGGGAATTTCAGCGTGCGCGGGCATCCAGCAGGCCGCGCCCAGGGCGATCGGCAACAACAGGCGTTTCATGGGTGGGGTCATCCAACACGGGGCCCACCAGTTTACCGTCGCCGGCGTAGACGGCAGGGAACGGCGTGTTCCGTTGCGCCGGCTTGCCCCGGCGCAGGCGCGCCACAAGAAGCGCACGCGTACGCAGGTGACGGGCCGGTCCTACGGCAGCAGCCTTCCCAGCGATTCCAGCATCCGCCCGCGCGAGAACAGCAGGTCCCACTGGCTGCCGCCCACCTGCCGCCACAGCACCGCCGAGCGCACCGCGGCCAGGAGCAGCGCGCGGATCTCCGCGACGACGCCCGCCTGCCCGAGGTAATGCGGCGAACCCTGCACCATCACCCGTGGCCGCAGATGGCTGATGGTGTCGGCGTACAGGGTGCCGAGTGCGTTGAGCACGTCCGGATGGGTGCCGCCATGGGCCTCGGCCTGCGGGGCGAGCCTGCGCAGACCGCTGCCGACGGCCTCCTGCACCGCCGGCTCCGAGGAGAAGCGGCGCTCCAGGCGCATCACCGCCAGCGCCAGCTTGGGCACGGCGTCGTCGTGGGCCTGGCGGGTCAGGTAGTCGCGCAGCAGGCGCAGGCCGGGATGCAACGGCGGCACGCCGCCATAGACGTCCGACACCGACTCGGCATCGATGCGGAACACGCTGTCGATCACCGCGCTGGCGGCGTCGCTGCGCGACTGGCCGGTCTCGGCGGTGGTCCGGACCTGCTGCAAGGCCTGCGCGAGCGCCGCAAGGGCCAGCACGCGATCGTCGAAGGAATCAGTCATCGCGCAAGTTTAACCGCTGCCCCGTGGTCCCCGCGGTCCTGTGCAGCGGTCACCGGCGCGTCGGTGGCGGCGATCACCCCGCCGCCAAGGCACTCGTCGCCGTCGTAGAGCACCAGCGACTGTCCCGGGGTCACGGCCCGCTGCGGGCGGTCGAAACGCACTTCGAGGGTTCCGTCGTCGCGCACTGCGACATCGCAGGCTTCCGGCGGCTGGCGGTAGCGCGTCTGCGCCAGCGCGCGGAACCGCGCCTGTGGCGGGCGGCCGGCGATCCAGTGCATGTCCTCGGTCCAGGTGAGGTCCGACATCAGCCAGCGGCTGTCGCGGTCCTGGTCCACCACCAGCACGTTGTCCCCGACGCGCTTGTCGACGACGTACCACGGCGCGGCGGCAAAGCCGCGCACGCCACCCAGCTGCAGGCCCTCGCGCTGGCCGAGGGTGAAATAGAACACGCCGGGATGGGTGCCAAGCACGCGCCCGTCCGGGGTCCGGATCTCGCCCTCGCGGGCGGGCAGGTAGCGGCCGAGGAAGCTGCGGAAATCGCGCTCGCCGATGAAGCAGATCCCGGTGGAATCCTTCTTCGCGGCGGTCGGCAGGCCTGCGGCGGCGGCCAGTTCGCGCACGCGGTGCTTGGGCAGTTCGCCGAGCGGAAACAGCGTCGCGGCGAGCTGTTTCTGGCCGAGCTGGTGCAGGAAGTAGCTCTGGTCCTTGCCGGCGTCGTGCGCGCGCAGCAACCGCCAGCGCCCGCCGGCGTGATCCACGCGCGCGTAGTGGCCGGTGGCGATGCGTTCGGCGCCCAGCGCATGGGCGGCGTCGAGGAAATGCCGGAACTTGATCTCGCGGTTGCACAACACGTCCGGATTGGGCGTGCGGCCGGCGGCGTACTCGGCCAGGAAGTGCTCGAACACGCCCTGCCAGTACTGGCCGGAGAAATCACGGAAGTGGATCGGGATGCCGAGCCGCCCGCAGACCGCGACCGCATCGCGCCGGTCGTCCTCGGCGCGGCAGTCGCCGCTGCCGTCGTCGGCCCAGTTCTGCATGAACAGTCCGGCGATCGATTCGCCCGGGTCCTGCAGCGCACGGTCACGCAACAGCAGTGCCGCCACCGACGAATCGACGCCGCCGGACATGCCGACGATGATGCGCGGCGCGCTCACGGCAGGCAGGTGACGAGGTCGAGCGGATAGCGCCGGCCGGCGAGGAAATCCTCGACCGTGCGCGCCACCAGCGGGCTGCGGTGGCGGGCTTGCGCCTGCCGCAGTTGCGCAGGGGTCAGCCACAGCGCGCGTTCGATGCCGCGGTCCAGCGGCCGCGCCGGGTCGTGCGAGACCGGCACCGCCGCAAAGGCAAAGCGCAGGAAGGGCTGGCCGTCTTCGGCCGTCCACTGGTACACGCCGACCAGGTGGGTGAGGCGCACCGTCCAGCCGGTTTCTTCCAGGGTCTCGCGCACGGCGCCATCGGCCAACGACTCGCCCGGGTCGAGGTGCCCGGCCGGCTGGTTGATCACCAGCGCGCCGGCGGCGGTCTCCTCCACGCACAGCAGGCGCCCGTCGTCGACCACCAGGGTGGCCACCGTCACCGCGGGCTGTCCGCTGAGGTCGCGACGTGCGCTCACAGCGCGTCCAGTTCGCCGCTGAAGACGATCTCGCGGTCGTCGGCGGTTTCCGCGGCGATCGACAGCGCCAGTTCGAGCAGCGGGGCGTCGAGCGGTTCCGGCAGCTTGATAACGTAATACAGCACGTCGCCGGCAAGCTCCCAGGCACCGAGCTTGCGCGTCTGGCTGTCGCGCAGCAGGGCGTTGGCGGTACCGGCATCGAGGGCTTCCTCGAGCTGCGCGGCCGGCGAGAACACCTCGCGGATGCGCCTGCCCGCGATCTCCTCGGTGCGGCCGGACACGAACACCATCTGCGTGCGCGACTCCTGCGCCCACGAGAAGACCACGCGGTAGTCGCCGTCACCGTCGACCTCGTACCCGATGCCGGCCTCGGCAAGCAGCGCCGGCACCGCGTCGCCAGGCGCCGGCGGTTCGGGCGGCGCCGGAGGCGGCGGCAGCAGCAGGGCGGTCAACAGCAGGGCGAGGGACATGGGTGGGAATCCGGAATGGCGCGTTCCAGCAACGCGCACACGCATTCTCGCCCCGGGCCCCGGCGACGTCCACGGACGTCGCGGTGCGGAACGTATAATTCCGCCATGCCCCGCAATCCCGAACACGAGCACGATCACGGCGTTGCCGTCGAAACCGGCCGCCCCGAACTCGCCCGGCCGCCGATGTACGCGGTGCTGCTGCTCAATGACGACTACACGCCGATGGATTTCGTCATCGATGTGCTGGTGCGGTTCTTCTCGATGAACCTCGAGAAGGCGACCCAGGTGATGCTGCATGTCCATACACGCGGTCGTGGCGTGTGTGGGGTCTACAGTCGTGAGGTGGCCGAATCCAAGGTGGCGCAGGTGAACGAATACGCGCGCCTGAACCAGCATCCCTTGCTCTGCACCATGGAGAAGGCCTAAAAGCAGGCAGGACCGGCGGGCATGGAAAACCGGCGGGCAGGCCCCACCTAGGCCATAGACTTTCCGGAGGCATCCGCCCCATGTTCAGCAAGGATCTCGAGTACTCCATCGGCCAGTGCTACAAGCGGGCCCGCGAAGCCCGCGACGAGTACATGACGGTCGAACACCTGCTGCTGGCACTCCTCGACAACCCGTCGGCGGAAGCCGTGCTCAAGGCCACCAGCGTGGATTTCCAGCGCCTGCGCGGTGACCTCGAGCAGGCCATTGCGACCAGCGTCTCCAAGCTCGACGAAGGCGACGGCCGCGACACCCAGCCGACGCTGGGCTTCCAGCGCGTGCTCCAGCGCGCCGTCTACCACGTGCAGTCCTCGGGCAAGAAGGAGGTCACCGGCGCCAACGTGCTGGTGGCGATCTTCGGCGAGAAGGACTCGCACGCCGTCTATTACCTGAACCAGCAGGACGTCACCCGCCTCGACGTCGTCAACTACCTGTCGCACGGCATTGCCAAGGCCAGCGACGGCGAATCCGCGCCGGGTGGCGAGGACGGCGAGGGCACGGTGGGCGAGGGTGGCGATGGCAAGGCCGACGCGCTGGCCGAGTACGCCACCGACCTCAACGCCGCCGCCCGCGAGGGCCGCATCGATCCGCTGGTGGGACGTGCCGACGAGATCGAGCGCACGATCCAGGTGCTGTGCCGGCGGCGCAAGAACAACCCGCTGTACGTCGGCGAGGCCGGCGTCGGCAAGACCGCGATCGCCGAGGGCCTGGCCAAGCGTATCGTCGATGGCGAAGTGCCCGAGGTGCTGGCGCACGCCACCATCTATTCGCTCGACCTCGGCGCGCTGGTCGCCGGCACCAAGTACCGCGGCGATTTCGAGAAGCGCCTGAAGGCCGTGCTTGCCGCGATCCAGAAACATCCGGGCGCGGTGCTCTTCATCGACGAGATCCACACCATCATCGGTGCTGGTTCGGCGTCGGGCGGGACCATGGATGCGTCGAACCTCCTCAAGCCCGCGCTGGCCAAGGGCGAGCTGCGCTGCATCGGCTCCACGACCTTCCAGGAATACCGCGGCATCTTCGAGAAGGACCGCGCCCTCGCACGCCGCTTCCAGAAGATCGACATCGTGGAGCCGACCACCGGCGAGGCGATCGACATCCTGCGCGGGCTCAAGGCCCGCTACGAGTCGCACCACGACGTCACCTATGCCGACGATGCGCTGCGCGCCGCGGTCGAGCTGTCGGTCAAGCACATCGCCGACCGCCTGCTGCCGGACAAGGCCATCGACGTCATCGACGAGGCGGGCGCCCGCCAGCGCCTGCTGCCCGAAAGCGTGCGCAAGGCGCTGATCGACGTCGAAGAGGTGGAGACGATCGTCGCGCGGATGGCACGGATCCCGGCCAAGCAGGTGAGCGCCTCGGACAAGGACGTGCTGCAGCACCTCGAGCGCAACCTGAAGATGGTGATCTTCGGCCAGGACCCGGCGATCGAAACGCTGGCCTCGGCGATCAAGCTGGCGCGCTCCGGCCTGGCCAATCCGGACAAGCCGATCGGCAACTTCCTGTTCGCGGGCCCAACCGGCGTCGGCAAGACCGAGGTCACCCGCCAGCTCGCCCATCAGCTGGGCATTGAACTGGTGCGCTTCGACATGTCGGAGTACATGGAGCCGCATTCGGTCAGCCGCCTGATCGGCGCGCCCCCGGGCTACGTGGGCTTCGACCAGGGCGGGCTGCTGACCGAGAAGATCGTCAAGACGCCGCACTGCGTGCTGCTGCTCGACGAGGTGGAAAAGGCCCATCCGGACATCTTCAACATCCTGCTGCAGGTGATGGACCGCGGCACGCTGACCGATACCAACGGCCGCGAAGCGAACTTCCGCAACGTGATCGTGGTGATGACGACCAACGCGGGGGCCCAGCAGGCCTCGCGGCGTTCGATCGGCTTTACCCGCCAGGACCACAGCACCGACGCGATGGAAGTGATCCGCCGCAGCTTCAGCCCGGAATTCCGCAACCGCCTCGATGCGATCGTGCAGTTCCAGCCGCTGGGCTTCGACCACATCCTGCGCGTGGTGGACAAGTTCGTCATCGAGCTGGAAGCGCAGCTGCACGAGAAGAACGTGTCGATCAACGCCACCCCGGAGGCACGCGACTGGCTGGCCCAGCACGGCTTCGACCCGCAGATGGGCGCACGCCCGATGGCGCGGGTGATCCAGGACAAGGTCAAGCGTCCGCTGGCCGACGAGCTGCTGTTCGGCACGCTGGTCGACGGCGGCAGGGTCAGCATCGATGTGCGCGACGGCGAACTGGTCGTCGAGGCGTCGCCGGAGCCGGAGAAACTGCTGCCGGCAACGGTGGACTGAGCCCGCAGGGCGCGACAATGAAAAAGGCGGCCGATTGGCCGCCTTTCTTCTGCGCCGGTGGAACCTACTTCATGCGGTAGGTGATCCGGCCCTTGGTGAGGTCGTAGGGAGTCATCTCCACCTTGACCCGGTCACCGGTCAGGATGCGGATGTAGTTCTTGCGCATCCGCCCCGAGATGTGGGCGATGATCTCATGTCCATTTTCGAGCTTTACCCGGAACATCGTGTTCGGCAGGGTCTCGGAAATGGTGCCTTCAAATTCAATGACGTCGTCTTTCGCCATGCGTCCTGTCTGCGTTGGTCGCGGGCGCGGAATCGCAGACCCGGAAAACGCGCCATTCTGCCACGGATGGCGTCGCGGCGCAAAAATAGCGAGGCGCACTCACCCTGCGAGGTCGCGCGCGGCCTGCTCGCCGAAGCGCTCGCGCCAGGTACCAGGCGGCTCGCATGCCTCCACCAGCGGCGCGATCGTGTCGAGGAAACGCGCCCGCCGCCACGATTGCGCCCCCAGTCGCTCCAGGTGGGCGGTGGGCATCTGCGCGTCGATCAGCGGCCACCCGCGTCCCGCCAGGTGCCGTGCCAGCGCGGCGAGCGCGACCTTGGAGCCGCCGGACTCGGCACTGAACATGCTCTCGCCATAGAACATCCGCCCCACCGCAACGCCGTAGATGCCGCCAACCAGGCGCTCGCCGTCCAGCACCTCGACACTGTGGGCATGCCCGAGCGCATGCAGGCGCAGGTAGGCCGCCTGCATGGCGTCGGTGATCCAGGTGCCGTCCTGCCCGGGGCGCGGTGCACCGGCGCAGGCGGCCACGACGGCACCGAAGCGGGTGTCGGCCCGCACCGTCCAGCGCGAACGCCGCAGGCTGCGGCGAAAGCGCGTGGAGAGGTGAAGGTCGCCGGTGACGAACACGCCGCGGGGGTCCGGTGACCACCACAGGATCGGCTGGCCGTCCGAATACCAGGGAAAGATGCCGCCGCGGTAGGCCGCCAGCAGCCGTTGCGGGCTCAGGTCGCCGCCAATGGCCAGCAGTCCGTCCGGCTCGCACAACGCCTGCGTCGCCGGCGGAAACGGTGCGTCCGGATCGGCACCGAGGATGGCCGGGCGTGCGTCCACCGCCATCAGGTCGCGGCATCCGGCTTGAACGGCGAATGCGCGGCTAGTGTCGCCGCGTAGGCGCGCACGCTGGCGGCTTCCTGCGTGCACCA
Organism: Luteimonas yindakuii; assembly: GCF_004803715.2. Taxonomy (NCBI): domain Bacteria; kingdom Pseudomonadati; phylum Pseudomonadota; class Gammaproteobacteria; order Lysobacterales; family Lysobacteraceae; genus Luteimonas; species Luteimonas yindakuii. The sequence goes on from NZ_CP039383.2 coordinate 1,613,853, forward strand.
GTCGCGCAGGGCGTCGGCGAATGCCGGGTCGGCGATCCAGTGCCTGCTGCGCACGAAGTGCGGCAGGAAGCCGCGGGCGATCTTGTGCTCGCCCTGTGCGCCTGGTTCGAAACGGGCGATCCCTTCGCGCAGGCAGTAGTCGATGCCCTGGTAGTAGCAGGTCTCGAAATGCAGGCCCGGCAGGCTGCGGGTGGCGCCCCAGTAACGTCCGTACAGCGTGTCGCGGCCACGCAGGCACAGCGCGCCGGCGATCGTTTCGCCCCCGTGCTCGGCCAGGATCAGCACCAGGGCGCGCGGCATCCTCGTCGCCAGGTGGCGCAGGAAGGCGGGAGTGAGCGCCGGCGAGTTCCCGTACTCGACAAAGGTCTGCAGGTAGAAGCCATACATCGCATCGAGGTCCGCGGCGTCCGCCTCGTCGCCATGGCGCACGCGGAAGGTCACGCCCGCCCGCGCCACGCGGGCGCGCTCCTGGCGGATGTTCTTGCGGTGCTTGTGGTCCATTGCCGCGAGGTAGTCGTCGAACCGCCGCCAGGGGCCCGGGTTGTGCCAGTGGTACTGGACGTCCAGCCGCGGCAGCCAGTCGTCGCCGAACGCGGCGTCGTCGGCTGCGGTATGGAAATTGACATGCGCCGACGACAGTCCGTCGGCCCCGGCCTGGCCGCGGATCGCCGCGACCAGTGCGCGGCGCGCGGCGTCATCCACGGCGAGCAGGCGTGGCCCGGTGACGGGCGAGTAGGGCACCGCACCCAGCCACTTGGGGAAATACTCCCGGCCGTAGCGCGCATACGCATGCGCCCATGCATGGTCGAAAACGAATTCGCCGTGCGAGTTGGTCTTCAGGTAACCCGGCGCGGCGGCCACCAGGCGAGTGCCATGCCAGACGGTGACGTGGCGTGGCGTCCACCCCCAGTCCGCGCGCAGGCACCCCGTCGCCTCCAGCCCGGACAGGAACGCATGGGCGACGAACGGGTTGCTGCCGGTATGCAGGGCATCCCAGTCCGCCGCTGGAACCTCTTCCAGCGACGGCAGCACGCGCGCTTCAGGCCGGACGCTCACGCAGGCGGCCGTCGGCGACTGGAATCCTCAGCCCTGCTGGTCGAGGAAGCGCTCGGCATCCAGCGCCGCCATGCAACCGAAACCGGCCGAGGTGATTGCCTGGCGGTAATGCTGGTCGGCGACGTCGCCGGCGGCGAACACGCCCTGTACCGAGGTTTCGGTGGCGCCGCCGCCGAGACCGGAGCGGATCTCGAGGTAACCGTTGTTCATCGCCAGCTGGCCCTCGAACAGCGAGGTGTTCGGGGTGTGGCCGATCGCCACGAAGAAGCCGTGCACGTCGATCTGCCGGGTCGAGCCGTCCTGCACCGACGTCAGGCGCAGGCCGGTGACGCCGGCGTCGTCGCCCAGCACCTCGTCGACAACGTGGTGCCACACCGGCTCGATCCTGCCGGCGGCGATCTTGGCGTGCAGCTTGTCCTGCATGATCTTCTCCGCGCGCAGGGTGTCGCGGCGGTGCACCAGGTAGACCTTGCTGGCGAGGTTGGACAGGTACAGCGCCTCCTCGACCGCGGTGTTGCCGCCGCCGACCACCGCGACCTCGCGGTCCTTGTAGAAGAAGCCGTCGCAGGTGGCGCAGGCGGACACGCCGCGGCCCTTGAAGGTCTCCTCGGACGGCAGGCCGAGATACTTGGCGGTGGCACCGGTGGCGATCACCAGCGCCTCGCAGGTGTACTCGCCGTTGTCGCCCTTGAGCCGGAACGGACGCTGCGACAGGTCGGCGGTGTGGATGTGGTCGAACACCGTCTCGGTCTCGAAGCGTTCCGCATGCGCCTGCATGCGCGCCATCAGGTCCGGACCCATGAGGCCGTGTGCATCGCCGGGCCAGTTGTCGACCTCGGTCGTCGTCATCAGCTGACCGCCCATCTGCATCCCGGTGACCACCACCGGCTTGAGGTTGGCGCGTGCCGCGTAGACGGCGGCGGTCCAGCCGGCAGGGCCGGAACCGAGGATCAGGAGGCGGCAGTGCTTCGGGGTGCTCATGTATACTCGCGACGTTGGAAAACAGGGTATTCCGGGCCGCATAGCTTGGCGGCGCACCATCACCAGCACAAGGCGCGCAGGCGCCGGCAGCCCGGAACGCTCCATCCCGATACGCGGCCCGCGCCCCCACCGCGAGCCCGCAACCGCCCGCACTCCACCGGTGCGGGTTTTTCGTAATAGACGACCGGCAGCGCCGGTCAACACGTGGAGAAGTTGCAATGCGGATTGGCGTGCCGAAGGAAACCAAGACCCTCGAAGGCCGCGTGGCGCTGGTACCGGCTGCCGCCGGCGACCTGGTCAGCCGCGGACATGAGGTCTGGATCGAAGCCGGGGCCGGCGAGAAATCGCGCTTCAGCGACGACGACTACGCCCGCCTGGGCGTGAAGATCGCACCGGACGCGGCAGCGCTGTACGAGAAGGGCGAGATGATCGTCAAGGTCAAGGAGCCGATCGAAGGCGACCTCGCGCACCTGCGTCGCGATCACATGCTGTTCTGCTATCTGCACCTGGCCGCCGAGCCCGTGCTGACCCGCAGGCTGCTCGACATCGGCCTGACCGGCGTTGCGTTCGAGACCGTCGAACTGCCCAATGGCGACCTGCCGCTGCTGGCACCGATGTCGGTGGTCGCCGGCAAGATCGGCGTGCAGGTCGGCACCCACCTGCTGCACCAGCCGGAAGGCGGCAAGGGCAAGCTGCTCGGCGGCATGCCGTCCACCGAGCGCGGCAAGGTGATCGTGTTCGGCGCGGGCAAGGCCGGCGGCGCATCGGCGGCGCTTGCTGCTGCGGCCGGTGCCAACGTGGTGGTGTTCGAGATGCGCCAGGACCGCATGGACGAGATGATGCGCCTGGGCAACAACGTCACCGCGCTGTACCCGTACCGCGACGTCGTCGCGCGCGAACTCGCCAGCGCCGACCTCGTGATCGGCGCGGTGCTCGTCACCGGTGCCAAGGCCCCGCACGTGGCCACCCGCGAGATGATCGCCGGCATGGAGCCGGGCAGCGTGCTGGTGGACATCGCGATCGACCAGGGCGGCTGCTTCGAGACCTCGCGCCCGACCACCTGGAAGGAACCGACCTACGTCGAAGAGGGCGTGACCCACTTCTGCGTGACCAACATGCCGGGCGCGGTGCCGCAGACCAGCTCGCAGGCGATCTGCGCAACGATCCTGCCATGGGTCAACAAGCTCGCCTCGGCGCCGAACTGGCGCGACGACGCGGCGCTGGTGCGCGGCATCAACGTCGAAGGCGGCCAGCTGGTGCATCCGGCACTCAAGGGCATGTCGCTCTGAGCCACGCGGCCCCCGGCTTGCCGGGGGCTTTGCGGCAGGCGTGCGCGACGGAAACTTCCAGCGTAAGATCAATGCCCTGCACGCCATACCTCAGGTAAGTACGCACGGTGGCACTCCCGCTCCAGGAACGCAGCAGCAAGGGAAAGCGCATGCGCGGCAGCACTGCCGCGAGCGCGGAACCGCCGAACCCGCGCCGGCAGCGGCTGTGGCGTGACATCGCGCTGATCCTGATCGCGCCTCTGCTGCTCTATCTCTTCGCCAGCCTGCTGACGTTCTCGCCCGACGACCCGGGCTGGTCGCGCTCGGGCAGCGTGGCCGAACCGCTGCACAACGTGGGCGGTCCCGTCGGCGCGTGGCTGGCCGACGTGCTGCTGCACCTGTTCGGCTACATCGCCTACCTGCTGCCGTTGATGCTCGGCGCGATCGCGTGGATCGCGATGTTCGGCATGGACACCGACGGGGATGGCAAGGCCGAACTCGGCCCCGCGCTGCGGCTGGCGGGCATCGTCGGTTTCCTGGTCTCGGCGACTGGCCTGCTCGCGCTGCGGATGCCCAACGTGGCCGACCTGTCGGCCGGTGGTGGCGGCATCCTGGGTCGACTGGTCGGCAACTCGCTGTATGCCGGCTTCGGCCCCGTCGGCGGCAACCTGTTCCTGCTCGCGCTGGTACTGGTGTCGATCACCCTGGCCACGGGGTTGTCCTGGTTCCGGGTGATGGACCACATCGGCGCCGCGGTGCTGAAGCTGCCGGCGCTGCTGCGTCGTGGCAGCCACCAGGCCAGCGAATGGAAGAAGACCCGCGAGCTGCGCGAAGAACGCGAGGGAGTCCGCAAGGCGGATACCGAGAAGCGCGCCAGGCGTGCGCCGGTGCGCATCGAACCGCCGGCTCCGGAAATCGCCGTGGTCGAACGCAGCGAACGCGCCAAGCGCGAGCAGCAGATCCCGCTGTTCAAGGGTACCGGCGGTGATCCCAGCGGGCTGCCACCGCTGTCGCTGCTCGACGACCCGAAGCCACAGCCGCGGGGCTACGACGAGGACACGCTCGAGACCCTGTCGCGGCAGATCGAGTTCAAGCTCAAGGACTTCCGCATCGACGTCGAGGTGAAGGAGGCCCAGCCGGGCCCGGTCATCACCCGCTTCGAGATGGAGCCGGCGCCGGGCATCAAGGTCAGCCAGATCAGCTCGCTGGACAAGGACATCGCGCGCGGGCTTTCGGTGAAGTCGGTGCGCGTGGTCGACGTGATCCCGGGCAAGTCGGTGATCGGCCTGGAGATTCCCAACACGCGGCGCGAGATGATCTATCTCAGCGAACTGTTGCGCTCGAAGGAATACGACAAGTCGGCGAGCCCGCTGACGCTCGCACTCGGCAAGGACATCAGCGGTCGCTCGACGGTTGCGGATCTGGCGCGCATGCCGCACCTGCTGGTGGCCGGCACCACCGGCTCGGGCAAGTCGGTGGCGGTCAACGCCATGGTGTTGAGCCTGCTGTTCAAGGCGTCGCCGAAAGACCTGCGGATGCTGATGATCGATCCGAAGATGCTGGAACTCAGCGTCTACGAGGGGATCCCGCACCTGCTGGCGCCGGTGGTCACCGACATGAAGGAGGCCGCCAATGGCCTGCGCTGGTGCGTAGCGGAGATGGAGCGCCGCTACAAGCTGATGAGCACCGTCGGCGTGCGCAACCTGGCCGGCTTCAACAAGAAGGTGAAGGACGCGCAGGACGCGGGGCAGCCGCTGCTCGACCCGCTGTTCAAGCCGAACCCCGAGATCGACGAGGTCGCACAGCCGCTCGAACCGCTGCCGTACATCGTCATCTTCATCGACGAATTCGCCGACATGATGATGATCGTCGGCAAGAAGGTCGAAGAGCTGATCGCGCGCCTGGCGCAGAAGGCACGCGCTGCCGGCATCCACCTGATCCTGGCCACGCAGCGCCCGTCGGTGGACGTGATCACCGGCCTGATCAAGGCCAACATCCCCACCCGCATCGCCTTCCAGGTCAGCTCCAAGATCGACTCGCGCACCATCCTCGACCAGTCCGGCGCGGAAGCACTGCTCGGCAACGGCGACATGCTCTACCTGCCGCCCGGTACCGCGCTGCCGGAACGCGTGCACGGAGCGTTCGTGTCCGACGAGGAAGTGCATCGCGTGGTCGAACACCTCAAGCAGTCGGGCACCGCCGAGTACATCGAAGGCGTGCTCGACGAAGTGCAGACGATGGGCGATGGCATCGTCGTCGGTGCCACCGGCCTGCCCGAAAGCGGTAGCGGGGCAGGGGACGAGGGTGACCCGCTGTACGACGAGGCGGTCAAGATCGTCACCGAGACCCGGCGCGCCTCGATCTCCGGCGTGCAGCGCCGGCTCAAGATCGGCTACAACCGCGCCGCGCGCCTGGTCGAGGCGATGGAAGCCGCCGGCGTGGTCAGCCCGCCGGAACACAATGGCGACCGTTCGGTGCTGGCCCCGCCGCCACCCCGGTAGGAGCGGCCTTGGCCGCGACCTCCACGACGCACTGACGCGGCGGGCTGAACGCTGTTGCGATATTCGTACGGTTGCCCGGGGCATGCCGTCCTTCCGCGTCCACCCGTTCAGCAACCCCCATTCAAACTCCGCCGCAACCAACGAAACGGGATCCGACCATGCGCCGCCTCCTGCTTGCCGCCGCCCTTGCCACCTCGCTGTTGCCGTTCGGCGCGTTCGCCGGCGCGCGTGATGTCCTGCAGACCTTTACCCGCGACCTCAAGGGCCTGGATGGCCAGTTCGCCCAGCGCGTGTTCGACGGCAACGGGCGGGTCAAGGAAAGCTCGAGTGGCCGCGTGGCGCTGTCGGCCCCGCGCCTGTTCCGCTGGGAATACGTCAAGCCGTACCCGCAGCTGATCGTGGCCGATGGCCGCCGCGTCTGGGTTTTCGACCCGGACCTGGAACAGGTGACCGTGCGTCCGCAGGGCCCCGAGGAGCAGAACAGCCCGCTGGCGACGCTGATCGAACCCGGCCGCCTTGACCGCGATTTCGACGTCAGCGAAGAGGCCGCGCCGGTCGACGGCCTGCACTGGATGACGCTGACCCCGAAGCGCGACCAGGACGCGAGCTTCCAGTCCGCACGTCTGGGTTTCGATGCCACGGCACTGGTGCGGATGGAGGTCGTCGACGCGCTCGGCCAGCGCACCGAGATCGCCTTCAGCGGCTGGCGCAAGAACCCGCGCTTCGCCGCGGACACGTTCCGTTACACGCCGCCGGCGGGCGTCGACGTCATCGGCGAGTGAGCCATCCGCGTGTCCGGCCGCCACGGCCGGGCACGCGCACCGCAAGCGATCGCGCGCGTGTGTCCACGGGGCCGCCGGTAGAATGGCCGCGTGTCCAGAAAATCTTCCGCCCCGCGTGGTCCCGACCTGCTGAGCGCCGACAACGAGGCGCTGCGTCCGCTGGCCGAGCGCATGCGTCCGGGCACGCTCGACGAGATGGTCGGCCAGCGCCGCCTGCTTGCTCCCGGGTCCGCGTTGCGCCGCGCCGTCGAGTCCGGCCGCGTGCATTCGATGGTGTTGTGGGGTCCGCCCGGTTGCGGCAAGACCACGCTCGCGCTGCTGCTGGCACGCTACGCCGATGCCGAGTTCCGCGCGGTTTCCGCCGTGCTCTCCGGGCTGCCCGAAGTACGCCAGGTGCTGGCCGAGGCGACCCAGCGCTTCAAAGATGGCCGCCGCACCGTGCTGTTCGTCGACGAGGTGCATCGTTTCAACAAGGCGCAGCAGGATGCGTTCCTGCCGCATATCGAACGCGGCAGCATCGTGTTCGTCGGCGCCACCACCGAGAACCCCTCGTTCGAGCTCAACTCCGCGCTGCTGTCGCGCTGCCGCGTGCACGTGCTGGAAGCGGTGTCGGTGGCCGATATCGAGGCCGCGCTGCAGCGCGCGCTCGAAGACGGCGAACGTGGGCTGGGAGGGCAGGGGATCCGGATCGAGGACACGGCGCTGCACGAGATCGCCACGGCCGCCGATGGTGACGTGCGTCGCGCGCTGACGCTGCTCGAGATCGCCGCCGAACTCGCGCAGGACGAAGGCGGCCGGATCACCGCGCAGACCCTGCTGCAGGTACTGGCCGACCGCACGCGCCGCTTCGACAAGGGCGGCGAGCAGTTCTACGACCAGATCTCGGCACTGCACAAATGCGTGCGCAGCAGCAATCCCGACGCTGCGTTGTACTGGCTGGCACGCATGCTCGACGGCGGCTGCGATCCGGCCTACCTCGCGCGGCGGCTGACGCGGATGGCGGTGGAGGACATCGGCCTCGCCGATCCGCGCGCGCTGCAGATGGCCATCGACGCATGGGACACCTACGAGCGCCTGGGTAGCCCCGAAGGTGAGCTCGCCTTCGCGCAGCTCACGCTCTATCTCGCCAGCACCGCCAAATCCAACGCCGCCTACATGGCCTGGAACCAGGCCCGCGCCGATGTACGCGAGCACGGCACCCAGGAGGTGCCGATCCATATCCGCAACGCGCCGACGCGGTTGATGAAACAGCTCGGCTACGGCAAGGGCTACCAGTACGACCACGATGCCGAAGGCGGGATCGCGCTGGACCAGACCGGGTTTCCCGATGCCATGGGCGAGCGCGTCTACTACCGGCCGGTGGCGCGTGGACTGGAACTCAAGCTGGGCGAGAAGCTGGACCGCCTGCGTGCCGCACGCGCCGAGGCGCGCGGCGAATCGGGCGGCGATGGGCAGGGCGGCGCTGCCGTCGATCCAGCGGGTGAGTCGACGACAGCGCCGTAGAGGCCGGGACGCCCGGTAAGCGCGCTGCCAGCCTGAACGGTTACGCCTGCTGACTGCGAGGCGACGGACGGTCCGCTCCGGCGGGGGTTCGCGGCCATACTCGATCGTCAGGGAATCGTTTACAGGGAGAACCGCCATGGCCGCCCGTGACAGATGCCTCGACCCCATCCCGCGGACCCAGCTGGGGGCGCTGTACGCCCGCGAAGCGCGTGACCTCCACCCCGACCGCGCCTGGCATGAAGTGGAGCCATTGATCGGCAGGCTCTGGGAACGCGAACGACCGGGTGACTGGTCACGATCGCGCCCGATGGTTCGCGAATTCTGGCGCAAGGCGCGCTGATCCGGCACGTCCTGTTCACAAACCCGCTGCCACCCTCGCGTCCAGGCCGGCAGGCCACAGGCCGACAGAACAGGGGTGGAACATGGCGTCAACCGGAAAGCCGGGTGCATTCGACCGGTCCTCACGGATCATGCGCTTCGCGCTGAAGTACTACCGCGCGGGCGTGTTCGGCAATGTCGGCACCACCCGCGTACAGCCCGGTGACGTGCGCAAGGCGGAGGAGTTCGTCGACGATCTCGAGGCGCTCGGCCCGACCTTCGTCAAGATCGGCCAGGCGCTGTCGACGCGTACCGACCTGCTTGCGCCGGTGTACCTCGATGCGCTGAAGCGGATGCAGGACGACGTGCAGCCGGTCGCGTTCGCCGAACTGCAGCCCATGCTGGAGGAAGCGCTTGGCGTGCGCCTCAGCAAGGCATTCGCGAGCTTCGACGAAGAGCCGCTGGGTGCGGCATCGCTGGCGCAGGTGCACCGCGCCACGCTGCACGACGGGCGCGAAGTGGCCGTCAAGATCCAGCGTCCCGGCGTGGAGGATCTCATCCATGCCGACCTCGGCGTGCTCGACCGCTTTGCGCGCGGTGCGGACCGCTTCACCTCGATCGGCCAGCGGCTGCATTTCGTGGACATCGTCGGCGAGATGCAGCGTGCGCTGCTTGCCGAACTCGATTACCTCGACGAGGCCGAAAGCCTCGACCGCTTCCGCGAGCGGCTCTCGGTGTATCCGGAGTTGTTCATTCCCGCCCCGGTGTGGGACTACACCTCGCTGCGCGTGCTGACGATGGAGTACGCGCCGGGCACCAAGGTCACCGACATCAGCGGCCTGCAGCGCACCGAGAACGACTACGGCAACCTCGCGCGTGCGCTGCTGAAGGGTTATCTCGACCAGGTGTTCGTGCATGGCGAGATCCATGCCGACCCGCATCCGGGCAACGTGCTGGTGCTGCATGACCAGCGTCTGGCGCTGCTCGATTTCGGCATGGTGGCGCACGTGCCCCCGCGCCAGCGCGAGCGCCTGCTCAAGCTGGTGCTGGCGGCGGTGGACGGCCGCGGCGAAGACGTGGCCTCGGAATCGATCGCGATCAGCGCGCGCCTGGAGAATTTCGACGAGGCACGTTACGTACACGAAGTGTCGCAACTGGTGGCGCGCTATGCGGTGCGCTCGGAGCGGATGGGCCTGTCGGAAGGGCGGCTGCTGCTGGAGCTGGCGCGCATCGGCAGCGAATGCCGCCTGCGCATGCCACCGGCGACCACGCTGCTCGGCAAGACCATGCTCAACCTCGAAGCGGTGTGCAACGCGCTGGAGCCCGAGCTCGACGTCAAGAAGGCGGTGGAAAAGCACGCCTACCAGATCCTGCGCAAGCGGCTGCAATCGTCGTTGTCGCCACGCCGGCTGGGCATGGAGGCACTGGAAACGCAGCAACTGCTGCGTGGCGCGCCGCGCAAGATGGCCGACATCCTGTCGCTGATCGCCGACAACAAGCTGCGGGTGCAGCTTGGCGGGCTCGAGGAATCCCACCTCATGGAGAGCCTGCAGAAGATCGCCAACCGCATCTCCACCGGCATCATCACCGCGGCGTTGATCGTCGGCGCGGCGATGCTTGCACAGGTACGGACCAGGTTCACCCTGTTCGGCTATCCGGCGTTCGCGCTGGTGATGTTCGTGCTTGCCGGGGCGCTGGGTGTTGCGCTGGTGGTCTCGGCGCTGCTGTCGGACCGCAAGGTGCGCCCGCGGGAGGAACGCAGCCCTTCGGACTGAGCAAAGTCGCCGCGCGACGCGGCGGATCGCATCCGCCTCAAGCCCGCCCGCAGCCAGCCGCTAAGATACTGATCCCGCCGGTTTCCGGACGTTTCCGGCGGGACTCCTGTATCCACGAGTGGAGAGCGGCAGGTTGCACCGGAGGTTCAAGACCGCGCAATCGCTGAACGGGTCCGGCATCTTCGCGGCCGCCGTCGTGGCGGGCTCGATCCTGCTGACGCTCCTGCTCGCGCACGCGGCGTGGGTGCAGGGCGACCGGCACCGCCTCGAGCGCCATGTCGACCGGCTGCTGGAAGCCACGCGCCTCGTCGCCACGCAGTCGACCCGGGCGCTCAACGACAGCCTCCGCCTGACCACCGCGCGTTGCAGCGCCGACGACCTGACCGAACTGCGGGTACTCGCGTTCCAGTCGCAACACATCCGCGACATCGGCCGGGTGGAGGATGGCCGGGTGCTCTGCACTGCGGCCTGGGGCGTGCTGCCGCATCCGCCAATGTTGCCGGAGCCGACCCGGCACGCCACCGCCTACCGCTTCTGGAGCGTCGGTTCCACCCTGGTGGATCGGCGCATCTCCACCGACATGGTCGCCGCCGGCGACGCGATCCTGTTCGTGGCACCGGACTGGTTCGGCGACATCGCCAGGCTCGATCCGCGTACGTCCTCGATCGTCACCACGCGCGACCGCCGCCACGTGATGCGCGCGTGGGGCAGCGAGGCGACCATCCTCCCGGGCGCGCGGGAGGAGCCATGGCATGACCTCGGTTCGGCGCGCGTGCAACTCGCCTGCGACGACGATTACGACCTCTGCGTCATGGCACGCACCCGCGGGTCCGGCCTGGCGGACGCATCGCTGCAGAGCGTGCTGGGCCTGTGCCTGCTCGGCGGACTGGCCGGCATGGGCATCAACTCGATGATGGGTGCATCGCGGCGGCGGCGCGCATCGCTGGAAGCACGACTTGCACGCGTCATCCGCACCGACCGCCTGCATATGGTCTACCAGCCATTGCGTCGCCTGTCCGACCGTGGCCTCGTCGGCTTCGAGGCGCTGGTGCGATGGACCACGTCCAGCGGCGACGACGTGCCCCCGGAAGTGTTCGTGCGGATGGCGGAGCAGACCGGTCTGGGCCGGGCGCTGGCGCGCCAGGTGGTGGCCAAGGCGTTCGCGGAGATGGCGCCCACCCTCCAGCGCGACAGCGGCCTCTACCTCGGCATCAACCTGACCGCCGAAGACCTGCTGGACATGCGGTTCCATGACTACCTGGATGCACAGGCGGCGCTGCATGGCATCGCCGCCGCCAGCATCGTCCTGGAGATCACCGAGCGTTCCACCGCGATGCGCGACGACCTCGTGCGCAACATCCATCTCCTGCGCGCGAAGGGGTACCGCTTCTACATCGACGACTTCGGCACCGGCTATTCGAGCCTCGACTACCTCGCCGCGCTGCCACTGGACGCGGTCAAGATCGACAAGCTGTTCACCCAAGCGGCCGGCTCCGATTCCGTGGTCGGCCAGATCTTCGAGCCGATGTGCACCATGGCCCATGCCTTGCGCGTGGGCATCGTGGTCGAAGGTGTGGAAACCGAACAGCAGGCCGAGCATGTCTGCCGGCTTGCACCGCAGGCGATCGGGCAGGGCTGGTTGCTGGGACGACCGGTCGCCGTGCAGGACCTGCCGACCACGTGATGCCTGCATCGCCCGCAGGGCGCGGAGCTACACTCGGAGACGCATGGATGCGACACACAGGAGATCAGGGATGAGGGCAGGGATGATGATGACCATGTGGCTGGCGCTGTGTGCGCCTGCGGCGGCACAGACCGTCTACAAATGCATGGGCCCGGACGGCGCTGTCTTCCAGTCGACACCGTGCGGCGCCGGGCAGCAGCAGGAACGCGCCTATGGCGGCGAGGCTTATGCCACCACGCCGCAGCGGCAGGCGCAGATCGAACGCGAACAGGCTCGTGCGCAGGCGGTGGTGCGGCGCAATGCGGGCGGGGCGGGGAGAGCATCCACCCCCGGTCGGCGCGCAATCGGGGCGATCCAGTTGCGACCGGGTCAAGGCCCAGCGCGACCGCGCAATGCAGGCTCTCGGCAACCGCCGTACGTACGAGCAGATCTCGTACTGGGCCACCGAGGTCAGCAAGTCATGCAACCATCGCCGCTGACCGACCGGATGCCCGCGACGGGGGAGGCCGCGAATGACCACGACATCGGACAGAGGAGAGGGGTCGGCGCCTGATCCCGACGGATTCGCCACCGCACGCTTCGGACGGCGACACCATGCGGCAGGCAGGCGCGAGCCCGAGCCGCTGCGCTTCCGCGACGTGTTCGCAGCCGTATTGCTCGCCCTTTGCGTTTTCAGCATCGCCCAGGGTCTGATCGTGTGGTACGTGGTTTCGACGGAGCTCGACCGCATGCAGCGCGAGATCGCCATCTTCGTCGAATCGATGGAACCCGCCTGGACACAGACACCAGCGGAGTTGCATACGCCTCGGGCGCGAGGGCGCGCATCCGCACATGCACCACCGTTGCCGGGTTACCCCGGGCCGGTCACCGCCAAGGCCAATGGCGCATCCCATGCGTGTGCCGGCGGCCGTACGGTGCGCCGCCTGCCCAACGGCTGGGAAGATGTCGGCGGGCGGTGCCGCGCGACATCGCAATGATCACCGCAGCCGCGTCCCGCGATGGACCGATCAACCTTCCGCGCCGAATACCGCAAGCAGCAGCAGGACGAAGGCGACCACCGCCAGCAGTGCATGGGTGATGACCAGCCACGACGGCAACAGACGTTGCTTCCACTTGTAGGCCAGGCTCAGCACCGTGCCACCACCGGCTGCCAGCAGGAACAGCAACAACGCCAGCAGCGCCGGGGACGGCACCGCATCCACCCAGGCCGCATAGGCCAGCAAGGTGATACCGGCGCCAGCCAGCAGCCCGTGCAGCATCGCCAGCCACGCCGGAGGGTTGCGTTTTCCGCTGAAGCGGATCGCGGCCATCACCACGCCGCCGAGTGCTGCCAGGGCGAACAGGCAGGCGGCGACCTGCAACATGCGTATCGGATCGTCCGGACTCATTGCATGGCTCCTTGTGTGATCCCCGGCGCGCGGCCTGGCACGCTGGTCGATGATCGATCATATGGCTGGGCTAGAAGAGACCACGGCGGGGATGCGAAACACAGCAGACGCGACAGGGGCTGTGTCGTCCGGTGAACGCAATACACGGGAAGTTCCGGCCATAACGGCACCGCGAGCGGGGCAAGTCGCCACTTCCATCACTTCGCATAATGTCGATTATGTTGTAGAACAGCCACCCTTGACTCTGGAGCTCCCTCCAGGGTCGATACTCTCGGCTCGCCATCCCGACCGTCGGAGTCCCCATGCAGATAGGCCAGCTCAGCAAATGCACCGGTGTTCCGGTCGACACGATCCGGTATTACGAGACCCAGGGCCTGCTGCCTCCACCGATGCGGCGACCTTCCGGCTACCGCCGGTATGCGGAATCGGATACCGGACGACTGGAATTCATTCGACGTGCCAAGGACCTGGGATTCAGTCTTCGCGAAATACGTGAACTGATGGAACTGTCCAGCCATGCGTCCCGGGACATGGCCGCGGTGCGCGAAGCCGCACTGCAGAAGGTCGCGGACATCGATCGCAAGCTGGCCGAGTTGCAGCGCATGCGTGGTGGATTGGCCGCGCTGGTGGATGCCTGCCCCGGCGAAGGTCGGATCGGGCAATGCCCGATCGTCGGTGCGTTGACCGGGGATGTCCCATGACCGGCGACGAGCACCGCACCCACGGCGACGTCAGTGATGACGACGGCAGGGTCACCGATCCGGTCTGCGGCATGCGTGTCGACCCGCAGCGCACGCCGCACCATGCCGAACATCAGGGCATCCGCTACCACTTCTGCGCGGCACGCTGCCGGGAGCGATTCATCGCCGACCCGGTCCGTTTTCTGGAGCCGTCTGCCGCCGCGGCGTCCGATCCCATGCCGGCCGGAACGATCTACATCTGCCCGATGGATCCGGAGATCCGCCAGGACCAGCCCGGCACGTGTCCGATCTGCGGCATGGCGCTGGAGCCGGAAATGCCCACGCTCGACGACGCGGCCAGCCCGGAACTGGCCGACTTCAGGCGACGCTTCTGGTGGACGCTGCCGCTCAGCGCTGCGGTGATGGTGCTGGCGATGGCGGGACACCGCTGGTCGTGGCTGTCGGCCGACACGCGCACCTGGCTCGAGCTGGTGCTGGCCACGCCCGTGGTGCTGTGGGCCGGCTGGCCGTTCCTGCACCGCTGCGTGCAGTCGATCCGCAACCGCAGCCCCAACATGTGGACGCTGATCGGCATCGGCGTCACTGCTGCCTTCGCCTACAGCGTGGTCGCGACGGTCGCACCGGGCCTGTTTCCCGGTTCGTTCCGCGAACATGGCCGTGTCGGGGTCTATTTCGAGGCGGCGGCCGTCATCGTCTCGCTCACCCTGCTCGGCCAGCTGCTGGAATTGCGCGCCCGCGACAGCACGTCGTCGGCGATCAGGTCCCTGCTCGGCCTGGCACCGAAGACCGCGCGGCGCCTGCGCGATGACGGCACCGAGGAAGACATCGAACTCACCCACGTGCATGTCGGCGACCGCCTGCGCGTGCGCCCGGGCGAGAAGGTGCCGGTGGACGGCCGCGTGCTCGAAGGCGGTTCCAACGTCGACGAATCCATGTTGACCGGCGAGCCCATCCCGGTGGCCAAGGGCCCGGGCGACGCAGTGATCGGCGCAACGATGAATACCTCAGGCAGTCTGGTCATCCGCGCCGAGAAGGTCGGCTCGGGCACGGTACTGGCGCAGATCGTGCAGCTGGTGGCGCAGGCGCAGCGGTCGCGCGCCCCGATGCAGCGCATGGCCGATACCGTCGCACGCTGGTTCGTGCTGGCGGTCCTCGCGGTGGCGGTCGTGACCTTCTTCGTCTGGGGCCTGTTCGGCCCGGACCCGTCGTGGACGTACGCCATCCTCACCTCGGTCTCGGTGCTGATCATCGCCTGCCCCTGCGCGCTGGGCCTGGCCACGCCGATGTCGGTGATGGTCGCCACCGGCCGCGCCGCACAGGCCGGCGTGCTGTTCCGCGACGCCGAAGCGATCGAGAACTTCCGCCGCATCGATACCCTGGTCGTCGACAAGACCGGCACGCTGACCGAGGGCCGTCCCGCGTTCCGCGAGGTCGTCGCCCATGACGGATGGTCCGGCGACGAAGTGCTGCGCATCGCGGCGACCATCGACCAAGGCAGCGAGCATCCGCTGGCCGAGGCGATCGTCGCCGAGGCACGCACGCGTGGACTTGCACTGGATGCGGTGCAGGGCTTCGAGTCTTCGACGGGAATCGGCGTGCGCGGCCACGTGGGTGGACGTGCGATCGCACTCGGCAACACCGTGTTGATGGTCGAGGGCGGCATCGACCCTGCCCCGCTGTCGTCGCGCGCGGAAGCACTGCGGGCCGAAGGCGCCAGCGTGATGTTCCTTGCTGTCGACGGTGCACTGGCCGGATTGATCGCGGTGGCCGACCCGATCAAGGCCACCACCGCCGAAGCCATCACCGCCCTGCGCGAATCCGGAATGCGCATCGTGATGGCCACCGGCGACGGCGAGACCACGGCTCGCGCGGTGGCGCGCAGCCTCGGCATCGATGAAGTCCATGGCGAGGTGCGGCCGCAGGACAAGGTCGCGCTGGTCAAGCGGCTGCAGGCGCAGGGTCGGCGCGTGGCAATGGCCGGCGATGGCATCAACGACGCCCCCGCGCTGGCGGCCGCCGATATCGGCGTGGCCATGGGCACCGGCACCGATGTCGCGATGTCGAGCGCGCAGGTGACGCTGGTCAAGGGCGACCTGCGTGGCATCGTCCGCGCGCGTGCGCTGTCCGAGGCGACGGTGGCCAACATGAAGCAGAACCTGGGTTTCGCGTTCGTCTACAACGCGGTGGGCGTGCCCATCGCCGCCGGTGTGCTCTACCCTGCGTTCGGCATCCTGCTCAGCCCGATGCTGGCGGCGCTGGCGATGAGCCTGAGCTCGGTATCGGTCGTCGGCAACGCACTGCGACTGGGTGCGAAAGCCCCAACCGCACCGCCGACGGATGCACGCGATGGACATCCGCCCTGATGCTTGCAAAGGCCTCGGTCGCGCTGCATAGAACACGTACGCGGACGGAATTCATAAAAACCTGTTGCGCTTCCTGAAGTGCCTCCTTACAATTCCGCTCCCGACACAACGGGGCCATAGCTCAGCTGGGAGAGCGCCTGCATGGCATGCAGGAGGTCGGCGGTTCGATCCCGCCTGGCTCCACCACGGTACGCACCACAGGCCGGTGCAAACGTGTTCGCAGTACCACGTCCCTATCGTCTAGAGGCCTAGGACACCACCCTTTCACGGTGGCGACCGGGGTTCGAATCCCCGTAGGGACGCCAAGCGACACGACGGAAACGCCCGCGAATGCGGGCGTTTTTCGTTTAGGGGATTAACGGGTTCCGAATCCCCACCCTGCTCCAATCGGTCGTCGACATCCGGTGCGCCCTGCGGTTGCATCGCGTTGCCCCCGACCCCGGAGCAGCATGCAACCCAGCGTCCCTGGCGCAGTCGCCGCCCAACGCGCACACCCTCCCCGCCCGTCGCTGGGGCCGGCGGCGGCGTTCGCGATCACCATCGGCATCGTGGTCGGTGCGGGCATCTTCCGCA
Organism: Luteimonas yindakuii; assembly: GCF_004803715.2. Classification (NCBI taxonomy): domain Bacteria; kingdom Pseudomonadati; phylum Pseudomonadota; class Gammaproteobacteria; order Lysobacterales; family Lysobacteraceae; genus Luteimonas; species Luteimonas yindakuii. Next base: position 1,630,746 of record NZ_CP039383.2, read on the forward strand.
CGCCGTCGCTGGTCGCGGGCGCGTCGTCGAGCGGCACGATGGTGTTGATGGCGTGGCTCGCCGGTGGCGCGCTCTCGATCGTGGGCGCCCTGTGCTATGCCGAACTCGCAACGACCTACCCGCAGGCCGGCGGCGACTACGCCTACCTGCGTCGTGCCTACGGCGCGCGGCTGGCCTTTCTCTACGCATGGGCACGGCTGACGGTCATCCAGACCGGCTCGATCGTGCTGCTGGCCTATGTCATCGGCGACTACATGCAGCAGTTGTACGACCTCGGCGCATGGTCCTCGTCCATCTATGCCGCGGCTACGGTCATCGTGCTGACCGCGCTCAACTGGTGGGGCGTGCGCCAGGGCACCGCGGTGCAGAACGCGCTGACCGCGGTGGAGATCGCAGGCGTGCTGCTGATCATCGTGGCGGGATTGCTGTTCGCGCCGGTGGCGGCCACCACGCGCATTGAAAGCGGCGCCGATGGCAGCTCGCTCGGGCTGGTGCTGGTGTTCGTGCTGCTGACCTATGGCGGCTGGAACGAGGCGGTGTACATCACCGCCGAAGTGCGCGATGCACGCCGCTGGATGCCGCGCATCCTGATCCTCAGCCTGATCGCGATCGCGGCGCTTTACCTGCTGGTGAACCTTGCCTACCTGCGCGTGCTCGGACTCGACGGCATGGCGGCCTCGGACGCGGTCGCTGCCGACGTGGCGCGCGCGGCATTCGGATCCACCGGCTCGACGCTGATGAGCGCGATCGTGGTCGCCGCTGCCCTGACCTCGGCCAACGCCACCATGATCACCGGCGCACGCAGCGTGTACGCCGTCGGCCGCGACTTCCCGGCACTGGGTTTCATCGGCCGCTGGGACCAGCGGCGTGGAACGCCGCGCGCCGCGATGCTCGCGCAGGGCGGGTTGTCGCTGCTGCTGGTCGGCCTTGCGGCCACCGCGCTCGACGGCTTCCGCACCGCGGTGGAATACACCGCGCCGGTCTTCTGGCTGTTCTTCCTGCTGGTCGGGGTGTCGCTGTTCGTGCTGCGCCGGCGCGATCCCGAGCGCCCGCGCCCCTTCCGCGTGCCGCTGTATCCGGCGCTGCCACTGCTGTTCTGCGCCACCAGCGCCTGCCTGCTGTACTCCAGTCTGGCGTATACAGGCATGGGCGCACTCGTCGGCGTCGGCGTACTGGCGCTGGGCGGGGTGCTGCTGCTGTTCCTCGAACCGTCCACCCGCACCCAGGAGTCGCCATGAGCTTCCCGAAGACATTCGCCGGTCTGCTGCTGTGCCTGCCCCTGCTGTCGGCCTGCGCGGACGAGGCAGCCCCATCGGAACGCGCCGCAAGCCAGGGCACGGCGGCGACCACGTCCGATGCGGTCGACATGCAGGCGGTCAGCGCGGCCACCGAACCGCCCTCCCCCTACGCCGAAGTCGACATCCCGAAGCCCAGCCGCGAGCCGGACGTGATCTATGTGCCGACCCCGCAGCCGGTGGTGGACGCGATGCTTGAGCTTGCCGGAGTGAACTCGAACGACGTGCTCTACGACCTCGGTTCCGGCGATGGCCGGATTCCGGTCACCGCGGCGCAGAAGCACGGCATCCGCGCCGTCGGCATCGACATCAACCCGGTGCGCATCCGCGAGGCCAAAGCCAATGCGGAAAAGGCCGGCGTCACCGACCTCGTGAGCTTCCGCGAAGAGGACCTGTTCGAGGCCGACATCAGCGAGGCCACCGTGGTCACGCTGTACCTGCTGCAGAGCCTCAACGTGCGCCTGCGGCCGAAGCTGCTGAGCGAACTCAAGCCCGGCACCCGCATCGTCAGCCACGCGTTCGACATGGCCAACGAGTGGGAACCCGAAGAAACCCGCGCGGTGGGCGACAGCAGCATGATCTATCTGTGGACGGTGCCCGAACGCTGAGGCGCCCGTAGCCTGCCCTCAGGCTTCGGCGAGCGGTTCCGCTTCGCCGGCCGGCAGCAGCGTGGCCACCCCGTGGCCGCGCTCGGCCAGGTACTGCAGCCATTTTCCGAGGAAGGTGTTCATCCGCATGCGGTGGCCGATGACCTCGGCCGGTGGCGGGAACATGCCGATGACGTCCTGCCAGCGCCGACCGACGTAGCAGTGCGTCGCCTCGACCTGGCGTGCGTCGCGGTACAGGCGCAGGTAGGCCGAAGGATCGGGTTCGCCGGTGACCGGATCGACCAGGCCGTACGACAGCCGCAGCTCGGTGGTGTAGCGATGCTGGTCGAGCACGTCGAGATGCACGTCCAGGCCATCGCCGATCGTCGAGAGGTAGCTCCCGACCGCAAGGCCGCCCGGCTCGAACAGCCGCACCAGGCGCTGGTGGTTCTCGGCGTACAGACCCATCAGCCAACCGAGGCGGCCGAGACGGGGAATGCGGGGCTGGCGGAGCATCAACCGGGACATGTCCTGATCCTACACGCCCGGCCCGCGCGCGTGCGCCTGGCTCCGCGCCGTTGCCCGTGCCCGCGGTTCATCGGGTTCAGGAAGCTGCGCGTGCAGGCCCGCGTCAGAACATTTCGCGATTGATGTCGAGGTCCTCGAGGATGCGGCTGGAGATCTCCTCGATCGATGCATGCGTCGTGCTGAGGATCGGGATCCGCTCCATCCGCAGCATCGTCTCGGCAGCGGCGACTTCGCTGCGGCAGGTCTCGAGCTTCGCGTAGTGCGAATTGGGCCGCCGCTCCTGGCGGATCTGGTGCAGCCGCTGCGGATCGATGGTGAGCCCGTAGAGCTTGGACCGGTACGGACGCAACCGCGGTGGCAGGCGGTCCGATTCCAGGTCCTCTTCGGTGAGCGGATAGTTCGCCGCGCGGATGCCGTAATGCAGCGCCAGGTAGACGCAGGTCGGCGTCTTGCCCGCGCGCGATACCGCCACCAGGATCACGTCGGCCTCGTCGTAGTTGAGGGCGATGCCGTCATCGTGGGCGAGCGCGAAATTCATCGCGTTGATGCGCCGGTGGTAGGTGTCGAAATCCACCATGCCGTGCGCACGCCCGACCCGGGATTCGCGCGCCACGCCCAGTTCCACCTCCATCGGCGCGATGAAGGGCGCGAACACGTCGAGGATCAGCGCACCGCTTTCGGCGAGCACCGCGTTGATCGATGCATCCACGCACGAGCTGACCACGATCGGCCGATAGCCGTGCTGTTCCCCTGCCCGCATCACTTCGGCCACTGTCTGCCGGGCCTTTTCCACGCTGTCGACGAAGGGAATGCGGTCGGTGACGAAACGGAAGCCGACGAACTGCGTCAGCAGGCTGTGGCCGATGGTCTCGGCGGTGATCCCGGTGCCGTCGGACACGTAGAACACCGGCCGCACCGGGGAATGGTTGGTCTCGTCGGGCATTTTTACTCCGCACCAATGATCGCGGGGGCTAAAATAGCGTCTTCGCCGGGCCGCGTCCCGCGCGCTTGTCCAAAAAACCCCATGGAGAGCCTCCCTTGAGCGCCAATATCCTCTGGTTGCACGATCTTCGTCTCGGCGACCTCGCCCAGGTCGGTGGCAAGAATTCCTCGCTTGGCGAGATGATCGGCAACCTGGCCCAGCTCGGCGTTTCGGTGCCGGGCGGCTACGCCACCACGGCCGACGCGTTCAAGGACTTCATCGCCCACAACGACCTCCACCAGCGCATCTTCGACCGCCTCGGCGCGCTGGACGTCGAGGACGTCACCGCGCTGACCGCAGCAGGCACCGAGATCCGCGGCTGGGTGATCGATGCACCGCTGCAGCCCGGCCTCGAGCAGGACATCCGCGACGCCTACGCGAAGCTGTGCGCCGACAACGGCGGCGGCGAAGTGGCGGTCGCGGTGCGCTCCTCGGCCACCGCCGAAGACCTGCCCGACGCATCGTTCGCCGGCCAGCAGGAAACCTTCCTCAACGTGACCGGCGCCGACGACGTCGTGGTCAAGGTCAAGGAAGTCTTCGCCAGCCTCTACAACGACCGTGCCATCGCCTACCGCGTGCACCACGGCTTCAAGCACGAGGACGTGTTCCTGTCCGCCGGCGTGCAACTGATGGTGCGTTCGGACGTCGGTTCGTCCGGCGTGCTGTTCACCCTCGACACCGAATCGGGCTTCCGCGACGTGGTGTTCATCACATCGAGCTATGGCCTCGGCGAGAACGTCGTGCAGGGCGCGGTGAATCCGGACGAGTTCTACGTCTACAAGCCCACGCTGCGACAGGGCAAGCCGGCGATCCTGCGCCGCTCGCTCGGTGCCAAGCAGATCCGCATGGTCTATTCCGACCAGCCCGGCGAGCGCGTACGCAACGAGGACACCCCGGCAGAGCTGCGCTCGAAGTTCTCGATCAGCGACGAGGACGTGCAGGAACTCGCGCGCCAGGCGCTCACCATCGAGCAGCACTACGAGCGTCCGATGGACATCGAGTGGGCCAAGGACGGCGTCAGCGGCAGGCTGTACATCGTGCAGGCGCGCCCGGAGACGGTGAAGTCGCGCGGCAAGGCCACGCAGATCGAGCGCTACACGCTGGGCGATCGTGGCCCCGTGGTCACCGAAGGCCGCGCGATCGGCCAGAAGATCGGCAGCGGTGTCGCCCGCGTGGTGCGTTCGCTCGCCGACATGAGCCGGGTACAGCCCGGCGACGTGCTGGTGGCCGACATGACCGATCCGGACTGGGAGCCGGTGATGAAGCGCTCCGCGGCGATCGTCACCAACCGTGGTGGCCGCACCTGCCACGCGGCGATCATCGCGCGTGAACTGGGCGTGCCCGCCGTGGTCGGCACCGGCAACGCGCTGGACACCATCAAGGACGGCCAGATCGTCACGGTGAGCTGCGCCGAGGGCGATACCGGCTTCATCTACGAGGGCGAGCTGTCGTTCGAGCGCACCACGACCGACCTGTCCTCGATGCCGGAAGCGCCGCTGAAGATCATGATGAACGTGGCCAACCCGGAGCGCGCGTTCGACTTCGGCCAGCTGCCGAACGCCGGCATCGGCCTGGCGCGGCTGGAAATGATCATCGCCAGCCACATCGGCGTGCATCCGCGTGCGCTGCTCGAATACGACCGTCAGGATGCCAAGACCAAGCAGGCCATCGATGCGCGCATCGCGGGTTACGCCGATCCGGTGTCGTTCTACGTCGACCGCCTGGCCGAAGGTATCGCCACGCTGACCGCTTCGGTGGCACCGAACCCGGTGATCGTGCGGATGTCGGACTTCAAGTCGAACGAGTACGCGAACCTGCTCGGCGGCCAGCAGTACGAGCCGCACGAGGAGAACCCGATGATCGGCTTCCGTGGCGCCAGCCGCTACGTCGACCCGTCGTTCGCGCCGTCCTTCGCCCTGGAATGCCGTGCGGTCAAGCGCGTGCGCGAGGACATGGGCCTGGACAACCTGTGGGTGATGATCCCGTTCGTGCGCACGCTCGACGAAGGCCGCCGGGTTCTCGAAGTTCTGGCGGAGAACGGCCTCAGGCAGGGCGAGAACGGCCTGAAGGTGATCATGATGTGCGAAGTGCCGTCGAACGCGCTGCTGGCCGACGAGTTCCTCGACATGTTCGATGGTTTCTCGATCGGCTCCAACGACATGACCCAGCTCACCCTGGGCCTGGACCGCGATTCGGCGGTCGTTGCCCACCTCTTCGACGAGCGCGATCCGGCAGTGAAGAAGGTGCTGTCGATGGCAATCCAGGCGGCGCGCCGCCGCGGCAAGTACATCGGCATCTGCGGCCAGGGCCCGAGCGACCATCCCGACCTTGCCGAGTGGCTGATGGACGAAGGCATCGAGTCGGTATCCCTCAATCCCGACACCGTGGTCGATACCTGGCTACGGCTGGCGAAGATCAAGGCCGCTCGCTGATCGAACGTTGCATACGCCGGGGTCCGAAAGGGCCCCGGTTTTTTTTGTCTCTTCCCCGGCGTGGGGCGTTCTGTGACTTCCGGGCCCACCACGGCCACAGGGGGATGCCCAGCCGGATATCCCCGCGTCCTCTTCTCACATCCGGCCGCCGGCCATCCATGGCCGGCTCTGGACATCCTCCTGCGGCCGCGGGGGGCCCCGACCTATTGTCGCGTCGGGGCGAAGATGGAAGTCAACGGCGAGGAGGAATGTTTGACCGGTTGCAGGCGACTCTGCCGGCAACCACTCCTGATCTCCGTGCCGAAGCCGACGAACGCCTGAGCCCGTCGCGTGCACCGGGGGGTGTGCTCCCAGCCGGCCATGGATGGCCGGCGGCCGGCCGTGGTAGCTGGACGCGGACTCCGGCCGGGGGAGCACACCCCCCGGTGCGCGCGACGGGCGGCACGGATCACGGCGAAGTAACGCACTGGCACCCACGCGTACGGGCTGCATGCCAGCCCCGAAGCGGGAGCAAGAGCCAAAAAGAAACGCCCGGCACTGCCGGGCGTTTCTGTCCTGCTCTACGAGACACGCGCGCCGTCAGGCCGCGACCGTCTCCGCGATCTCCCGGTACTCCTCGATCTGGTCGAAGTTCATGTAGCGGTAGATCTCGGCGCCGTGGTCGTTGACCACGCCGATGTCCGCCATGTACTCCTCGCGGGTCGGGATGCGGCCCAGGCGCGAGCAGATCGCCGCCAGTTCCGCCGAACCGAGGAAGACGTTGGTGTTGCGGCCCAGGCGATTCGGGAAGTTGCGGGTCGAGGTCGAGAACACCGTTGCACCCTCGCGCACCTGCGCCTGGTTGCCCATGCACAGCGAGCAGCCCGGCATCTCCATGCGTGCACCGGCGGTGCCGAAGGTGCCGTACACGCCTTCCTTCGTGAGCTCCGACGCGTCCATCTTGGTTGGCGGCGCCACCCACAGCCGCGTGGGAATGTCGCGCTTGCCTTCCAGCAGCTTTGCGGCGGCACGGAAGTGGCCGATGTTGGTCATGCACGACCCGATGAACACCTCGTCGATCGCGGTGCCGGCGACATCGGACAGCGACTTCACGTCGTCCGGGTCGTTCGGGCAGGCCAGCAGCGGTTCGTGCACCTCGGCCAGGTCGATCTCGATCACCGCCGCGTACTCGGCGTCGGCATCCGGCTCCAGCAGCTGCGGGTTCGCCAGCCACTCCTCCATCTTGGCGATGCGGCGCGCCAGCGAGCGCGCCTCCGCATAACCTTCCGCGATCATCCACTTCAGCAGCGTGATGTTGCTGGTGAGGTATTCGATGATCGGCGCCTTGTCGAGGCGCACGGTGCAGCCGGCCGCGGAACGCTCGGCCGACGCGTCCGACAGCTCGAACGCCTGCTCCACCTTGAGCTGCGGCAGGCCTTCGATCTCGAGGATGCGGCCGGAGAAGATGTTCTTCTTGCCCTGCTTGGCCACGGTCAGCAGACCCTGCTTGATGGCGTAGTACGGGATCGCGTTGACCAGGTCGCGCAGGGTCACGCCGGGCTGCATCTCGCCCTTGAAGCGCACCAGCACCGACTCCGGCATGTCCAGCGGCATCACGCCGGTGGCGGCGGCGAAGGCAACCAGGCCCGACCCGGCCGGGAAGGAAATGCCGACCGGGAAGCGGGTATGCGAATCACCGCCGGTGCCGACAGTGTCGGGCAGCAGCATTCGGTTCAACCAGCTGTGGATCACGCCATCGCCCGGACGCAGCGAAATGCCACCACGCGTCGAGATGAACTCGGGCAGCGTGTGGTGGGTCCTGACGTCGACCGGCTTCGGATACGCCGCGGTGTGGCAGAACGACTGCATCACCAGGTCGGCACTGAAGCCCAGGCAGGCCAGGTCCTTCAGCTCGTCGCGCGTCATCGGGCCGGTGGTGTCCTGCGAACCCACCGAGGTCATCCTCGGCTCGCAGTAGGTGCCCGGGCGCATGCCCTGCCCCTCCGGCAGGCCACAGGCGCGGCCGACCATCTTCTGCGCGAGCGAGAAGCCGCGGCCGGTGTCGGCCGGCTGCACCGGCAGGCGGAACAGCGTGGTCGCCGGCAGGCCCAGCGACTCGCGCGCCTTGGCGGTCAGGCCGCGACCGATGATCAGCGGGATGCGGCCACCGGCGCGCACCTCGTCGAACAGCACGTCGGACTTGACCTGGAACTCGGCAATCACCTGGCCGTTCTTCAGCGCCTTGCCATCGTACGGACGCAGCTCGACGACATCGCCGTGTGCCATCTGCGACACGTCGAGTTCGATCGGCAGCGCGCCGGCGTCTTCCATCGTGTTGTAGAAGATCGGCGCGATCTTGCTGCCCAGGCAGACTCCGCCGGCACGCTTGTTCGGGATGTAGGGGATGTCGTCGCCGGTCCACCACAGCACGCTGTTGGTCGCCGACTTGCGGCTGGAACCCGTGCCGACGACGTCGCCGACGTAGGCGACCAGGTGGCCCTTGTCCTTCAGCGAGAGGATCTCCTGGATCGGACCGCGCCTGCCGTCTTCCTCCGGCACGAACGGCGCATCCGGACGACGGTTCTTCAGCATCGCCAGCGCGTGCATCGGGATGTCCGGGCGCGTGGTGGCATCGGGCGCCGGCGACAGGTCGTCGGTATTGGTTTCGCCGGGCACCTTGAACACGGTGATGGTCAGCGACTGCGGCACTTCCGGTCGGCCGGTGAACCATTCCGCGTCGGCCCAGCTCTGCAGCACCGATTGCGCGTTGGCATTGCCCGCCCTGGCCTTCTCTTCCACGTCATGGAAGGCGTCGAAGACCAGCAGCGTGTTCTTGAGCCCGTCGGCGGCGATGGTGCCGACCAGCGCGTCGTCCAGCAGCTCCACCAGCGGCGCCACGTTGTAGCCGCCCAGCATCGTGCCGAGCAGTTCGGTGGCGCGTTCGCGGCTGATCAGCAGATTGGTCTCGGTGCCGAATGCCAGCGCGGCAAGGTACGAGGCCTTGACCTTGGCGGCGTCGTCCACGCCCGCAGGCACGCGATGGGTGATCAGGTCGAGCAGGAACTGCCCCTCCCCCACCGGCGGGTTCTTCAACAGCTCGATGACATCGGCCGTCTGCTGTGGGGTCAGCGGCAGCGGCGGGATGCCGAGCGCAGCGCGTTCGGCCACGTGGTGGCGATAGGCTTCCAACATCTTGCGGGGACTCCGGTGGTGCGTGGACAGATGGATGGCAGGCCGCGGTCGTGGACCGGGCCGTGTGGTCATTCGACCGTGGGCACGATCAGCTTCAGGCCCTTGAAGTAGTCGCGGTAGAACTGGTTGTCGCGGGTGATCAGCCCGTCGCACTGCAACAGCGCGTGCGCACCGATCATGAAGTCGGACACCGAGCGCCCGGGTTCGCCGCCGCGCTGGCGATGGCGGCGCTGCATCTCGCCGGCCCGCAACGCGGACTTGGCTTCGATGGCATTGAAGCGCACGCCCATTTCCTCCAGCACGGTCACGGCCTCGGCCCCGTCCTTGAGTGCGCTGCACACCTCGGCAAGCACCACGTCGCAGACCACCACCGGCCCGATGCTCAGGCACCGGCGCAGGCTGGCTTCGGCGGCATCGGCGAGCGGCCCGTCGGCCAGCAGGTCGACGAGCACCGAGGAGTCGATGGCGATCATTCGCTGCCCGGATCCGGGTTGGCGGCCCGGCTGCGGCCGCGCAGGGCCTGCACCGCTTCCTCCGTGGTGCCGAAGCCGTCGAGGCGGAAGCGGCCGCGGGCCCGCGATACCGCGTCGTCCACGCTCTTGCGCAGGATGATGCGCCCGCCTTCGAGCTCGACCTTGAGGATGGTGCCCTTGGTCAGCCCCAGCGCATCACGCACGGCCTTGGGCAGGGTGATCTGCCCGCGTTCGGCAACAGTGGCTTCCATCATGACTCCCGCCCATCCGGGCCCGGCCTGAGTACGCGGATAGTATACATACCTTGCAATGCATACCTGCGGCCGCATACTGAAGACCTGCCGCTGACACATCGATCCGTAGACTGGCAGGCCAGCCGACCCGCCACGCCATCCGCACAGGAGCCCAGCCATGGCCGATTCCTTCTCCACCCGCGACCAGCTCGAGGTCAACGGCAAGACATACGCGTACGCCAGCCTGCCCAGGCTCGGGGAACGCTTCGACATTGCCGCCCTGCCCTACTCGATGAAGATCCTGCTGGAGAACCTGCTCCGGCAGGAGGACGGCGTCTCTGTCACGCCCGAGCACATCGAAGCGGTCGCGCGCTGGAACCCCGCCGCGGAGGCGGATACCGAAATCGCGTTCATGCCGGCGCGCGTGGTGCTGCAGGACTTCACCGGCGTGCCCTGCGTAGTCGACCTCGCCGCGATGCGCGATGCGGTCGCGCGCCTGGGCGGACGCCCGGAGCAGATCAATCCGCTGATCCCGTCGGAGCTGGTCATCGACCACTCGGTGCAGGTGGACGTGTTCGGGCGCCCGGATGCGCTCGACCTCAACGGCCGCATCGAGTTCGAACGCAACAAGGAGCGTTACGGCTTCCTGCGCTGGGGCCAGAACGCATTCCAGAACTTCAAGGTGGTGCCGCCCAACACCGGCATCGTCCACCAGGTGAACCTCGAGAACCTCGCCCGGGTGGTGATGGAGCGCGAGGTGGATGGCGAGCTGTGGGCCTTCCCCGACACCGTCTTCGGCACCGACTCGCATACCACGATGATCAACGGCATCGGCGTGCTCGGCTGGGGCGTCGGCGGCATCGAGGCGGAGGCGGCCATGCTCGGCCAGCCCTCGTCGATGCTGATTCCGCAGGTGGTCGGCTTCAAGCTGACCGGCAGGCTGCCCGAAGGCGCCACCGCCACCGATCTGGTGCTGACGGTCACCCAGATGCTGCGCAGCCACGGCGTGGTGGGCAAGTTCGTCGAGTTCTTCGGCAGCGGCCTGCAGCACCTGCCGCTGGCCGACCGCGCCACCATCGGCAACATGGCACCGGAGTACGGCGCCACCTGCGGCATGTTCCCGGTCGATGCCGAGGCACTGCGCTACCTGCGCCTGTCCGGACGCAGCGAGGAGCAGATCGCGCTGGTCGAGGCCTACTGCCGCGCACAGGGCCTGTGGCACGAGCCCGGGCAGCAGGAGCCGACGTATTCCGCCGTGCTCGAGCTCGACATGGGCTCGGTGAAGCCTTCGCTTGCCGGCCCCAGGCGCCCGCAGGACCGCGTGCTGCTGGAGGACATGAAGCACAACTTCAACGAGAACGTCGGCCCGCTGACCGCGCAGCGCGAAAAATCGCGCGACTGGCAGGTCAACCGCTTCGAGAAGGAAGGCGGCGGCCAGCCCCAGGCCGACCGGCTGGCGGCCAAGCCCGAGCGTCCGGTCTCGACGATCTGCATGGACGGCTGCAACCACGAGCTGACCGACGGCTCGGTGGTGATCGCGGCGATCACTTCGTGCACAAACACCTCCAACCCGGCGGTGATGCTCGGTGCCGGCCTGCTGGCCCGCAACGCGGTCGCCAGGGGCCTGAAGGCAGCGCCGTGGGTGAAGACCTCGCTCGGGCCGGGTTCGCTGGTGGTCACCGACTACCTGAAGAAGGCCGGCGTGATGGACGACCTGGAGAAGCTCGGCTTCTACGTGGTCGGCTACGGCTGCACCACCTGCATCGGCAACTCCGGCCCGCTGCCGGAAGCGGTGTCGAAGGGCGTCGCCGAAAACGACCTTGCGGTGGCCGCGGTGCTCTCCGGCAACCGCAACTTCGAGGGCCGCATCCACGCCGAGGTGAAGATGAACTATCTCGCCTCGCCGCCGCTGGTGGTGGCCTATGCGATCGCCGGCACCGTCGACATCGACCTCACCACCGAGCCACTGGGCCAAGACCAGGACGGCAACGACGTCTACCTGCGCGACATCTGGCCGAGCAACAAGGAAATCGGCGACATGATCGCCGAGACGGTCGGGCCGGAACTGTTCGCGCGGAACTACGCCGACGTGTTCAAGGGCGACACCCGCTGGAACTCGATGGAGTCGCCCGACAGCGAGCTCTATGCCTGGGACGAGGCCTCGACCTACATCAAGAACCCGCCGTACTTCGACGGCATGACCATGGACGTCGGCAACATTGCCGATATCCACGGTGCGCGGGTGATGGGCCTGTTCGGCGATTCCATCACCACTGACCATATCTCGCCTGCCGGCAGCATCAAGCAGGACTCGCCGGCCGGGCGCTTCCTGCAGGAGCGCGGCGTGCAGCCTGCCGACTTCAACAGCTATGGCAGCCGGCGCGGCAACGACGACGTCATGGTGCGTGGCACCTTCGCCAACATCCGCATCAAGAACCTGATGTTCGGCGGCGAGGAAGGCGGCAACACGCTGTACTTCCCGCGCGACGGCGGCGAACCGCAGAAGATGGCGATCTACGACGCGGCGATGCGCTACAAGGCCGAGGGCATGCCGCTGGTGGTGTTCGCAGGCGAGGAATACGGCACCGGTTCGTCACGCGACTGGGCGGCCAAGGGCACCAACCTGCTCGGGGTCAAGGCCGTGGTGGCGCGCAGCTTCGAGCGCATCCACCGCTCCAACCTCGTCGGCATGGGCGTGCTGCCGCTGCAGTTCCGCCAGGGCGAGAGCGCGCTGACCCATGGCCTCGACGGCTCGGAAACAATCGACATCACCGGCCTCGACGACGGCCGCGCGAAGCTGGCCACCGTCACGGCCACCCGCAAGGACGGAAGCCAGGTCAGCTTCCAAGTCCACGTGCTGCTGCTGACGCCGAAGGAAGTGGAGTACTTCCGCCATGGCGGCCTGTTGCACTACGTCCTGCGCCAGCTGGCGGCGCGTCGCTGAGCGACACCACGACTGGAACGGGCGGAAGCCCGGCCCTCGCGCACAGCGCGAGGGCGTTCCGGCGCACGCGAGGCGGTGCCTCGCAGCCGCGCGCCCTCCCCCACCATGGCGGCCTGTTGCATTACGTCCTGCGCCAGCTGGCGGCGCGTCGCTGAGCGACGCCACGGCTGGAACGGGCGGAAGCCCGGCCTTCCCTTCTCCCGTGCACGGAGAAGGTGCCCGCAGGGCGGATGAGGGCGATGACGGTCAGCGCAGCTTCGGCGTCCACTCGATGCTGGTCATGCGCCACTCGTCATCGCGCAATCGCCAGCCGCTGCGCACCTCGTAGACCTGGCCACGTTCGGGCAGCAACCTGCTGTTGCCGCCGGTGACCGCGGCGGTGAACGACACCTGCGCACGGGTGTCATGCAGGTCGATCGACAACGGACCCGGCACCAGGCCGATGTTCGTGTGCTGCAGGAAGTACAGCGCAGCCGTGCGGCGGGCACCGTCGCGATCCATGCCGCCGGGGCCGATGAACTCGTGGTCCAGGTGGCGGACGAATGCTCGGGCGTCGCGCGCATCGATCGCGGCCTCCATCGCCGCCACCGCTTCGCGCAGCGCCGCTTCGGGTGGCGTGCGCGCACAACCGCCCGCGACGAGGATGGCGCAGAGCGCGACGACCATCGACCACACGGGAACAGCATTTGTGCGTTGCAGCGCGAATGTCATCGATCGGTACCTGATCAGTGCGGGATCGCAGGATATCGGCACATGCCGATCATCACGCCGCCTTGCCGGGGTGGAGTGCGTGTGCTGAAATCGACCGGAGAAGAAATACACACGCGGGCAGGCTGCCGATGGCCGTCTGACCCGTCCGATCGGAACAGGGAGAGGAACGCATGACCCACGACCGGCCTTGGCTGGCGCAGTACCCCGCCGGCGTGCCCGCGGAAATCGACGTTGACGAGTTCAGGTCCGTTCCCGCCGTCCTCGAGGGTGCCATCGCGAACTTCCGCGACCGCCCTGCCTTCTCGAACATGGGCAAGGTCATGACCTATGCCGAGATCGACGAGGCCAGCCGGCAGTTCGCCGCCTACCTGCTCGGCGAGCTGAAGCTCAAGCGCGGTGATCGCGTCGCGATCATGATGCCCAACTGCCTGCAGTATCCGATCGCCACGTTCGGCGTCCTGCGTGCGGGGCTGACGGTGGTCAACGTCAATCCCATGTACACGGTGCGCGAACTCAAGCACCAGATGGTCGACTCCGGCGCCGTCGCCATCCTCGTGCTCGACAACTTCGGCTCCACGGTCGAGAAGTCGCTCGCCGGCACCGCGATCCGCCATGTCATCACCAGCGGCCTCGGCGACCTGCTGGGCATGAAGGGCGCGATCGTCAATTTTGTGCTTCGCCACGTCAAGAAGATGGTGCCCGACTACAACATCCAGGGCGCCGTGCGCTTCCGAGACGTGCTGGCCATGGGCAAGCGCCACGCACTTCCGGACGTCCAGATCGACCCGACCGACATCGCCTTCCTGCAGTACACCGGCGGCACCACCGGCGTGGCCAAGGGCGCGATGCTGACCCACCGCAACATGGTGGCGAACATGCAGCAGGCCAGTGCATGGGTCGATGCGCTGGCCACGCCCGGCAAGGAAGTCATCATCACCGCGCTGCCGCTGTACCACATCTTCGCGTTGACGGCGAACGGCCTGGTCTTCATGAAGTTCGGCGCCAAGAACATCCTGATCACCAACCCGCGCGACATGCCCGGCTTCGTCAAGGAACTCAAGCGCGAGCCCTTCACCGCGATCACCGGCGTCAACACGCTGTTCAACGGTCTGCTCAACACCCCCGGCTTCGAGGAGGTCGACTTCTCCAGCCTGCGCCTGACCCTCGGCGGCGGCATGGCGGTGCAGCGCTCGGTCGCCGAGCGCTGGAAGAAGGCCACCGGCGTCACCCTCGTGGAAGCCTACGGCCTGACCGAGACCGCGCCGGCGGCGTGCATCAACCCGATGGACCTGAAGGATTACAACGGCTCGATCGGCCTGCCGATCCCGTCCACCGACGCATGCGTCAAGGGCGAGGACGGCGCGATGCTGCCGGCCGGCGAGGTGGGCGAACTCTGCATCCGCGGCCCGCAGGTGATGGCCGGTTACTGGCAGCGCCCCGATGAAACCGCCAGGACGATCGACGCCGAAGGCTGGCTGCATACCGGCGACATGGCGAAGATGGACGAGAAGGGCTTCTTCTACATCGTCGACCGCAAGAAGGACATGATCCTGGTGTCCGGCTTCAACGTGTATCCCAACGAAGTCGAAGACGTGATCGCGATGATGCCGGGTGTACTCGAAGTCGCAGCGGTGGGCGTGCCCGACGAACGCTCCGGTGAAGTGGTCAAGGTGTTCGTGGTCAAGAAGGATCCGGCACTCACCGCGGACCAGATCAAGACGCACGCACGCGAATACCTCACCGGCTACAAGCAGCCGCGCCAGGTGGAATTCCGCACCGAGCTGCCCAAGACCAACGTCGGCAAGATCCTGCGCCGTGAGCTGAAGGAAGAGCAGCCGACACCGGCCAGCTGACCTCCGTTCCACACACGCCAGACCGCAGAAAGCGCCCGTCGATGACGGGCGCTTTCTTTTTGGCCGGGCTCGATCGGCCACGCGACGAGGGCGCTCGCAGCCTGCATGGCGGATGGTCACGGACCAGCGATTGCACCACCTTCCGGTGCGCTGCATGTGCGTGCCCGGGCCCCGCGCCGGGCCGCCGCGCGTGCTTGCAGTTTGTGGTTTTTGAGAGCATAGAGAGGCCGATCGGTGCATTCACATTGCCTGCACACCGGCACCCGATTCGTCAGCCCTTCTCTTCCACGCCCACAGGAATACACACAATGAACAATATCGAGTCCCTGCAGATCGCCAGCCGCTTCAACATGCTGCGCGTGGCGGACGATGCCGAGCGCGGCGTCCACTGGTTCTACATGCACAACCAGGGTGCCACCGGCCGGGCCTGTTTCAGGCCCGGCCTCGTTTCGGAGATCCTCAACCACCAGCAGATCCTCGGCGACCGCCTGCGCCGCAACGGCGATCCCGACGGCATCGCCCATGTCGTGCTGGCATCTGACTCGGATGCGTTCAACCTGGGCGGCGACCTGGAGCTGTTCTGCCGGGCCATCCGTGCCGGCGACCGCGCGACGTTGCTGTCGTACGCGCGCCAGTGCGTGCTTGGTGTCCACGCGTTCCACGATGGCCTGGGCGCGGGCGCGCACACCATCGCGCTGGTGCAGGGCGATGCCCTGGGCGGCGGTTTCGAAGCCGCGCTGAGCTGCCACACCATCGTCGCCGAGGAAGGCGCGATGATGGGCCTGCCCGAAGTCCTGTTCGACCTCTTCCCCGGCATGGGCGCGTATTCGTTCCTGTGCAAGCGCATCCCACCGCACCAGGCGGAGAAGCTCATGCTCGACGGCAATGTCTACCCCGCCGAGCAGCTGTACCGCATGGGTCTGGTCGACGTGCTGGCGCCCCGCGGCGAAGGCGTGCGCGCGGTGGAAGACGTCATCCGCAGCAACCGGCGGATCCCGCACGCGCGTGCGGCGATGCACCGTGTGCGCGCCATGCACCAGCCGGTGACCATCGAAGAGATGATGACGATCACCGAGGTCTGGGTGGATACCGCCCTGCGGCTGGGCGAGAAATCCCTGCGCACGATGGAACGACTGGTGCGCGCCCAGTATCGCCGCCATGGCGATGCCGGCGTTGCGACCGCCTGATGGCGGGGACTCAGGGAGTGTTGCTGTCCCCTTCGCGGGGCGCGACCATGCGGCCGCGTGCCGCGAGCGCGGACCTGCCCTGCTCCAGCGCAGCTTCCAGCCGGGTCAGGCGTTGCCGCCATTCCGGTGCCATCTGCCAATCGGCAAGGCGCATGACGTCGCCACTCAGCCCGGCCACGCGAACCATGCCCACGTTGCTGGCCACGCCCTTGAGCGCATGGGCATGGTCGCGCAGCTGGTCCCAGGCGCCGGCCTCGCCGGCGTCGCGGAACTGCTCGAGTGCGCGTTCGGCGTCGGCGACGCATTGGCCGATGAACTTGGTCTCGAACGCCTGCCCCATGCCCAGCGCGGCGATCTCGTCGAGTACGCCGGTGTCGAGCACATCGCCGGGCGCCGCCAGCGACTGGCGTGCGGTCGCCGAGGTGTCCACCGGCGTCTGCTCGCCACTGGCGATCGCCGCGAGTGCGTCGAGCAGCCGCGACGCCACCACCGGCTTGGCCAGGAACGCGCGCGCCCCGGCCTCGGTGCAGGCGCGGATCGACTCCGGGGTGACATCCGCACTGAGGATGATCACCGGCGTGCGCGTGCTGCCGGCCTGCATCACGCGCAGCTGCCGCAGCATGTCCAGTCCCGTCACCTCGGGCATGTGCAGGTCGACGATGACCACGTCGTAATCGGTCACCTCCAGCGCGGACAGCGCCTGGTCGCCATCCTCCACTTCGACCACGCGATGCCCGGCCTTGCGTAGCAGGCTCTGCAGCACGAGGCGGTTGGCGGCATGGTCGTCGGCGATCAGGATCCGCATCGACGCCACGCGTGCACGATGGCGCAGGAACGGATCGCTGAAGGCGATCACGTTTTCCACCTCCGTCGGCGGACCATGCGGCTCATGCACCGGGCCGACCACGGCCTGGGGCAGCTCGAAGGGCAACTCCACCCAGAACCGGCTGCCGACGCCTTCGCGGCTTTCGAAGCCGATGATGCCGCCCATCGCCTCGGTCAGGCCCTTGGCGATCGTGGTGCCGAGGCCCGTGCCGCCGTGGCGGCGCGAGAGGCTGGTATCGGCCTGCTCGAAGGCCTCGAAGAGCTTGGCGCGCACCGGGGTCGCGATGCCGATGCCGGAGTCCGAGACGGTGAAGCGGATCATCACCCGCCCCGCAGTGGTCCGTGTGGTCACCGGCGTGATGTCGACGCGCACATGGCCTTCGTCGGTGAACTTGATCGCGTTGTTGACCAGGTTCACCAGCACCTGCCGCAGTTGCGGCATGTCCCCGACCAGGTGCGGCGGAACATCGGGCGCGATCTCGACCACATAGGCCAGCCCCTTGGCGCGCGCGTCGGGCTCGAGCATGTAGCCGATGCTGTCCACCAGTTCGCGCAGCGAGAACTTCTCCGAGGCGAGCTTGAGCTTGCCGGCCTCGATGGCGGAGATGTCGAGCACATCCTCGACCAGCGCCAGCAGCGAGCGCGTCGACGCCTGGATCGTATTGAGGTACTCGCGCTGTTCGGGATCCAGGCGGGTGGTCGCCAGCAGTTCCGACATGCCCGACAGGCCGTTGAGCGGGGTGCGGAACTCATGGCTCATGTTGGCGAGGAAGCGGCTCTTGGCCTCGTTGGCCTTGCGCGCGTCCTCGATGGCGGCAGTGAGGGCGCGCAGCAGCGAGCCGAAGTACAGCGGGACCGCGCCCACGCCCACCAGCAATCCCCAGGACAGCATGGGATTGTCGATCCAGTAGGGCGTGAACCGGATCACCGCGAAGAACGACGCTACCGCCATGACGGTAGCGGAGTAGAGATAACCAGGGCCGTAGCGCAGGCCGTTGCCGATCGTCACCCACAGGTACACCGCATACAGCGGCGACGCCGTTTCCCCCTGCAGGTACATGACCCCGCCAAGGGCGAAATAGTCGGCGAACATGCCGATCCAGCGGCGCACATGGGACACGCCGGGATGCACCAGCATCGCCCCCAGCAGCCCCAGCGAGACGACGAGCTCGCCGAGAAGGATCAGCCAGGTCAGGACCAGCGCCGGATCGCTCTGCCCACCGCGGACCTGCCAGCCCAGGTAGGCCGAGAACAGCGCGGTGATGACGATGCGCACCATCACCTGCTTGTGTTCGCTGTCCGGTCGACCGGACAGGCGCGCCCTGATCCATGAGCCGTATGCGTTCATGGCGTTACTGCAGGTGCGGTCCCGGACGCGAGGGCCGGCCGAACCGGTGGATGATCTCCGGCAGCTGCGCCTCGTAGCGCAACAGCGCGTCGACACAGCGTGGGTCGAACAGGATGCCCCGGTTGTCGCGCAGATAATCCATTGCTTCCTGCAGGCTCCATGCACGCTTGTACGGACGTTCCGAGATCAACGCGTCGAAGACGTCCGCGATCGCCACGATCCTGGCTTCCAACGGAATCGCCTCGCCGGACAGGCCATCGGGATAGCCGCTGCCGTCCCAGCGCTCCTGGTGGCTGAGCGCGATCTTCGCGCTGAGCTGGATGAAACGGTTCTGGCTGCCGGCCAGCAGGTCGTAGCCCAGCTGCGGGTGGCGCTGCATGACCGCGGTCTCTTCGGGCGTCAGCGCCCCGGGCTTGAGCAGCAGCGCATCCGGAATCGCGATCTTGCCGATGTCGTGCAGCGGTGCGGCGAGTTCGATCATCCGCACCTCGTCCTCGAACAGCCCGAGTTCCTCGGCGATCAGCCCGGACAGGTGGGCGACGCGTTCAAGATTGGCGCTGGTTCCCGAGTCACGGTAGGCGATGGCCCGGGCAAGCCGGGTCAGGGTCTCGCGCTCGCGCTCCTCCACCTCGTTCATGGTCGCCAGCAATCGCTGCTCCAGCGACAGCGCACGCTGTTTCACCGACTGCGCGTGCTGGCGCAGCTGCAACAGGTTGCGGCACCGTGCGCGCAGCTCGCGCGGGCGCACCGGCTTGACCAGGAAGTCGATCACGCCGGCATCGAGCGCGGCCTGCCGGATCGGCTCGTCGCCGACCACGGTCACCAGCACGATCGGGACATCCCGATGCAGCAGTGGCTTGCGGAAACGCCGAGCGAACTCGAGGCCGTCGATGCCGGGCATGCGGTAGTCGAGCAGCAGCAGGTCCGGACGGTTGTCCTGGCACCACTGCAGGGCGATCTGGGGATCACCGAAATCCCGGACATCGAGCTCGGGGCCGATGTCTTCGAGGATATGCCGCAACATGGTGCGGGCCGAGGTCTGGTCGTCGACGATGACGATATTCACATCCGCTCCTGGCAGGCCGGGCCCGTTCGGTGCCCCATGGTGGCTGCCCGGCGGCGCGCGGCGCAAGTCCTGTTCATTGCCGTTGTCGGCCCGGTCACAGCCGACTTGAGGCGGGGTTCAGCCGCGACCGTCGCCGCCCTCGGGGCGCATGTAGGGAAACAGCAGTACGTCACGGATCGAGTGGGCTCCGGTCAGCAGCATCACCAGCCGGTCGATGCCGACGCCCAGCCCGCCGGTGGGCGCCATGCCGTATTCAAGCGCGCGGATGTAGTCGGCATCGTAGTGCATCGCCTCGTCGTCGCCGCCTTCCTTGGCCGCCAGCTGCGCCTGGAAGCGCGCGGCCTGGTCTTCGGGGTCGTTGAGCTCGGAGAAGCCGTTGGCCAGTTCCTTGCCGTTGACGAACAGCTCGAAGCGGTCGGTATAGCCCGGCTCGGTGTCGCTGGCGCGTGCCAGTGGCGACACCTCGACCGGGTGGTCGGTGATGAAGGTCGGCTGCACCAGCGTGTGCTCCACCGTCGCCTCGAAGATCTCCAGCAGCAGCTTGCCCCAGCCCCACGACGGCCTGACGCGGATCTTCAGCCGCTCGCAGTGGCGCAGCAGTGCGTCGCGGTCGGTGCAGTCGGCGGCGGAGATGTCGGGGTTGTGGTGGCGCACCGCCTCGTCCATGCGCCAGCGGCGGAACGCGGGCTCGAGGTCGATCGTCGCGCCCTCCCACTCCACCGTGGTGGTGCCGAGTACGCCGCGCGCGGTGTCGCGGATCAGCGCCTCGGTCAGGTCCATGACCTCGTCGTACGTGGCGTAGGCCTCGTAGAGCTCGAGCATGGTGAATTCGGGGTTGTGGCGGGTCGACACGCCTTCGTTGCGGAAGTTGCGGTTGATCTCGTACACGCGTTCCAGCCCGCCGACCACCAGGCGCTTCAGATAGAGCTCCGGCGCGACGCGCAGATAAAGCTCGAGGTCCAGCGCGTTGTGGTGGGTCACGAAGGGCTTTGCAGTGGCGCCGCCGGGGATGTAATGCATCATCGGCGTTTCCACTTCGAGGAACCGGCGCTCGTCGAGCCATGCGCGGATCGCGCGGATGATCCGGCTGCGCTTGACGAAGACCTCGCGCGCTTCCGGAGTGACCACCAGATCCACATACCGCTGGCGGTAGCGCTGTTCGACGTCGCTCAGGCCATGCCACTTGTCCGGCAACGGGCGCAGCGACTTGACCAGCAGGCGCAGCGAGGTCGCCTTGACCGAGAGCTCACCGGTGCGCGTGCGCGTCAGTCCACCCTCGACGGCGACGATGTCGCCAACATCGAACGACTTGAACGCGTCGTAGGCGTCGCCCAGTGCATTCGACTGCAGGAACAGCTGGATGCGCCCGGACTCGTCCATGATCTGGGCGAAGCTGGCCTTGCCCATCACCCGCTTGGCCATCAGCCGGCCGGCCATCGCCACGCGCCGGGGCGATGCCTCCAGCGATTCCGCGCCCCAGGCCTCGGCGTCGGCGAACTCGGACTGGAGGTCGCCGGCGTAATCCACGCGCCGGAAATCGTTCGGGAATGCCACGCCCTGTGCGCGCAGCGCGGCCAGCTTGGCCCGCCGCTCGGCGATCAGGTGGTGTTCGTCGGCATGCGCCGCGGTGTCGTGCGTGGGCTCGGTCATCGTGGAAACGTTCCGGAGAGCTGTCCGCGGATGGGCGCGGATTGAAAGGCGATTCGTGGAAGCAGGCACGCAGGTTCGTGTCCCTGCCCTGATCCGCGTCCATCCGCGGCACACTTCATTCGTCAGGCCGCGACACCGCGGCCGTCCGTCATGCGGCGTCGGTACGTTTCGCGCCCACCTGCAGGCCCGCCTTCAGGCTGGCCTCGACGAACTCGTCAAGGTCACCGTCGAGCACGTTCTGCGTGTCGCTGCGCTCGATACCGGTGCGCAGGTCCTTGATCCGCGACTGGTCGAGCACGTAGTTGCGGATCTGGCTGCCCCAGCCCACGTCGGACTTGGTCGCCTCCACCGCGTCCTTCTCGGCATTGCGCTTCTGCAGCTCCAGCTCGTACAGGCGCGCGGCCAGCATCTTCATCGCGCGGTCGCGGTTGGCATGCTGGCTGCGTTCGGTCTGGCACGCCACCACCGTGCCGGTCGGCACGTGGGTGATGCGGACCGCGGACTCGGTCTTGTTGACGTGCTGGCCACCGGCACCAGAGGACCGGTAGACGTCGGTCTTGAGGTCCGCCGGGTTGATCTCGATGTCGATGTCGTCGTCGATTTCCGGCGCCACGAACACCGAGGTGAAGCTGGTATGGCGGCGGTTGTCCGAGTCGAACGGCGACTTGCGCACCAGCCGATGCACGCCGGTCTCGGTCTTGAACCAGCCATAGGCGAAATCGCCCTCGACCCGGAACGTCGCCGACTTGATGCCCGCCACTTCGCCGCCGGACACCTCCAGCAGCTCGGTCTTCCAGCCGCGGTCCTCCGCCCAGCGCAGGTACATGCGCAGCAGGATCTCGGCCCAGTCCTGAGCTTCGGTGCCACCAGCGCCGGCCTGGATGTCGACGAATGCGCTGGCGTTGTCCATCTCGCCGGAGAACATGCGCTGGAACTCCAGCTTGTCCACGTCGACGGCGTAGCGTTCGACGTCCGCCATCACCGCCTGCGCGGTGTCCTCGTCGTTCTCCGAATCGGCGAGCTCCAGCAGTTCGCTGGCGCCCTCGAGGCCTTCCAGCAGGTTGCGGATGCCGTTGACCGTCTTGTCGAGCAGGGAGCGCTCGCGGCCGAGCGCCTGCGCACGGCCCGGGTCGTCCCAGATCCGCGGATCCTCGAGTTCGCGCTCTACTTCTTCGAGCCGTTCACGCCTGGCATCGTAGTCAAAGAAACCCCCTCAGCGCTTCCAGCCGACCCTGGAGGTCGGCGATGCGCTGGCGGACGGGATTGAGTTCCATCATGTGAGGCAGTCGCCCTTGGAGACAAGCGCGACATTCTATCGAACAAGCGCTGGTGCCGGGGGCACCGCCGGCCGCCACGCGCGGGGCATGGCGGCCGTTGCGCTCAGCGTCGCTGGATGGCGATGCGGTAGCGGCCTTCCGAGCGGCCCACCGCCGAACTCGCTTCGAGGACGTAGTCGCCGGCCTGCAGGGTTTCCTCGATGCGCGCGTTGAGTTCGCCGCCGCTGTCGTCGTCCTGTGCCACCCGCTGGCCATCGCGCAGCAGGCGCAGGTAACTGTCGACGCCTTCTGCCGACTGCATCTCGATGCGATAGCTGCCGTTGCGCGGGATGCGCACGGTATAGCGATCGGTGGCGCCGGCCATCAGCCGCGCATCGCGTGGTTGCCCGACGACGAGCGTGCCGCCGCCGATGTCCGCCGGAACGCCGGCAAGCGTGGCCGACAGGGTGAACAGCCCGGCACCGTCGTTGTACGAGGATGCACGCACGCTGTAGTCACCGGGCTCGAGGACCGAGATGATGCGCGCGTCCAGGCCGCCACCGGAATCGTCGTCCTGCAGCAGCACGTCGGCGCCTTCCAGCGCGAGCATCGAATCGAGCTCGCTGCTGCGCATCGTGATCGTCGCCAGTTGCCGCGACGGCACCTGCAGGCGGTAGGCCACCTGCGCACCCTCGTGCAATGCGGTGATGTCGGCGCCCGGCTGCAGCACGCCATCCGCGGCCATGGTGACGCCGGCCGGAAGCTCGCGCTCGCTGACCGCCAGCCGGTACTGGCCCCGGATCGAACCACCGTAGCCATCCGCGATGACGGTATAGCGGCCCGGGGCCAGGCGCGCGGTCACAAGCGAATTGCTGCCTTCCGCGTCGTCGTTGCCGAGCGACACGCCGTTGCCTTCGAGCTTCAACAGGGTGTCGAACTCGTCGGAATCCATGCGTACGGCGTACACCGCCTCGCGCTCGATCACCAGCGGAATGCGCCGGGCACTGTCGGCCCAGTCGGTGATGGCGGCACCGGCGCGGATCTCGCTGCCGTCATACAGCGCAAGCGGCGATACCCGCAGCGTGTACGGGCCGTAGGACGATGCGTCGCGGCCGCTGACCGCCAGCAGGTAACGCCCCGATTCCGGCGCGCGCACCGACATGCTGGTGGCATCGCGCTCGGTGGACGAGGTCTGCACCAGGTGGTTGTCGGAGAACAGCGTCAGCTGCCCCCGCAACGGTCCGTCGACTGCGAATTCGACGCCCTGCCCGGGCGCGAGGCTGATCGAGTACAGCTTGCTGCGGGTGCCATCGCGCCAGTTGAGGGCATCCGCGGTGGTGATCTCGCCGCGCACCTGCTGGCCGACCGCCAGCGGCGCCGGCGCCGGATCGGCGGCCACCGCCGCGCCTGCAACGCCTGAAAGCGAAATCCCGACCGCGAGCGCCAAACCGTTCCTGATCATGCTGAGTCCTTCTGCCTGTGGAAGCCGGCACCGATCGATGCCGACATGAACAGGCGAAGTATGCGCCTTCACATCGCCAACGCCAGAGGATCGACACACGGCTCAGGCCGGTTCGAGATGCTCCACCACCAGCTGCACGGCGCCGTTGCCGCGGTAGTCGTCCGGTGCAAGCCGATAGGCCAGGTGCACCCGCGACGCCTGCGGGCGGGCATCCCAGCCGCCGAAGTGGATGGCATCGACCGGCTCGCGACGGTCCGGTATCCGCAGGCGCAAACGCAGATGGCGTTGGCCGACGCAGCGCGCATCCAGCAGTTCGAAGCTGCCGTCGAACAGCGGCTCCGGAAACGCCTGCCCCCACGGCCCGCCATCGCGCAGCGCTTCCGCATGCGCGTGGTCGAATTCGTGCGGAGCAAGCTCGCCATCACTGTCGATCACGGCGTGCAGCAGCGCGGCGTCGAGCGTGCGAGCGGCATGGGCGCGGAAGGCGCGCTCGAAATCGGCGAGCGCATCTACATCGAGGCTGAGCCCGGCGGCCATGGCATGGCCGCCGAAGCGGCCGATCAGGCCGGGATGGGCGGCATCGACGGCGGCCAGCGCATCGCGGATGTGGAAACCCGGGATCGAGCGGGCCGAACCGCGCAACTGGCGGCTGCCCGGCTCGGCAGGCGCGAACGCCACCACCGGCCGGTGCAGGCGCTCCTTGAGCTTCGAGGCCACCAGCCCGACCACGCCGGGATGCCACTCGGGATCGAACAGGCAGACCGCGGGATCGTCCGCGGTGGCCATTGCGTCCAGTGCGCGACCGGCGAGTGCGGCCTCGGCCTCGTCCACCATGGTCTGCTGCACGCCGCGGCGCTCGGCATTGATGCGGTCCAGCAGCTGGGCGAGTTCGAGCGCCCGGGCCGGATCGTCGGTCAGCAGGCATTCGATGCCGATCGACATGTCCTCGAGCCGGCCGGCTGCATTGAGCCGCGGGCCGATCGCGTAACCGATATCGGCCGCCGTGAGGCGGGACACATCGCGTCCAGCCACGCGCGCCAGTGCCTGCAGCCCGGAGCAGCCCTGCCCCGCACGCAGGCGCTGCAGCCCGGCCGCGACCAGGGCCCGGTTGTTGGCATCCAGCGCGACCAGGTCGGCGACGGTGCCGACCGCGACCAGGTCCAGCAGCACGCGCAGGTCCGGGCCGGCCCCATCGAATGCGCCGCGCGCGCGCAGCACACCGCGCAACGCCAGCAGCACGTAGAAGATCACACCCACGCCGGCCAGCGTCTTCGACGGGAACACGTCGCCGGGAAGGTTCGGATCGACGATGACGTCGGCCGCGGGCAGCGTCGGCCCCGGCAGGTGATGGTCGGTCACCAGCACCCGCCACCCACGCGCCTTGGCCGCGGCGATGCCGGCATGACAGGCAATGCCGTGATCGACGGTGACCAGCAGCTCCGGCCCGAGCGCCGCCAGCTCGTCGACCAGGCCAGGCGACAGCCCGTAGCCGTGGACGATCCGGTTGGGCACCGCGTGCAGCACCTCGCGCGCGCCCAGCATGCGCAGCCCACGCACCGCCACTGCACAGGCCGTCGCACCGTCGCAATCGAAATCGCCGACCACCACGATCCGCCGTCCCGCGGCGATCGCGTCGGCAAGCAATCGCGCAGCCTCGGCGATGCCGGTCAGCGTGTCGGGCGCATGCAGGTCGGCCAGGCGTGGACGCGCGGCGGTGAAGTCGGACACCCCGCGGGCCGCATACACCCGGCGCAGCAGCGGCAGCACGTGGTCGGGCCAGGCGCCGCTCGCCCCGGCAGGGCGGCGACGGATCCTGCGCAATGGAGTCATGACAGCGACGTGCGCGGCCGGCGCCAGACGCGCCACCGCTGTGACCGGCGCAGCGTCAGCTGCCGACCATCGGCCAGGTCGAGCACGAGCGACGACAACGCACCGGCCTGCAGCGCCTCCAGTGCCGGCGACAGCCACTCCCCGGCAAGCTGACGCAGATCGCGTCCGCTGCGCAGGTCGACGAGCGTGTCGGCGCCCGGTACCGCAAACGCGGCGGGCACGGCGGCATGCGCGCCCGCCGCCGCGGCCATGGCCGCAAGCGCGTCATCGCGGGTGAGCACATGCGCCGCCGGCATGCGGACCTGGTCGGGCAGCACGCCGGCACCCCAGAACCACAGCGAGTTCACCGGCGGAAGCCCGCGTGCGGCGCGCTGCGCATTGCGCGGATGGTTGTGCAGCACGATCTGCGCCTCGTTGAGCAGCGTGCGCCAGCGACGCGCGTCGGGCCCTTCGGCCAGATGCTCGAACAGGTCGGTGCCGAGCGCCTCGTCGGGCGAGGTGAACGAAGGCAGCGGCGTTCCAGGTGGCAAGCGCAGGTACCAGCGCCCGGCCACGGGTGCATCGATCGGCATGCCCGAGTCGCCGAACAGCGGCTTCAGCGGACGCAGCAGGTCCGCCGCCTCGTCGGCATCGAGCTGCAATGCATCGCCATAGCCGAACAGGCGCGCGCCATTGATGTCGGGGCGGATCCACGCCGGGTCGGCACGCAACCAGGCGGCTCCGGCAGCGTCGCCGGCATCGCGCTGGCGGGTGACCGCGGCCACCGGCCAGCCGCGCGGCAGCACCTCGACGTGACGCTGCAGTTGCGGCCCCTCGCCCGCTTCGCCGGCGATTCCCGCATCGGCGCGACCGAACGCGGCCGCGACCGGGGCCGGCAGCCGCTGCGCACCGAAATCGGCGCCTGCAGGCAGCAGCAGGACCAGACGCGGACTGGCGGCCATCAGGTGCGCGCCGGTGCGTGGAGCATGCGCACGGACCGCGCCTCAGCCGTAGCTGACGGAGACGATCTCGTACGCGTGCGTGCCGCCCGGGGCCTCGATGGTGACCTCGTCGCCTTCGAGCTTGCCGATCAGCGCACGCGCCACCGGCGACGAGATGGCGATCAGCCCCTGCTTGATGTCGGCCTCGAGGTCGCCAACGATCTGGTAGCGGGTGACCTCGCCATTGTCGAGGTCCTCGAGTTCGACATGCGCGCCGAACACGATCTTCGAGCCCGCGTTGAGCGTGGCGACGTCGATGACCTGCGCATGCGACAGCTCGCCTTCGAGCTGCTTGATGCGGCCTTCGATGAAGCCCTGCTGCTCGCGTGCGGCGTGGTACTCGGCGTTTTCCTTCAGGTCGCCGTGCGCACGGGCCTCGGCGATCGCATTGATCACCGCGGGACGCTGCACCGACTTCAGCTGCTCGAGTTCGGCGCGCAGGCGCTGGGCGCCCTGGACGGTGAGGGGGGCTCTCATGGCGTTTTCAGTTCCTCGTGCAGTTCCTGCAGCGACCACACCGGGCCGCTGCCGCGATAATCCAGAGAATGCAGCAGCGCCCGGGCGCCGGCAATCGTCGTCGAATAGGTCACCCGCTGCTGCAGGGCCTCGCGGCGGATCGAGAACGAGTCGGCGATCGCCTGCTTGCCCTCGGTGGTGTTGACGATGTACGCGAGCTCGCCGTTCTTGATCAGGTCGACCACGTGCGGCCGGCCCTCGACCACCTTGTTGATGCGCTCGCACGCGATGCCGTTGTCGTCGAGCCACTTCGCCGTGCCCTGGGTGGCGACGATGCTGTAGCCGCGACGCACCAGCTCCTGTGCTACCGGCAGCACGCGCACCTTGTCCGGATCACGCACCGAGACGAACACCTTGCCGGTGGCCGGCGGCGCCTTGATGCTGGCTGCTTCCTGCGCACGCGCGAAGGCGGCACCGAAGCTGCGGCCCACGCCCATCACCTCGCCGGTGGAACGCATTTCCGGGCCGAGGATCGGATCCACGCCCTGGAACTTGGCGAACGGGAAGATCGCCTCCTTCACCGAGTAGTAGTCCGGCACGATCTCGGTGGTGACGCCCTGCTCCGCCAGCGTGCGCCCGGCCATGCAGCGCGCGGCGATCTTCGCCAGCGGCAGGCCGATCGCCTTGGACACGAACGGCACCGTGCGCGAGGCACGCGGGTTCACTTCCAGCAGGAAGATGGTGTCCACGCCATCGCCGTCGGTCTGCACCGCGAACTGGGTGTTCATCAGGCCGACCACCTTCAGCTTGCGGGCCAGCGCAACCACCTGCTCGCGCAGGCGCGCCTGGGTGTCGGCCGACAGCGAATACGGCGGCAGCGAGCAGGACGAGTCGCCCGAATGCACGCCGGCTTCCTCGATGTGCTCCATCACGCCGCCGATCAGCACCTCGCCATCGGCATCGGCAATGACGTCGATGTCCACTTCCACCGCGTTGTCGAGGAAGCGGTCGAGCAGCACCGGCGAATCGTTGGAGACCTTGACCGCCTCGCGCATGTAGCGCTCGAGGTCAGCATCGGCGTGCACCACTTCCATCGCGCGGCCGCCGAGCACGTAGCTCGGGCGCACCACCAGCGGATAGCCGATCTCCTTGGCCAGCACCAGCGCTTCCTCAGCGCTGCGCGCGGTCCGGTTCGGCGGCTGCTTCAGGCCCAGCTCGTCGACCAGCTGCTGGAAGCGCTCGCGGTCCTCGGCGAGGTCGATCGACTCCGGCGAGGTGCCGATGATCGGCACGCCGTTGGCCTCCAGCGCACGCGCGAGCTTGAGCGGGGTCTGCCCGCCGTACTGCACGATCACGCCCTTCGGCTTCTCGACCTCGACGATCTCCAGCACGTCCTCGAGCGTCAGTGGCTCGAAATACAGGCGGTCGGAGGTGTCGTAATCGGTCGATACGGTCTCCGGGTTGCAGTTGACCATGATGGTCTCGAACCCGTCCTCGCGCAGCGCCAGCGATGCATGCACGCAGCAGTAGTCGAACTCGATGCCCTGGCCGATGCGGTTGGGACCGCCGCCGAGCACCATGATCTTGTCGCGCGAGGTCGGCTCGGCCTCGCATTCGTCCTCGTAGGTCGAGTACAGGTAGGCGGTGCCAGTGGCGAACTCCGCCGCGCAGGAATCGACGCGCTTGTACACCGGACGGATGCCGAACGCGCGGCGCAGTGCACGCACCGCCTGCTCGTCGCTCCCGGTCAGCTGTGCAAGCCGCGCATCGGAGAAGCCCATGCGCTTGAGTTCGCGCATGCGGGCTGCGTCCAGCGCCTGCAGGCCATCCGCGGCCACCGCCTTCTCGGCGGCGATGATGTCCTCGATCTGGTCGAGGAACCACGGATCCACAAACGACAGCGCATGCACGTCCTCGACGCTCATGCCGGCACGGAACGCATCGCCCAGGTGGAACATGCGTTCCGGGCCCGGCTCCTTGAGCTCGCGACGCAGCGCGACCATGCCGTCCTCGGTGGTGAGGTCCAGGCCGGTCGGGTCGAGTCCGACCTTGCCGGTCTCCAGTCCGCGCAGGGCCTTCTGCAGCGATTCCTGGAAGGTGCGGCCCATCGCCATCACCTCGCCGACCGACTTCATCTGCGTGGTCAGGCGCGAATCGGCCTGCGGGAACTTCTCGAACGCGAAGCGCGGGATCTTGGTGACCACGTAGTCGATCGACGGCTCGAACGACGCCGGGGTCCGGCCACCGGTGATCTCGTTCTTCAGTTCGTCGAGCGTGTAGCCCACCGCCAGCTTCGCCGCGACCTTGGCGATCGGGAAGCCGGTGGCCTTGGATGCCAGCGCCGACGAGCGCGACACCCGCGGGTTCATCTCGATCACCACCACGCGGCCGGTCTGCGCGTTGATGCCGAACTGCACGTTGGAACCGCCGGTATCCACGCCGATCTTGCGCAGCACCGCGATCGAGGCATTGCGCAGCCGCTGGTACTCGCGGTCGGTCAGGGTCTGCGCCGGGGCGACGGTGATCGAGTCACCGGTGTGCACGCCCATCGGATCGAGGTTCTCGATCGAGCAGACGATGATGCAGTTGTCCGCGGTGTCGCGGACCACTTCCATCTCGAATTCCTTCCAGCCCAGCACCGACTCTTCCACCAGCACTTCGCTGGTCGGCGACAGTTCGAGCCCGCGCTTGACGATGTCCTCGAACTCCTCGCGGTTGTAGGCGATGCCGCCACCGCTGCCACCGAGGGTGAAGCTCGGACGGATGATCGTCGGATAACCCACCGTCGCCTGGATCTCGACGGCTTCCTCGAACGTCCTGGCGACCGCGGCCTTCGGGCACTCCAGGCCGATCTCGCCCATCGCCACGCGGAACAGTTCGCGGTCCTCGGCCATCATGATGGCCTCGCGCTTCGCGCCGATCAGTTCGACGCCATACTTCTCGAGCACGCCGTTGTCGGCGAGGTCGAGCGCGCAGTTGAGCGCGGTCTGGCCACCCATCGTCGGCAGCAGCGCGTCGGGCTTCTCCTTGGCGATGATCTTCTCGACCGTCTGCCAGTTGATCGGCTCGATGTAGACCGCGTCCGCCGTATCGGGGTCGGTCATGATCGTGGCGGGGTTCGAGTTCACCAGCACCACGCGGAAGCCTTCCTCGCGCAGGGCCTTGCACGCCTGCGCGCCGGAATAGTCGAACTCGCAGGCCTGGCCGATGACGATCGGGCCCGCGCCGATGATGAGGATGGTCTGGATATCGGTGCGCTTTGGCATGTCAGCGGCTCTCCATCAGCGCGACGAAACGATCGAACAACGGGGCCACGTCGTGCGGGCCGGGGGCGGCCTCGGGGTGGCCCTGGAACGAGAAGGCGGGGGCGTCGGTCAGCTCGATGCCCTGGTTGGTGCCGTCGAACAGCGAGCGGTGGGTGACGCGTACGTTGGCGGGCAGCGTCGCTTCGTCGACCGCGAAGCCGTGGTTCTGCGAGGTGATCATCACCCGCCCGGTATCGAGGTCCTGCACCGGGTGGTTGGCGCCGTGGTGGCCATTGGCCATCTTCACCGTGCTGCCGCCGGCGGCAAGCGCCAGCAGCTGGTGGCCGAGGCAGATGCCGAACAGCGGCACGCGCCGGGCGACGAACTCGCGGATCGCATTGATCGCGTAGTCGCACGGCGCCGGGTCACCCGGGCCGTTCGACATGAACACACCATCGGGCTGCATCGCCAGCACCTCGGCGGCAGGCGTCTGCGCCGGCACCACGGTGACGTCGCAACCCGCCTCGGCCAGCAGGCGCAGGATGTTGCGCTTCACGCCGAAGTCGTAAGCGACGACCTTGAACCTGGCCTTCGGGGTGGTGAACACGTTGCGGTCGAGATCCAGCTGGCCCTCGTTCCACGCGTACGCCTCGGCGACGCTGACCTCCTTTGCGAGGTCCATGCCCTTGAGGCCGGGGAACTTGCGCGCGGCCTCGATCGCACGCTCGACGTCGGCTTGTTCGATAGAAGCCGCACCTGCCATCAGCGCACCGTTCTGCGCACCGCGCTCGCGCAGGATGCGGGTGAGCCTGCGGGTGTCGATGCCCGCGATGGCGACCACGCCACGCGCGGCCAGCCATTCCGGCAGCGGCGTCCGGCTGCGCCAGCTCGAGGGGCGGCGCGGCACGTCGCGCACGATCAACCCGGCGGACCACACCTGGTTCGCCTCGTCGTCATCGCCGGTGGCGCCGGTATTGCCGATATGCGGATACGTCAGGGTGACGATCTGGCGTGCGTACGAGGGATCGGTCACCACTTCCTGGTAGCCGGTCATGGCGGTGTTGAACACCACCTCGCCAACGGACAGGCCAGCAGCGCCTACGGAAATACCCTCGAAGACGGTGCCGTCTTCAAGTACGAGGATTGCGGGTTGGGTCACGGCAGTCGCCCAGAGTGGAGGAGATCCTGCACCGCCAGGCCCGCTTCCAGTCACGGAGAGCGTTCGCTGTCGACGGGCCGCAAAAATCCGCGGACGTGGCGCATGGCCAGTCCGGGGCGGTGGGGTTCAGGCGAGCGGGAATTTTACCGGCCGGGGTGGCAAAAGGAAACGGCCAACCGCTGCACCTCGGAGCGGATTGGCGTTGCTGCGCGCTGGTACAAGGATTCCGGCTGCGGCGCGTTCAGCCCGCGGCCAGCAGATCGCGCATGCCGTAGCGTCCCGGTGCGCGATCGGCCATGCGCAGGGCGGCCGTCAACGCCCCCTGCGCGAACACGTCGCGGCTGGTGGCGCGGTGCACCAGTTCGATCCGTTCACCGATGCCGGCGAACTGCACGGTGTGCTCGCCGATGATGTCGCCCGCACGCACGCTCGCATAGCGCGGCGTCGCACCGCCCTGCTCCGCCGCCGCGCCCAGCGCGAGCGCCGTGCCCGACGGGGCATCGCGCTTGTGGATGTGGTGGAGCTCGACGATGTCGCAGTCCCACTCGGCGAGGTCGCGCGCGGCACGCTCGACCAGCAGGTTGAGCACGGTCACGCCAAGACTGAAGTTGGCCGCCCACAGCACGGGGATCCGCTGGGCCGCGGCGTCCAGTGCGGCAAGTTGCGAATCCGACAGGCCCGTGGTCCCCGACACGAACGCGGCGCCGCGCGACACGCAGTGCGCCAGCACACCGTCGAAGCCTTCCGGGAGGCTGAAGTCGATCGCCACGTCGAATGCCGGCACGCCGGCAAGCTCGCGCGATGCAAAGCGCGGCACGCCGTCCTGCACCCGCTGCTCCACCCGCCGCGACACCGCAGCGACGACCTGCAGGTCGTCATGTCCGGCGGCAAGGCGCAACAGCGCCTGCCCCATGCGGCCGTTGGCGCCGTGGATCAACACGCGGACAGGAGGCTTCGACATCGGGCTCGGTACGCGCTGGAGGGCCACATAGGCTGCGCCAGCGTCACGTGGACGGCAACCCTCATAGCTCCGTGGACACGAGATCCACTGCGCCGCAAAGCGGAACGCCGCGAATGATCGCGGCGTCCGGGAGGTCATGTTGTCGCGCTACGGACTCAGGGCGACGTCATCCGGTCCCAGAAACTGCGCACGCCATCGACGAAGGTGCTCGACTTCGGGGAGTGCCGACGTGCGCCGTCGCCGCTGAAGGTCGCTTCGAACTGCTCGAGCAGCGTGCGCTGTTCGGCGGTGAGGTTCACCGGCGTCTCGATGACCACCTTGCAGTAGAGATCGCCGGGATGGCGGCTGCGCACCGACTTGACGCCCTGGTCGCGCAGGCGGAACACCTTGCCGGTCTGGGTTTCGGCCGGAATGCGGATCTCCGCCTCGCCATCGAGGGTCGGCACGCGCACCACGTCGCCCAGCGCGGCCTGCGAGATACGGATCGGCACTTCGCAGTGCAGGTCGTCGCCATCGCGCTGGAAGATCTCGTGGGGCCGGACCCGGACCTCGACATAGAGATCGCCGGGCGGCGAACCCGCCGGTCCCGCCTCACCCTCGCCGGACAGGCGGATGCGGTCGCCGTTGTCCACGCCGGCGGGAATCTTCACCGACAGGACCTTTTCCTCCTCCACCCGTCCCGCGCCATGGCAGGTCCGGCACGGATTGACGATGCTCTGGCCACGGCCGCCGCAGTGCGGGCAGCCCTGCTGCATGGTGAAGATGCCGCGCTGCATGCGCACCTGGCCACGACCATTGCAGGTCGAGCAGGTCTCGATCCTGCCGTCCTCGGAGCCACTGCCGTTGCAGCCGTCGCAGCCGGCCAGGGTCGGCACCTCGATGCGCTTCTCGACGCCATTGACCGCTTCGCGCAGGTCCAGCTCGAGCACGTAGCCGATGTCGGCGCCACGGCGCGGGCCACCACGGCCACCGCCACCACCACCGAAGATGTTGCCGAAGATGTCGCCGAAGATGTCGCCCATGTCCGGGCCACCGAAGCCACCAGGACCGGCATTGCCGCCGCCCATCCCGTGCTCGAACGCGGCATGCCCGTACTGGTCGTACATGCGGCGCTTGCCGCCGTCGGACAGGACCTCGTAGGCCTCCTTGCACTCCTTGAATGCCGCCTCGGCGGCGGCATCACCCGGATTGCGGTCCGGGTGGTGCTTCATGGCGCTGCGACGGTAGGCCTTCTTGAGCTCGTCTTCGCTTGCGGTGCGGGCCACGCCCAGGACTTCGTAGTAATCGCGTTTGGTCATGGGGTCGTGATTCGTGATTGGTGATCCGAGGGTACGAAAGCGAGGCAGCGGCGATCCGCTGGAAAGAGCGGAACCTTGCGGCGCCGCTCCTTCCAATCACGAATCACCCATCACGGCTTCCCGTCGTCCTTGACCTCGGTGAACTCGGCGTCCACCACGTCGTCGTTCGACGGCGCGCCGCCACCGGCCTGCGGGCCGGCATCGCCACCCTGCTGGGCCGCGGCGACCGCGGCGAACAGCGCCTGCGCGGTCTCTTCCAGCGCCTTGGTCTTCGCCTCGATCTGGCCCTTGTCGTCGCCCTTCATCGCGGTCTCGACCTCGGCGATCGCCGCCTCGACGCGGCCGATCACGTCACCCGGCACCTTGTCGCCGTTGTCCTTGATCGCGCTGCGGGTGCCGTGCACCAACGCATCGGCCTGGTTGCGCGCGCCGACCAGCTCGTGGAACTTCTTGTCGTCCTCGCGATGCGCCTCGGCATCGGCGACCATCCGCTGGATCTCGTCGTCCGACAGGCCCGAGCCGGCCTTGATCTCGACCTTCTGCTCCTTGCCGGTCTTCTTGTCCTTGGCGGTGACGTGGACGATGCCGTTGGCGTCGATGTCGAACGACACCTCCACCTGCGGCATGCCGCGCGGCGCGGCATCGATGCCGGTGAGGTCGAACTTGGCCAGCGATTTGTTGTAGCGGGCCTGTTCGCGCTCACCCTGCAGCACGTGCACGGTCACGGCCGACTGGTTGTCCTCGGCGGTGGAGAAGGTCTGCGAGGCCTTGGTCGGGATGGTGGTGTTCTTCTCGATGATCTTGGTGAACACGCCGCCCAGGGTCTCGATGCCCAGGCTCAGCGGGGTCACGTCGAGCAGCAGCACGTCCTTGACGTCACCGGCGAGCACGCCGCCCTGGATCGCGGCGCCGAGCGCGACCGCCTCGTCGGGGTTGACGTCCTTGCGCGGCTCCTTGCCGAAGAACTCGGCCACCGCCTGCTGCACCTTCGGCATGCGGGTCTGGCCGCCGACGAGGATGACCTCGTTGACATCGGATGCGCGCAGGCCGGCATCGTTGAGCGCGGTGCGGCAGGGGTCGATCGACTTGCGCACCAGGTCCTCGACCAGCGCCTCGAGCTTGGCGCGGGTCAGCTTGATGTTGAGGTGCTTCGGGCCGGACGCATCGGCGGTGACGTACGGCAGGTTCACCTCGGTCTGCTGCGCGGTCGACAGCTCGATCTTGGCGCGCTCGGCGGCGTCCTTCAGGCGCTGCAGGGCCAGCGGATCCTTGCGCAGGTCGATGCCCTGGTCCTTCTGGAATTCCTCGACGAGGTAGTCGATGACGCGCTTGTCGAAGTCCTCGCCACCGAGGAAGGTGTCGCCGTTGGTGGCCAGCACTTCGAACTGCTTCTCGCCGTCGACTTCGGCGATCTCGATGATCGACACGTCGAAGGTGCCGCCGCCGAGGTCGTACACGGCGATCTTGCGGTCACCGCCGTCCTTGTCGAGGCCATAAGCGAGTGCCGCAGCGGTCGGCTCGTTGATGATGCGCTTGACGTCGAGGCCGGCGATGCGGCCGGCGTCCTTGGTCGCCTGGCGCTGCGAGTCGTTGAAGTACGCCGGCACCGTGATCACGGCCTCGGTGACCTTCTCGCCCAGGTAGTCCTCGGCGGTCTTCTTCATCTTCTCGAGGATGCGCGCGGAGATCTCCTGCGCCGACAGCTTGTTGCCGTCGTTGGTGGCCACCCAGGCATCGCCGTTGTCGTGCTGGACGATCTTGTACGGCACCAGGCCGATGTCCTTCTGCACTTCCGCGTCGGTGAACTTGCGCCCGATCAGGCGCTTGACCGCGAAGAAGGTGTTGTGCGGATTGGTGACGGCCTGGCGCTTGGCGGACGCGCCGACCAGCACCTCGCCGTCCTTGGTGTAGGCCACGATCGAAGGCGTGGTGCGATCACCCTCGCTGTTCTCGATGACCTTGGCCTTGCCGCCGTCCATGATCGCCACGCACGAGTTGGTCGTGCCGAGGTCGATGCCGATGATCTTTGCCATGAGTGGTTCCCTCTGGATCCGTAATCGTTGTGTCTGGGGCGGCGCGAAGCCGCCGATGCGTGATATCTGGGGGCGGCTGTTGGCCGTTCAAGCGGTCGCCGCGACGCGACGGCGCCGGCGTCAGTCCTTGGCCACCACCACCAGGGCCGGGCGCAGCAGGCGCTCGTTGAGCACATAGCCCTTCTGGAACACCTGGGCGACGTGGCCCGGGGGCACTTCGCCGGCATCGGTCTGGCTGATCGCCTGGTGGCGCTCGGGATCGAACGGCTGTGCGGCCGGATCCACCACCTGCAAGCCGTTGTCGCCGGCCACCTTGAGCAGCTGGCGCATCGTCAGTTCCAGCCCTTCGCGCAGCGGACCGCCTTCGGCGCCGGCCGCGGACAGGCCGGCATCCAGGCTGTCGAATACCGGCAGCAGGTCGCCCAGCAGGCGTTCGTTGGCGAAACGGCGGGCCGCATCGACCTCGCGCGCCATGCGCTTGCGCTGGTTCTCGAGGTCGGCGCGCTCGATCAGGGACTGCGCGCGCAGCTGTTCGAGTTCGGCCTGCAGCAGCTGCACCTGCTCTTCGAGCAGGGCCTGTGGCGATGCGGACTCATCCGCATGCATCGTGTGGTCGGGAGTGTCGGGGTGGCTCTCGTGGGTCATTTCCATGTCCGTGGCGGTCGACTGGCCGCCGCTGGCCGGAGCAATGGGGTTGCCTGGCGCGGTTTCAAGGCTCGACCACCCCGTGCCAGCCCTTCATGCGCGTTCCGCGAAGTGGCCTACGGCGTGTTTCCGCCCCGTTCCAGCGCGGCGCCGAGCGCTTCGGCGGTGGCCTGCACCACCGGCACGATGCGGTCGTAGGCCATCCGGGTCGGGCCGATGACCCCGAGCACCCCGAGCACGCGACCGTCGGCTGCGTAGGGCGCGGTCACCAGCGACACGCCTTCCAGTGGCGCAAGCCCGGTCTCCTCGCCGATGAAGACCCGCACGCCGGGCGCGCGCACCGTGCGCTCGAGCAGCTGCAGGATTTCGCGCTTGCGCGAGAAGGTGTCGAACAGCTCGCGCAGGCGGTCGAGGTCGGACAGGTCCTGCACGCCGATCAGCCGCGCCTGCCCCGCCATCAGCATGTCGTCGCCCTCCTCGGGCGCCAGCGCCTGTTCGGCCAGCTCCACGGTGCGCGCCATCAGGCTTTCCATCTGGCTGCGGGTCACCTGCATCTCGCGCAGCAGGGTGGCGCGGATGTCGGCCACCGCGCGGCCGGCGAAGTTGACGTTGAGGTAATTCGCCACCTGCTCCAGTTCCGATGCGTCGTAGGGACGGCGCACCTGGATCAGGCGGTTCTGCACCTCGTTGTCGGCGAACACCAGGATGGCCATCACCCGCTGGCTGTCGACGGCGACGAAGTCGATGTAGCGGAAGGCGAACTGCTCGCGCCGCGGCACGCTGACCACGCCCATGAAGCGGGTCATCGCCGACACCAGCTCGGAGGCGCTGCCCAGCAGCGATTGCGTGCCACCGCCGGCCGGCAGCTGCTCGCGCAGGCGCGTGACCTCGTGCTCGGGCAGCGGCCGCAGCTGCAGCAGCGAGTCGACGAACACCCGGTACCCCTGCGCGGTGGGCACCCGCCCGGCCGAGGTGTGCGGTGCGGTCAGCAGGCCGCTGTCCTCGAGGTCGGACAGGATGTTGCGGATCGTCGCCGGGCTCACGTCCAGCCCGGCGTGCCGCGCCAGCGTCTGCGAGCCGACCGGCTCGCCGTTCTCGATATGGCGCGCGATCAGCGTGCGCAGCAGCTGGCGCGCGCGTGGGTCGAGTTCCGAGGGGGATGTGTGCTTGCGACGCATGCTCCCGGTATACGGCCGGCCCTGCGCGCGCGCAAGCGCGTCTCACGCGGTGCGCCGGTGATCATCGAGATTG
This sequence comes from Luteimonas yindakuii, assembly GCF_004803715.2. NCBI lineage: Bacteria > Pseudomonadati > Pseudomonadota > Gammaproteobacteria > Lysobacterales > Lysobacteraceae > Luteimonas > Luteimonas yindakuii. The sequence continues at coordinate 1,668,607 of NZ_CP039383.2, forward strand.
TTGGCCCCAACCCTCCTGCCCTGCACAATCCGCGCATGCTGACCCATCTTGCCATCCGCAATTTCGCCGTCGCCACTGCCAGCGAGCTGGAATTCGGCGCCGGGCTGACCGTGATCTCCGGGGAAACCGGTGCGGGCAAATCCCTGCTCGTCGATGCACTGGGCTTCCTGTCCGGCCTGCGCGCCGACAGCGGCATGGTGCGCCACGGCGCCGACCGCGCCGAACTTACTGCCAGCTTCGATCTCGCCGACGCCCCGGGTGCGCGCGCGTGGCTCGTCGCCGAGGAATTCGACGATGGCGACGCCTGCCAGCTGCGGCGCACGCTGCGTGCGGATGGCGGCTCGCGGGCGTGGATCAATGGTCGCCCGGCCACGCTGGGCCAGCTGGCCGCGCTTGCCGGCCATCTGGTCGAGATCCACGGCCAGCACGAGCACCAGGCGCTGCTGTCGCGTGGCGCGCAGCTTGCGCTGCTCGATGCATACGGTCGCCACGCCGGTGCGCTGCAGGCGGTGGCCGATGCCGCGCGTGCGTGGTCGGCACTGCTCGACGAACGCGACCGGCTGGCGGGCCTGGGCGATCCCGGCGAGCGGCAGGACTGGCTGGCACATCAGCTGCGGGAACTCGAGCGCGAGCCGCTGGATGCCGCATCGCTCGCCGAACTCGATGCCGCGCACCGCCGCCAGGCCAATGCCGCCGGCCTGATCACTGCTTGTGAAACCGTGCTGGCCGGGCTGGGCGAGGACGACGCCGTCACCGGCCGCGTGCAGCGGCTGCGTGGTGAACTTGCGCGCCTGCATCGCGACGAGCCCCGCCTGGCGGAGGTCGACGGAATGCTCGAGGCCGCCGCGATCCAGCTCGACGAGGCACAACTGCTGCTGCAGCGCGTGCGCGACGATCTCGACATCGATCCCGAGCGCTACGCCGAACTCGAACGCGGCCTTGCCCGCATCCACGACCTCGCGCGCAAGCACCGGGTGGCGCCGGACGCACTCGAAGCCTTGCGCGACCGCATCGCCACCGAACTCGAGGAACTGGCGGATGCCGGGATCCGGCTGGAGCGCCTGGATGGCGAGATCGACGCCGCCCACGCGGCCTGGACCTCGGCGGCGGCGGACCTGACCCGCGCCCGCCAATCGGCCGCGACGCGACTGTCCGCCGACACCACCACGCTGATCGACGAGCTGGGCATGGGCGGCGGCCGCTTTGAGATCGCGCTCGAACCGCAACTCGGCGGGCGCCCCGACGCGCTCGGCGCCGAGCGCGTGGAGTTCCTGGTGGCGGCCAACGCGGGCCAGCCGCCGCGCGCACTGCGCAAGGTCGCATCCGGCGGCGAGCTGTCGCGGATCTCGCTGGCGATCGAGGTCGCGGCGTTGGGCCTGGATGCCGTGCCGACGATGGTCTTCGACGAGGTGGACTCCGGCATCGGCGGCGCCGTGGCGGCGATCGTCGGCCGTAAGCTGCGCGCGCTGGGCGCATCGCGGCAGGTGCTGTGCGTCACCCACCTGCCCCAGGTGGCCGCGCAGGGCCACGCGCACTACCGGGTCAGCAAGCGCACCCGCGGCGAGGAGACCGAAAGCGAGGTCAACCGGCTCGACCAGCGCCAGCGGCAGGAAGAACTTGCCCGGATGCTGGGTGGCGTGGAGGTCAGCCGCGAGGCGATGGCCGCCGCGCGCCGGCTGCTGGCGGACGTGGCCTGAGGGCGCTCGGGGCCAGACCGGCTCAACCCTTCTCCCGCTTGCGGGAGAAGGTGGCGCGTAGCGCCGGATGAGGCGCGTTTTTCGCGGCACGAGCCCTCACCCCCAACTCCGCTCCCGCAGGCGGCAGAGGATCAGGATGTCGATTGACCCGCCTTCTCCCTTCTCCCTTCTCCTGCTTGCGGGAGAAGGTGGCGCGCAGCGCCGGATGAGGGCGTCTGGCGCTCCCAGCTTCGTTCGCCGGAGCGCTAGCCCTCACCCCATCCCTCTCCCGCAGGCGGGAGAGGGGCGATGGTGCCGGGCGGGAGTCGTGTCGATGTGCTGCGCGCGGAACCGGGGAAACGACGGCTCCCGATCGTCGGTTTTTATAGGCGCTTCTTGCGTACGTACAGCACCAGCGAATGCTCGTCGAGCACATAGCCGTGCTCGTCGGCGATGCGGTTGAGCAGGGCCACGATTTCCGGGCTTTCGAACTCGGTGATCAGCCCGCTGCTCATGTCGACCATGTGGTAGTGGTGGTCGCCGCGATCGAGTTCATAGAGCGCATGGCCGCCCTCGAAGTTGTGCTTGATCACCAGGCCCGCGGCCTCGAACTGGGTCAGCACGCGGTACACGGTGGCCAGGCCGATCTCGTCGCCCTGGTCGAGCAGCTGGCGGTAGATGCCTTCCGCGGTCATGTGCTGGTGCGGCGTCTTCTGCTCGAGCAGCTGCAGGATCCGCATTCGCGGGTGCGTGACCTTTAGACCGGCCTTGCGAAGGTCGAAGGATTCCATGTCGTCTCCTGTCGGCCGCATCGAACAGGGCAAAGCGGTCCGGAACGGTTGCTGCAATCGACCGGAGTGTATCATCGGCATGTTCCCGACCACCCGATGGCCCCATGCGCAGACTTCTCGCTCCCCTCCTCGTCGCCGGCATCCTGTCGGGCTGCGGCATCGTCTACAAGCAGCCGATCTACCAGGGCAGCCTGGTCGAACCCGAAGCGGTCGGGCAGCTGCAGGCCGGCATGAGCAAGCAGCAGGTCGTCGGCCTGCTGGGCACGCCTTCGATCGCCGACCCGTTCCACCACCAGCGTTGGGACTACACGGCCACGCAGCGCAACAACCGCCGCGGCCATACCGAGATCAAGAACCTGACGCTGTGGTTCGACAGCGACCGGCTGACGCGCTGGGACGGCGAGTATTTCCCCGAGCAGAACGAAGAGCTCGCGGCGGAAATGCGCAAGTTCGGCAACCTGCCACGCGAACGCCGCCGCTGATCCGCATCCGCAGGTGAAACATGATGACCGGCCACGCGCCGGTCATTTTTTTTGCAGGCGCTCGCTGGCGCGACGTCGGCGCGCGTCCTTGGGATCGGCCACCAGCGGCCGCAGCAGTTCGATGCGGTCGCCGTCATTGAGCAACGCCCCGGTGTCGACGCGTTCGCCGAACACCGCCTGTCCGTCGATGCCCTCAAGGGGCAGTCCGCTGGAAGCGATCGCATCGGCGACGCGCGCGCCGGCCGGCAACCGCAGTTCGACTTCCTCGAAGCGACGTGGCCAGGCCAGCACCACCCGCACCCGGATGGTGCCCGCGCTCATGCCTCGCGGTCGGCGATGCGGACGAAATCGTCGACCATGCGGTCGGCCAGCCCCTGGAAGCCGATGGTCAGCGCCGGCAGCAGCAGGCGGCTGCGTGGTTCGAAGTCCAGGGTCAGCGTGACCCGGCTGGCGGATTCGTCGATCGCATGGAATTCCCAGCGCCCGTCCAGGCGGCGGAAAGGCCCGTCACGCAACCGCATGTCGATGCGGTGCGGGGCATGCAGGGTGTTTTCGGTGGTGAACCACGTGCGCAGCGCGCCGAAACCGAGATCGAGCCGGGCGAGCTGGCGCACATCGGTGGATTCCATGACCTCGGCCCGCTCGCACCAGGCAAAACGGCGGGGATAGGCGTCGACGTCGCGGACCAGTTCGAACATCCGGCTGACGGAGTGCTCGACCAGGGCGCTGCGTTGGATCTTGGGCATGGAACCTCTTCGTCACGGGTGTGTCCACGCCTGCCGGATTCGGGGACAATGCCCGGATGGGCAAGCAGACGGACAAGGATAAGACAATCGGCGCGACCATCGCGCTGAACAAGCGCGCGCGCCACGAGTACCACCTCGAACAACGCGTCGAGGCCGGGCTTGCGCTGCAGGGCTGGGAGCTGAAGGCCATCCGCGCCGGCCGCGCCAACATCGCCGAAAGCTACGCCATCGTGCGCAACGGCGAGATCTTCCTGTTCGGCGCGCAGATCACCCCGCTGATCTCGGCGTCCACCCACGTGGTCGCCGATGCCAGGCGCACTCGCAAGCTGCTGATGCATCGCCGCGAGATCGACCAGTTCATCGGCAAGGTCGAGCGCGATGGCTACACGATCGTGCCGACGTCGCTCTACTGGAAGCGCAACAAGGTCAAGATCGAACTCGCCCTCGCGAAGGGCAAGCAGAAGCATGACAAGCGCGACACCGAACGCGAGCGCGACTGGAACCGCGAGAAGCAGCGCGTGCTGCGCCGGCACAACAAGGACGCCTGACGGCCGCGCCCGCGCAGGCGGCCCGCATCACCGCGCGGCCCGCAGGCATCACCCGCAGTCGTCGCCGGGCTGCTCGTCCGGCAGGGTGAACCAGAAACACGCGCCCTCGCCTTCGCGACCCTCGGCCCAGACTTCGCCGCAGTGGCGTTCCACGATCCGCTTGACCGACGCCAGGCCGATTCCGTGGCCGGGGAATTCATGCTGGGCGTGCAGGCGCTGGAACGGCCTGAACAGCTTGGACGCGTAGTCCTGCGAGAATCCCGCGCCGTTGTCGCGGACGAAGAACGCCTCCACGCCATCGGGTCGTCGTGCGTGCCCGATCAGGATTTGCGCGTCGTCGCGACCGGCGGTGAACTTCCAGGCATTGCCGACCAGGTTCTGCAGCAGGTTGGCCACCAGGGTCGGGTCGCCCTGCGCGGCGAGGCCATCGTCGATCTCCACGACCACCTCGCGCTCCGGCTCCGCCAGGCGCAGGTCGGCCACCACCTGGCCCGCCATCCCGGAGAGGTCGAGGTCGCGTCGGCGTACCTGCGCGCGCGAAAGTCGTGCCATCTGCAGCAGGGCGTCGATCAGTGCGTCCATGCGCGCCGTCGCTGCGCGGATCCGCCCCAGGTAATCACGGCCGGTGTCGTCGATCACCGATGCGTAGCGGTCGTTGAGCAGGCGCGAAAAGCCGTCGATGGTGCGCAGCGGTGCCCGCAGGTCGTGGGACACGCTGTAGGAGAATGCCTCGAGCTCGAGGTTCGCGCGCTCCAGCTCCTGGGTGCGTGCCGCGACCCGCGCCTCCAGCGTGCGGTTCAATGCGCGCACCCGCTCCTCGGCGCGGTACCAGTCGGTGACGTCGTCGATCTGCACCAGCCGCACGACCTCATCCCCGGCCTCGCCGGGCACCGGAGCGGTGAACAGGCGCACGCGGCGCCGGCTGCCGTCGCTGCGACGCAGGATCCGGCTCGCGCGATAGACGCCATCGCGCGCGTGCGCGCCTGCCTCCTCGCTGTCGACCTCGTCGGCATCGCGGCCATCGACGAAGAACCCACCCATGTCGGCACCGATCAGCTGTTCCAGCGGCAGCCCGACGATGGCGGCAAGCGCGAGGTTCGCATCGACCACGCGGTCGTCCTCGTCGAGCAGGGCCTTGCCGACCGGCGAATGCACCATCGCACTGCGGAACCGGGATTCACTGCGCCGGTACGACTCGCTCATCCGTGCGGCGAGCTGCTGGGCGTGCACGCCGGTGCGCGCGAGCGACCACGTCACCGCCGCCAGCAACAGTGCCGCGAGCAGGCCGACGATCACCGTGGTCCGCGCAGGCGACGCGGCACTGGTGGCCTCCAGGGCAATGAAGTCGATCCGCCAGGTGCGACCGTAGAACGACTGGTTCACGCTGTGGCGGTCGCGCCCGGCCGCGGCGTCGGCACGTGCGTAGTCCTGGTCGACATACAGTTCTGCCGCTTCGCCACCGGTGACATCGGTGATCCGCATCGACATCGTGCGCGGCAGGGTCGCCAGCGACTGCGGCACGAAGTCCTGCATGCGCAATGGCGCATAGGTCCAGCCGCGCAACGCCGCCCCGCGCGCCTCCACGGAAGCCGGAAGCACGCCGCCGCGGTACACCGGGGTATAGAGGATCGCGCCCTGCGGGGTATCGTCGAACCTGCGCTGCAGGACCAGCTTGCCGGTCAGGCGTGACTCGCCGCTGTCGCGCGCGGCTTCCATCGCCCCCCGGCGTACCGGCTCCGACAGCATGTCGTAGCCATCGATGCCGTCGTGCTCGGGCCGCCGCGGCTCGACGTAGACCACCGGACCGTAGGCCTCGCGCACGCCCCTGGGGTGCAACTCGAACAGGCCTTCGCCATCGGACCGGCGCTCGAGCTGGAATTCACGCAGGCGGTCGCCGGGAATATAGGCGCCGTAGCCCAGCGCATTCGGCCCGGCACGCCGGCCGATCTGCAGCCCGTCCACGTAGCTGCGCCACTGCTGCGCCGTCGGCCGCTCGACCGACGCGAACAATGAGGCGCCGCCGCGGGTACTGAGCTCATAGGCCAGCAGGCGTTGCGACATCAGGTCGAGGACCTGGGTGGTTTCCTCGGCCATTCGCGCCTTGCGCAGGTCGCGGTCACGCGCGTGCTCGGAGCGCGCGTACATCAGCACCAGCAGCAGCGAGGCCAGCAGCACCACCAGCGCGGCGGCGACGGCCAGTCGCGGATCTTCGCGCAGCCGGCGGGGCCCCGTCGCTGTGCTGTCTGTTTCCCCGATCAACGCCTTCTTCCCCTCGATGAACGCTCCCCCGCCCCCTGCCCTGCGCGCCTTGCGTCCGCACCGGCCGCCCCTATACTGGCGCATGTCGGCGACAAACGACATTCCCGGGGGTGCACTGGCTTCGACGGGGGTCGCGAAATTGCCTGGCGCATGCCGAGGGGGTAGCTTTCCTCGTTAATCCAGCTGCAAAACTCTAGTTGCCAACGACGACAACTACGCTCTCGCCGCTTAAGGCGTAAGCCCCGAACCCACTTGTTCCCATGCTCGTGGATGTAGGGTCATTATCATGGGAATCCAGCCGCGGCGGCCGCCTGTCTGCCGTGGTTGAACTCACAGGCTGGTCCCGGGATGCGCTTCGCACACCGTGCTGTTCCGGGATGAGATCCAACGGTGGGCTAAGCATGTAGTGCCGGGGATGGAGTGCCTTCGGACGGGGGTTCAATTCCCCCCACCTCCACCATCTTCAAGCAGGACCCCGATCGGAAACGGTCGGGGTCTTCTGCTTTCAGGGCCACAGACGAGGCATGGTGTCGTGGGCGCTTCGGTGGCGGATGCTAGAATCGCGCTTCCCTTGGGGAGTAGCCTGCTTCCGCTCCAGGAAGCGCCGGTATCAACACGCTCGGCCGTCGATGGCCGTGGTGCCGGCAGCCAGTCCTGGTTGGCGAGACCAGCGGTACACGGGCGCGACCGGTCGGCGCAGGCCGTGACCGCGTTCGCGCGCGCCCGACCCCTCTCTCGCATGCATCCTGTTTCCCTGCTTCTCATCGGTCTGGCGATGTCCACCGACGCCTTCGCGGCCGCGGTCGGCAAGGGCGCCGCCATGGGCACCCCGCGTTTTCGCGACGCCCTGCGCGTCGGCCTGATCTTCGGCCTCATCGAGTCGGTCACGCCGGTGATCGGCTGGTGGCTCGGTCGCAGCGCGCTGCCCTGGGTCGAGGCATTCGACCACTGGATCGCGTTCGCGCTGCTGGTCCTGCTGGGCGGCCATATGATCCATTCGGGCCTCAGGCCGTCGCCCGCGGACGACAACGAGGGCCGACACCACGGTTTCTGGACGCTTGCCGCCACCGGCTTCGCCACCAGCATCGATGCGCTGGCGGTGGGCGTCGGCCTGGCACTGCTCGACGTCAACATCGCCGTCATGGCCGCGGTCATCGGGCTGTGCACGCTGGTGATGGTCACGACCGGCGTCATGCTCGGCCGGGTGCTGGGCGCCATGGCCGGGCGGCGTGCCGCCATTCTGGGCGGAGTGATCCTGATCGTGATCGGCATGACGATCGTCTACGAGCACGCCGTCGTCCGCGCCGCTTGACCGCATATAAAGAAAGGGCCGCAATCGCGGCCCTTTCTTCGAAGCAATGATCGATCCCGTTACTGCTGGATCGGCACCAGGGTGATTTCAACGCGGCGGTTCTGCGCGCGGCCGGCGTCGGTGCTGTTGTCGGCGATCGGACGGGTCATGCCCGCACCGACGGTGATGATGCGCTGCTGATTCACGCCCTGCCCGCTCAGGTACTGGGCGACGGCCTGCGCACGACGCTCCGACAGCTGCTGGTTGTAGGCCGCGGCGCCGACGTTGTCGGTGTGGCCGGCCACCTCGATCACCGTCTGCTCGTACTGGCGCAGCGTGTTGGCCACGTTGTTGAGCACCGGATAGAACTGCGACTGGATGTTGGACTGGTCGAAACCGAAGGTCACGTTGCCAGGCATGTTGAGGGTGATGTTGTCGCCCTGGCGGACCACGTCAACACCGGTACCGGCCATCTGCCGGCGCAGTTCGGCTTCCTGGCGGTCCTGGTAGGCGCCCACAGCACCGCCCGTCAAGGCGCCGGCACCGGCACCGATCAGCGCGTGCTGGCGGCGCTCGGTGGCGCTGTCACCGCTGAGCAGACCGGCAACCGCACCGATGCCGGCACCGATCAGCGCGTTGTTGCGGGTGCGGTTGGGATCGTTCGGGTCGCTGCTCTGACCGGTGTAGGTGGCACAACCGGTCAGCATCAGCGCGCCGGCGAGCGCGGCGGTCAGGCCGGTGGTCACGGAATTGCGCATGGGTGTTCTCCCTGGGTTCTGCGCCGGAGGCTTCCGGCGTGTGGGTAGGCGGGTCGCATCCTAGCCACGACCTGGTCGGGATCGGGTGATGGGCTGAATGCGCGGATACAACCCATTCAGTTTGTCGGCTCCGCCTTCCGGGTGACCTGCGCATACGCCGCGAGTGCGGCCTGGCGGCCCTCCGCCATCCCCACCAGGGGTTGATGCGGATAGCCGCGAAGCTGCTTCAGCAGCGGGTCCGGCGCCTCCCACGGTGCGAAGCGGTGCGCGGGCGGAAGCACGTCCAGTTCCGGTATCCACCGGGAGATATAGGCCGCATCGGGGTCGAAGCGCCTTGCCTGCAGGACCGGGTTGAACACGCGGAAATACGGCGCGGCATCGGCGCCGGTGCCTGCCACCCATTGCCATCCCATGGTGTTGTTGGCGAGGTCGGCATCCACCAGGGTGTCCCAGAACCAGCGCGCACCGTGCCGCCAGTGCACGCGCAGGTGCTTGGTGAGGTAGCTCGCCGCAAGCATGCGCACGCGGTTGTGCATCCAGCCCGTTTGCCAGAGCTCGCGCATGCCTGCATCGACGATCGGTACGCCGGTACGCCCACGCTGCCAGGCGGCAAGCACGCCGTGCTGCGGGCGTGCCCACGGGAAATCGGCGAAGCGCGGGTCGAGATCGGCATCCACCGTATGCGGGTAGTGGTGCAGCAGATGGTGGGCGAATTCCCGCCAGCCCAGCTGTGCCAGACAGACGTCACCAGCCTCGCCCAGGCCGGCATCGATCACCGCCTGCGCAACGCGCGCGACCGAGATCTCGCCGAAGTGCAGGTGCGGCGACAACCGCGAGGTGCCTTCGACAGCGGGCAGGTCGCGGGCCCGTGGGTAGTCCGCCAGGCTCGCCTGCAGGAAGCGGGATAGCGCATCTTCCGCGCCCTCTTCCCCGGGAGTGAAGCGTTCCCAGCATCCGTGGTCCCAGCCACGGCGCGGCGCGAGGTGCAGGCCCTCCAGCGGGACGCCATGCGGTACGGCGTCGTCGTCTTCCGGCGCCTCGAAGTGGTCCGGCGCCTGCCACAGGCGTGGCGTGCGCCACTGGCCGCGGGCTCGCTTCCAGAACGGCGTGAACACGCGGTAGGGATCCCCCTGCGCGGTCTCCACTTCCCACGGCTCGAACAGCAGCGAACCGTTGAAGCTCTCCGCGCGCAGGCCGGCACGCCGCAGCGCGCCCTTGATGATGGTGTCGCGCGCCTCGACGACGGGTTCGTAGCGCCGGTTCCAGAACACCGCCTCGGCATCGACGGCGGCGGCGAGGGATTCCAGCGTCGCCTGCGTCGGGCCATGGAAGCAACGCAGCATCGAACCGCGCGCACGCAGGCGATCGTCCAGCGCCTTCAGGGAGCGATGTCGCCAAGCGTCGGAGGCGGCACCCGGCGGCCACTCGCCTTCTTCGGCCGGCGCGTGGATGTCCACCATCAGCGGCTGGTAGCCGCCCTCGACAGCAGCCCGCAGGGCCGGGTTGTCGTCGAGACGCAGATCGTTGCGGAACCAGACCAGGGCGATGGGCATGGCGCAGTCTCGACCGTCCGCGTGAGCCGCGCGTCAAACAGCGGTCGCGGCGGGTAGCGCCTGGCCGCCGATGTATTCGCGCGGGATGCGGTCGTTCAGACCCGTCAGCAGCTCGTACGGAATGGTGCCGGCGGCACTGGCGAGCGCCTCGACGCGGATCGACGCGTCACCCTGGCGGCCGATCAGCACCACCTCGTCCTCGTTCCAGGTACTGCTGCTGCCGATGTCGACCATGAACTGGTCCATGCACACCCGGCCCACGACCGGATACGACTGCCCGTGGATGAGCGCACGGCCGCGCGAAGACAGCGCACGCGGATAGCCGTCGCCATAGCCGAGCGGCACCGTCACCACGCGGGTGTCCGACGGCGCGGTCCAGCTGCCGCCGTAGCTCACCGTGCGCCCGGCGCGCACCACCTTGAAGTAGACCACCCGCGACACCAGCGACAGCGCGGGCTCCACGGTGATCGTGGGCTGTGACGCGGGATCGGGCATCACTCCGTAGACGAGGATGCCGGGGCGCACGAGGTCGAGGTGGGTGTCGGAGAAATGCAGCACGCCGCCCGAGTTGGCGAGGTGGCGCAAAGGCATCGGCGCGCCGATCCGGTCGAAATGCGCGCAGGCATCGAGGAAGCGCTCCAGCTGCAATGCCGTCATCGGTGCGTCCGGGTCGTCCGCGCATGCGAGGTGCGAATAGACGCCCTTGATCTCGCACCAGCGCGAAGCCGTTGCCGCCTCGATGAAGGGGCCTGCCGAGTACTCGTGGACACCGATGCGCTCCATGCCGGTGTCGATCTTGAGATGCACCACCGCGCGCCGCCCCAGTGCCTGCGCCGCGGCCTCGACCTGGCGCAGCTTCTCCACCGAGGACACGGTGATCTCCAGGTCGTGGACGATGAACTGCGCGATCTGCGGGCCGAAGATGCCGCCAAGCACGAGGATCGGCACGGTGATGCCTGCCCGACGCAGCGCGATGCCCTCCTCCACGAACGCGACGCCGAGCTGATCGACCCCGTTCGCCTGCAGGTGCCGCGCCACCGGCACCAGGCCGTGCCCGTAGGCGTTGGCCTTGACGATGGCCATCACCGGCACCCGCACATGCGCGCGGATGCGCTGCAGGTTGCCGGCGATGCGGTCGAGATCGACCAGGATCCGGGTCGGACGCTCGGTGGCGGAGACGCTCATGCGGGGTCCATGGGCGGGCGCGGGGCCCGGGCGCGTCCGATTCTAGCGATGGCGACCGCCGCTGAAACCGCGACGGCCGCAGAGGCTGAAGCCGCAGCAGCGCCTATTCGAAGCTGCCCATCGCGTCGTGCGCGAGGTTGTCGAAGCGCGTGTACTCGCCGAAGAAACGCAGCTTGAAGGAGCCGGTCGGGCCGCTTCGATGCTTGCCGATGATGATCTCGGCCAGCCCCTTGTCCGGCGACGCTTCCTTGTTGTAGTACTCGTCGCGGTAAATGAAGATGATCATGTCGGCGTCCTGCTCGATCGCGCCCGACTCGCGCAGGTCGGCCATCACCGGGCGCTTGTCGGTACGCGATTCCAGCGAGCGGTTGAGCTGCGACAGCGCGATCACCGGCACGTTGAGCTCCTTCGCCAGGCCCTTGAGCGAACGCGAGATCTCCGAGATCTCGGTGGCGCGGTTCTCCTTGTTGCCCGGCACCTGCATCAGCTGCAGGTAGTCGATCACCACCAGCCCGAGGTCGTACTCGCGCTTGAGCCGACGCGCCTTGGCACGCAGCACGTCGGGCGACAGGCCCGGCGTGTCGTCGATGAAGATCTTCGACTCCTTGAGCATGCGGATCGCCGCGGTCACCCGGCTCCAGTCCTCGTCCTCTAGCTGGCCGGTGCGCAGGCGCGTCGCGTTGATGCGCCCGTTGGAGGAGATCAGGCGCAACGCGAGCTGACTGGCCGACATTTCCATCGAGAACACCGCCACGGCCTTCTTCGACTTCAGCGCGGCGTATTCGGCGATGTTGAGCGCGAGCGTGGTCTTGCCCATGGCCGGACGCGCCGCAAGGATCAACAGGTCGGTCGGCTGCAGGCCGGAGGTCATCTGGTCGAAGGCCTCGTAGCCGGTCGGCAGCCCGGTGATGCCTTCGCCGTTGGCGAAGCGCGTCTGCAGGACGTCGAACGCCTCCGCCATCGCCTTGTTGATGGCGGTGAAGTCGGTGCGTCCGCGCGCGCCGGCCTCGGCGATCGCGAACACCTGCTGCTCGGCCTTGGCGAGGATTTCACCGGAGTCGCGGCCATCGGGCTGGAAGCCGTCGTTGACGATCTCGGTGCCGACGTCGATCAGCTGCCGCATCACCGCCTTGTCGCGCACGATCTCGGCATAGGCGCGGATGTTGGCGGCCGACGGCGTGGTGCTGGCCAGTTCGACCAGGTAGGCGCCACCGGCGACCTGTTCGGCCAGACCCTGCGATTCGAACCACTCGCCCAGCGTCACCGCGTCGAACGGGCGGTTGCGTTCGGCAAGCTCGCGGATCGCGCGGTAGATCAGCTGGTGGTCGCGGCGGTAGAAGTCCTTGTCGACCAGCATGTCGGCGATGCGGTCGAACGCCTCCGGCGCTAGCATCAGCCCACCGAGGACCGCCTGCTCGGCCTCCACCGACTGGGGCGGAATGCGCAGCTGTTCGAGGCGGCCCTCGCGGGCGTCGTGCTCGTGACCGGCGCGGTCGCCGAATCGGGGGCGGGCGGACATCTTCTGGGGAACTCCGGACAGGCGGTGCCGCGGTCGTGCTTGCGGCAGGAAACATCGATGCTAGTGCCGATGGCTGTGGGTACGCGATGGAACAAGCTGTGGATAACTCGGCCATGCTGGCGCTGGTCGATCTCACTGCCTGCGAAACACCAGCGCCCGAAAACACGAAGGGCGCCCTGCGGCGCCCTCCGGTAGCTCCAGGTTGGCAGCGCGGATCAGACCGCGACTGCTTCCGGCTCGATCACCACCTTCACCGGCGTCTCGACGTCGGCGTGCATGTGGATGACCACTTCGTACTCGCCCACGTGGCGGAACGGGCCTTCGCCCATCACCACTTCGGACTTGTGGACCTCGACGCCCGACTGCGCCGACAGCGCCTCGGCGATGTCGCGGTTGGTCACCGAACCGTAGAGCTTGCCTTCCGACGAGGCATTGGCCTTCACGTTCACGGTGAAGCCTTCCAGCTTCGACAGGCGCGAGCTGGCGGCTTCCAGCTGGTCCTTGGCCTTGGCCTCGTACTCGGCACGCTTGGCCTCGAACGACGCGAGGTTGTCGGCGGTCGCCGGCACGGCCTTGCCCTGCGGCACCAGGAAGTTGCGGCCGTAACCCGGCTTCACGCTGACGGTGTCGCCGAGGTTGCCGAGGTTGGTGATCTTCTGCAGCAGGATCAGTTTCATGGGTGTTGCTCCGTGTTCGTTAGCGGCGACGCGCGCCGCAACGGGTGCTGTCCGAAACGGACGGGAACCTCCCCCAAGGGAGGCCCGTGCTTAGACGTTGTGGTTGTCGGTGTACGGGATCAGCGCGAGGTAACGGGCGCGCTTGACCGCGTTGGCCAGCTGGCGCTGGTAGCGCGACTTGGTGCCGGTGATGCGGCTCGGCACGATCTTGCCGTTCTCGGTGATGTTCTGGCGCAGGGTGTTGAGATCCTTGTAATCGATCTCCTTCACACCCTCGGCGGTGAACTTGCAGTACTTGCGGCGACGGAAGAACTTGGACATGACGTGATTCCTCAGGCGGCTTCGGCGGTGTCGTCGGCCTTGTCGGCCTTCTGGGCGTCGTCACCGGACTCGTCGTCACGGCGGCGGCGTTCGCTGCGCTCGGGCTTGTCGCCCTTGTCGTCCTTGTTCTTCATGATCAGCGACTGCTCGGTGACCGCCTCGTCGCGGCGGATCACCAGGTGGCGCAGGATCGCGTCGTTGAAGCGGAAGGTCTCGACCAGTTCGTTCAACACGGCCTGGTCGGCTTCGATGTTGAACATCACGTAGTGGGCCTTGACCAGGTTGTTGATCGGGTACGCCAGCTGGCGGCGGCCCCAGTCTTCAAGTCGGTGGACCTTGCCGTTGCCGGTGTCGACCATCGAGGTGTAACGCTCGATCATCGCCGGCACCTGCTCGCTCTGGTCCGGATGGACCAGGAACACGATTTCGTAGTGGCGCATGGTGGTTCCTTTCGGTTATCGGCCGGCGGAAGTGGAACCGCCGGGAAGGACAGCCCCCCGTCGCCGCCCTCGGGCGGGCGCGGTGGAGCAAGGGCTCGCCCGGCACGGGGCCACAGCGAGCCGCGCATTATGGAGGATCAACGACTTGCCCGCAATCGCGGGCGACGGACGGCTCAGGCGGCCTTGTCGGCGTCGGTAGTGAAACTCTCGCCGCAGCCGCATTCCGCGGCGGCATTGGGGTTGCGGAACACGAATTCGTGGTTCAGCCCCTTCTGCGCGAAATCGATCTCGGTACCGTCCACCATCGGCTGGCTGGTGGCATCGACATGGATGCGCAAGCCTTCGTACTCGTGGACGGTATCGCCGGGGCGCTCCTCGCGCGCGATGTCGACCACGTAGCCCCAGCCCGAGCAGCCGGTGCGTTCGACGCCGAAACGGATGCCCAGCGCACCGGGGGTGGATTCGACGAAGCGGCGGGCGCGTTCCAGGGCGGCAGGTGCAAGAGTGATGGCCATGCCGCGATTCTAGCCCGCGGGGCCGCGGGCCGCCTTAGCGGAGGCTGAGTTTTCGGTAGACTGCGGCGTTCCGACAACGATTCTCGGCACGGGATTTTCAGCATGACGACGGTAAGCGTGGCGCAGGCGCTGGCAGGCAAGGTGCCGGAAGGCGGCGAGGTGACGGTGCGTGGCTGGGTACGGACCCGGCGCGACTCCAAGGCCGGCCTGAGCTTCGTCAATGTCAGCGACGGCTCCGGCTTCCATCCGATCCAGGTCGTCGCCCCGGCGGAGCTGGCCAACTACGACAGCGAAGTGAAGCGGCTGACCGCCGGTTGCGCGGTGGTTGCGCGCGGCACGCTGGTGAAATCGCAGGGCCAGGGCCAGCAGTTCGAGATCCAGGCCCGCGCGGTCGAGGTGGTCGGCTGGGTCGAGGACCCGGAAACCTATCCGATCCAGCCCAAGGCGCATTCGCTGGAATTCCTGCGCGAGGTCGCCCACCTGCGCCCGCGTACCAACCTGTTCGGGGCGGTCACCCGCATCCGCCACTGCCTCGCGCAGGCGGTGCACCGCTATTTCCACGAGCAGGGCTACTACTGGATCAGCACCCCGGTCATCACCACCTCGGACGCCGAGGGCGCCGGGCAGATGTTCCGGGTGTCGACGCTGGACCTGGCCAACCTGCCGCGCAGCGCCGACGGCAGCATCGATTTCTCGCGCGACTTCTTCGGCCGCGAGGCGTTCCTGACCGTGTCCGGCCAGCTCAACGTCGAGGGCTACTGCCTGGCGCTGTCGAAGGTCTACACCTTCGGCCCGACCTTCCGCGCCGAGAACTCCAACACCACCCGTCACCTCGCCGAATTCTGGATGGTGGAGCCCGAGATCGCTTTCGCCGACCTCGCCGAGAACGCGCGGGTGGCCGAGGACTTCCTCAAGTACCTGTTCCGTGCGGTGCTCGACGAGCGCGCGGACGACATGGCGTTCATCGCCGAGCGGGTGCAGAAGGACGCCATCAGCCGGATGGAGAAGTTCGTCAACGCGCCGTTCGAGCGCATCGAATACACCGAGGCGGTGGAACTGCTGCGCAACACCGGGCACAAGTTCGACTTCCCCGCCGAGTGGGGACTTGACCTGCAGACCGAGCACGAGCGCTGGCTGACCGAGCAGCACGTCGGCCGCCCGGTGGTGGTGACCAACTACCCCGAGCACATCAAGGCGTTCTACATGCGCCTCAACGACGACGGAAAGACCGTTGCGGCGATGGACGTGCTGGCACCGGGCATCGGCGAGATCATCGGCGGTTCGCAGCGCGAGGAGCGCTTGGACGTGCTGGACGCACGCATGGACCAGTTCGGCCTTGACCGCGAGCACTACGGCTGGTACCGCGATTTCCGCCGCTACGGCACGGTGCCGCATGCCGGTTTCGGCCTCGGCTTCGAGCGCCTGGTGGTCTATGTCTGCGGACTGTCGAACATCCGCGACGCGATCCCCTACCCCCGCGCACCGGGCCATGCGGAGTTCTGAACCGTGATCCTGTTCATGGCCCTGGTGTTCGTCGGCGTCGCGATCGGCGGCACCTGCGCCTTCGTGATCTTCTGGCCGCTGTCGCTGGTGCACCTGCGCGAACGCGAACCCGCGGTGCGCGCGCGGCTGGGCGAAAACGCATTCCTGCGCCCCGCCGCCTTGCGCTGGCTGCTGTCGGGAGGCTACCGCGAGGTCGCAGACCGCCAGTTCACCGGCCTCGCCACGCCGGCACGCATCGCGCTGGTGGTCACCATGATCGGCCTCGTATTCGCAGGCCTGCTCGCCCTGTGGGCGCTGAGCTGAGGAAGCCATGCACGAGATCCGCAACCCCGCCGACGAACGCACCTATGACGAGTGGTGGCTGGCCACCCTCGCCCGCACCGTGGTCTGGGCCCGGCTGCGCGTACGCGCCGGGGGCACCGCAGAGGTCTTCGACAGCGACGGCAACACGCTGGCCTATGACAGCGAGGACACCGCGCGCGCCGCGCTGCTGGATGCCGAATTCGTCGGCTACGACGGCCTCGACGAGGACGATGCCCTGGCACGTGGGTTCTCGCTCGACGAACTCGCGCCGCCGCAGGCCGGCGACGACGACCAGCTGCGCCCGCTGATGATCCATCGCCTGGCCGGCGGCAACGCCTGACCTGATCCGCAGGGGAGCAGTGCATGGACCTCGACCTCACTGGCAAGCACGCCCTGGTCTGCGGCGGCTCGGAAGGCATCGGCCGCGCGGCGGCGCATGAACTCGCCCTGCTCGGCGCCGTCGTGACCGTGCTGGCGCGGCGCGAGGACGCGCTGCGGGCGGTCGTCGATGCGCTGCCCGCCGCGCACGGGCAGCAGCACGCCTGGTGCGTCGCCGACTTCGCCGATACCGCGACCCTGCAGGCAAGCGTGCAGGCGCTGGTCGCGCAGCGCCCCGTCGACATTCTGGTCAACAACACCGGCGGTCCGCCGGGTGGCAGCGCCCACGAGGCACCCGTCGGCGCCTATCTCGATGCGTTCCATCGCCATCTCGTGGCCGGGCAGACGCTGGTACAGGCGGTGTTGCCGCAGATGCGCGCGCGCGGCTGGGGCCGCATCGTCAACGTGGTCTCGACCTCGGTGCGCGAGCCCATCGCCGGCCTCGGCGTGTCCAATACCGTGCGCGGCGCGGTGGCGGGCTGGGCGAAGACGCTCTCGCGCGAGCTGGCTGCCGACGGCATCACCGTCAACAACGTGCTGCCCGGCTTCACCGAGACCGGGCGCATCGACCAGATCGTGCGCGACCGCGCGGCGCGCGAAGGGCGCGACGAGGCGGCCATCCGCGCCGAGATGGCCGCGGGCGTGCCGGCACGCCGTTTCGCGCGGCCGGAGGAGACCGGCGGGGTCATCGCCTTCCTGTGTTCGCCGGCCGCGGCCTACATCAACGGCGTCAGCCTGGCGGTGGACGGCGGGCGGATGGCCTCGATCTGACAGCGGTAAGCTGTGCGGATGCTGCGATACCAACACCTTATCGGCGGGCAGCCGCATGGATCGGACCGCTGGCTCGAGGTCGCCGACCCGGCGCGTGGCGTCGGCTATGCCGAAGTCGCCGATGGCACGGCGGCCGATGTCAATGCCGCGGTCGCTGCAGCCTCGCAGGCGTTTCCGGAATGGAGCGGCTGGTCCTCCGAACGACGTGCGCGCTGCCTTGAGCGGCTGGCGGATGCGATCGAAGCGCGGCTCGACGATTTCGCCCACGCCGAAGCGCGCGACGGCGGCAAGCCCTATGCGCTGGCGCGCGATGCGGAGATCCCGCGCGCGATCGCCAACCTGCGCTTCTTCGCCCATGCCGCCACCCAGTTCGCCAGCGAGTGCCATCACGGCCAGGCCGGGCTGAACTACACGCTGCGGCTGCCGCTGGGGGTGGTCGCCACGATCTCGCCGTGGAACCTGCCGCTGTACCTGTTCACCTGGAAGATCGCGCCGGCGCTGGCGGCCGGCAACACGGTGGTGGCGAAGCCGTCGGAGATCACACCGGCCACGGCCACGATGCTCGGCGAACTGCTGCAGGACGCAGGCTTTCCCGATGGCGTGCTCAACATCGTCCATGGCCGTGGCGCCGTCGTTGGCGAGGCACTGGTGGCGCATCCGCAGGTCCGCGCGATCTCGTTCACCGGCAGCACCGCGGTCGGCCGGCGAATTGCGGCGATCGCCGCGCCGATGCTGAAGAAGCTGTCGCTGGAGCTGGGCGGCAAGAACGCAACGCTCGTCTTCGGCGACAGCGACTGGGAAGCCCAGCTCGACACCATCGTGCGCTCGACCTTCCAGAACAGCGGACAGATCTGCCTGTGCGGGTCGCGGCTGCTGGTGGAACGGTCGATCTGGCACCGCTTCCGCGACGCGCTGGTCGCACGCGTGGGCGAGCTGGTGCCGGGCGACCCCATGGATCCGGATGCGCGCATGGGGCCGCTGGTCTCGCAGGCGCACTTCGACAAGGTCATGGCCGCCATGACGCGTGCGCGCGATGAAGGCGCGCGCGTGCTCTGCGGCGGCCATGCGCTCGACCGCCCGGGCTGGTTCGTCGCGCCGACGCTGCTGGAAGGGCTCGGCGCCGACACGGCGACCAACCGCGAGGAGATCTTCGGTCCCGTCGCCACGCTGCAGCCGTTCGACGACGATGCCCACGCGCTCGCACTTGCCAACGCCAGCGATTACGGCCTGGCCGCCAGCGTCTGGACGCGCGACCTCGCCCGCGCGCACCGGTTCGCCGCCGAGTTGCGGGTGGGCATCGTGTGGATCAACAGCTGGCTGGTACGCGACCTGCGCACGCCGTTCGGTGGCACCGGCCAGTCCGGCGTCGGCCGCGAGGGTGGCTTCGAGGCGATGCGCTTCTCCACCGAAGCGAAGAACGTGAGCCTGCCTTTCGGATGAGTCTGGAATAATCCCCGCATGGGCGAACTCGACAACCTCCTGCAACGCAACCGCGACTGGGCCGAACGCATCTCCCGCGACGATCCGGGCTTCTTCGACCGTCTGTCGACACAGCAGACACCGCGCTACCTGTGGATCGGCTGTTCCGATTCGCGGGTGCCGGCCAACCAGATCCTCGGCCTCGACCCGGGCGAGGTGTTCGTCCACCGCAACATCGCCAACGTGATGTCGCACGGCGACCTCAACGCGCTGTCGGTGATCCAGTTCGCGGTGGACATCCTCAAGGTGGAACACATCCTGCTGGTCGGCCATTACGGCTGCGGCGGCGTGCACGCGGCGATGACCGGCACCCGCCTGGGCCTGGCCGACAACTGGCTGCGCCACGTCGGCGACCTCACCAAGAAGCATGCGCCGCTGCTGGCATCCGTCGGCGACCCCTCGCTGCGCCACGCGCGCATGTGCGAGCTCAACGCGATCGAACAGGCGTTCAACGTGTGCGAGACCACCGTGGTCCAGGACGCCTGGGCGCGGGGCCAGCAACTGACCGTGCACGGCTGGGTCTACGCGCTTGGCGATGGCCGCGTGCGCGAGCTGTCGATGGATGTCGGTGGACCCCAAGCCCTGGCGCCCGCCTATGCCACGGCGGTGGCCGAGGTTGCCGCGGTCGCCGCACGCGGACGGCGCGATGACTGACGTCGTCCACGCCGGCGCCGCACCGCGCCCGGTCGGGCGCTATCCGCATGCACGCCGGGTCGGCGACCTGCTGTTCCTGTCCGGCATCGGCCCGCGCGATCCGCGCACCGATACGGTCCCCGGCAACGTGTTCGATGACGGCCAGCTCGTCGCCCACGACATCGCCATGCAGACGCGCGCGGTGTTCGCCAACGTGCGTGCGGTGCTCGAGGCCAGCGGGGCGCGCTGGGAAGACCTCGTCGATGTCACCGTCTACCTGACCGACATGGCCGGCGATTTCGCCAGCTACAACGCGGTATGGGCCGAAGCCTTCCCCGACCCGGACACCGCGCCGTGCCGGACCACGCTCGGCATCACCGCGCTGCCGACGCCGATCGCCATCGAGGTGAAATGCATCGCCGCCATCCGGTCGCCGATGCAGGCCTGATGCCGCCGGCAATCGCGGGCGCCGCGTGCCGGCAACGACATTCCACGTGGAGGATTCCGAGATGATTCCCGCCCCGCTGAACTTCCAGAAGTGGATCGAGGACAACCGCCACCTGCTCAAGCCGCCGGTGGGCAACAAGTGCATCTACGACGGCGACTTCATCGTGATGGTGGTCGGCGGGCCCAATGCACGCACCGACTACCACTACGAGGACGGCCCGGAGTGGTTCTACCAGCTCGAAGGCGAGATGGTGCTGCGCATCCAGGAGGACGGGAAGGTACGCGACATCCCGATCCGTGCCGGCGAGACCTTCCTGCTGCCGCCGCGCATCCCGCACTCGCCGCAGCGCGCGGAAGGATCGATCGGGATCGTCATCGAGCGTCGCCGGCTGCCGCATGAGGACGACGGCCTGATGTGGTTCTGCGTGCAGTGCAATACGAAGCTGTACGAGGAATTCTTCCACCTCATCGATATCGAGCAGGACTTCTTCCGCGTGTTCGAAGCCTTCTACCGCAGCGACGACCTGCGCACCTGCAAGAGCTGCGGGCATCTCAATCCGCGGCCCACGCGCTACGAGATGCAGGCGGACTCGCAGGCCGACATCACCTGAATCCGCCCGGCGGTGAGGTGGCCGGCGCACCGGGCATGCGGGGTTTGCCATGGCGGGCGCACATCGGCGCGGGCCCTCGGGCCCGGTGGGGCGAGACGGCGGATACGGGTCGCCCGCCCGGTCGGCGTCGTCTACGATGGCCGGCATGCTGAAAATCGACATCCACGCCCATTACCTGCCGCGCGACTGGCCGGATCTCGCCAGGAAGTACGGCGATGCGCGCTTCCCGGTGATTCACCACACCCCGGACGGGCGCCACCGCATCTACAAGGACGGCAGGTTCTTCCGCGAGATCTGGTCGAAGACCTGGGATGCGCAGGAGCGCATCGACGACTTCGCGCGCTTCGGCGTGCAGGTACAGGTCATCAGCACGGTGCCGGTGATGTTCAGCTACTGGGCGCGGCCGCAGCATGCGCTGGAGCTGCACCAGGCGCTCAACGACCACATGGCGCAGACCTGCCGCGACTTCCCGCGCCACTACGCCGGCATCGGCACGGTGCCGCTGCAGTCGCCGCGGCTGGCGGTGCAGGAACTCGAACGCTGCATCGACCAGCTCGGGTTGCAGGGCGTGCAGATCGGCTCGCACGTGCAGCTGTCGGACGGCCAGCACTGGAACCTCGACGCGCCGGAACTGTTTCCGTTCTTCGAGGCGGCGGCCGACCTGGGCGCGGCGATCCTCGTGCATCCCTGGGACATGATGGGCACCGACACCATGCCCAAGTACTGGCTGCCATGGCTGGTGGGAATGCCCGCCGAACAGTCGCGTGCCGCCTGTTCGCTGGTGTTCGGCGGCGTGCTCGAGCGCCTGCCGAAGCTGAAGATCTGCATGGCCCATGGCGGCGGGAGCTTCCCGTACACGATCGGCCGCATCGAACACGGCTTCAACATGCGGCCCGACCTCGTCGCCACCGACAATCCGCACAATCCACGCGGCTACCTCAAGCGCATGTACTTCGATTCCTGGGTGGCCGACCCCCACGCGCTGCGCTACCTCATCGAGACCTGCGGCATCGACCGGGTGATGCTGGGCACCGACTACCCGTTCCCGCTGGGCGAACAGACCCCCGGTGCCGGCATCGCCGAACTCGGCCTCGATGCCGAAGGACAGGCACGCCTCTACCACGGCACCGCACTCGAATGGCTGGGCCTGCCGCTGTCGCGGTTCGCGTGATGCGGCACGTGTGTGCCGGCTGCCATTCCCGGACGAAGCGGGCAGCGACCGTGACCAGCGCCCTCGCCTTCATGCCGGACGTCGCCCCCTCCGGCTTCCCCTCCGTGTCCAGCCGCGTTGTCCGCGGTGACTGGCAGACCCCATGACCGACCTGCTCTCCGACGACCACGCGCGCGAACTCGACGCGGGCGATCCGCTTGCGGCGCTGCGCCGCGAATTCCACCTGCCCCGCCATGGCAATGGCGAACAGGCCTACTTCTGCGGCAATTCACTGGGCCTGCAGCCGCGCGGTGCGCGCGCGCATGTCGAGGAAGTGCTCGACAAGTGGGCACATGAGGCCGTGGAGGGCCATTTCCGCGGCCAGGCGCAATGGATGCCCTACCACGAGCTGGTTACCGCACCGCTTGCCGCGGTCGTCGGTGCCGGGCCTGCCGAGGTGGTGGCGATGAACTCGCTCACCGCCAACCTCCACCTGCTGATGGTGAGCTTCTACCGGCCCACCGCGGAGCGCCCGGCGATCCTGATCGAGGCCGGCGCGTTCCCTTCGGACCGCCATGCGGTGGCCTCGCAGATCCGCTTCCACGGCTTCGACCCCGCCACCGACCTGATCGAACTCGAGCCCGACCTGCCCGGCGGCACGCTGTCGATGGCGGCGATCGCCGACGCCATCGAACGCCACGGCCCACGGCTTGCGCTGGTGCTGTGGCCCGGCGTGCAGTACCGCACCGGACAGGCCTTCGACCTCGCGGAGATCACACGCCTCGGCCATGTCGCCGGAGCGATGGTGGGCTTCGACCTCGCCCATGCGGCGGGCAACCTGCCGCTGCAACTGCATGACGCGAACGCCGACTTCGCCGTGTGGTGCCACTACAAGTACCTCAACAGCGGGCCTGGCGCGGTAGCGGGCGCCTTCGTCCACGCACGCCATGCGCGTACCGACCGGCCGCGCTTCGCCGGCTGGTGGGGCCACGACAGGTCCACGCGCTTCCGCATGGGTCCGGAGTTCGTGCCCACGCCCGGTGCCGAAGGCTGGCAACTTAGCAACCCGCCGATCCTGGGCCTGGCGCCGTTGCGCGCCTCGCTGGATCTGTTCGCCCGCGCCGGCATGGACGCGTTGCGTGCACGATCGGAACGCCTGACCGGCTACCTGGAATCGCTGGTGCGCACGCAACTCGACGACACGCTGGAGATCCTCACGCCGGCCGATCCCGCGCAGCGCGGCTGCCAGCTGTCGCTGCGGGTGCGCGCCGGCCGCGATGCCGGTCGTGTCCTGTTCGACCACCTCGCCGCCGATGGCGTACTCGGCGACTGGCGCGAACCCGATGTGATCCGCATTTCGCCGGCCCCGCTCTACAACTCGCATGCCGATGTGCTGCGCTTTGCCCGCAGCGCGCTGTCATGGCGCGATGGAAGCGGCGTGGGGGCGGTGTCGTGAAGCCCGCCGCCGGCCAGCGCATCGTGATCGTCGGCGCGGGCCTCGCCGGGGCGCTGCTCGGCGCCCTGCTTGCCCGTCAGGGCTGGCAGGTGGAGCTCCATGAGAAACGTGGCGACCCGCGCCAACAGGGTTATGCCGGCGGCCGCTCGATCAACCTCGCGCTCGCCGAGCGCGGACGCCATGCACTGCGAGAGGCCGACGCCGACGAGGCGGTGATGCGACACGCGGTGATGATGCGCGGCCGCATGGTGCATTTCGCCGACGGCACCCAGCAGCTGCAGCGTTACGGCCGCGATGATTCCGAAGTGATCTGGTCCGTGCACCGTGGGGACCTCAACATCACCCTGCTCGGGATCGCCGAGGCCGCCGGCGCGCATCTGCATTTCGACAGCCGCCTGGATACGGTCGACTTCGATTCCCGCCGCGCCTGCTTCATCGACGATCGCGACGGCGGTGCGGTGGAGGTCGCATTCGACGCCCTGATCGGCGCCGACGGCGCCGGTTCGGCGCTGCGCGCGGCGATCACAGCGGTGACCGATCTTGGCGAACGGGTCGAGCCGCTGGGCCACTCGTATCGCGAACTGGTGATCCCACCAGCCGAGGACGGAGGCTTCCGCATCGAGCCCAACGCCCTGCACATCTGGCCGCGCGGCGACTACATGTGCATCGCCCTGCCCAACGACGAGCGCACCTTCACCGTCACCCTGTTCATGCCCAACCATGGCGATCCGGGCTTCAACACCGTGCGTACGCCGGCACAGGCCCGCGCGCTGTTCGAGCGCGACTTCGCCGATGCGCTCGAGTTGATCCCGGACCTCGAAGCGGACTGGCAGGCCAACCCGGTCGGCATGCTGGCCACGCTGTATCTGGATCGCTGGTCGCTGGATGGTCGCGCGGTGCTGATGGGCGACGCCGCGCACGCGATGGTGCCGTTCCACGGCCAGGGCATGAACTGCGCGTTCGAGGACTGCGTGTCGCTGGCGCGCCATATCGCCGGCGCGGACTCGTTCGAGGCCGCGTTCGCCGCCTTCGAGGTCGAGCGCAAGCCGAATGCCGAGGCGATCCAGCACATGGCGCTGGAGAACTACTACGAGATGCGCGACCGCGTCGACGATGCCGATTACCTGCTCCAGCGCGCCCTCGAACTCGTCCTGCAGGAACGCCACGCCGGCCGCTTCGTACCGCACTACGCGATGGTGACCTTCATGCGCATCCCGTACCGGGTGGCGTTCGAACGCAGCGAGGTGCAGCGCCAGCTGCTGCGCGAGGCGACGGCCGGCATCGAGTCGCTCGACGCGATCGACTGGGACACGCTCGACGCACACGTGCGCGAACGCCTGGACGTGCTGGACCCGGAACGCTGATGCCATCCAGCTTTCTTTTCTACGATCGCGCCAGGTGCACGCCCCGACGCGATTGAAACGATGCCGTCGCCACGGCCGCCGCCAGTGACTCGCCCGGGACACCGCTTTTCATGTCATCCAACTTCCTCTTCTACGATCTCGAAACCTTCGGCAGCGACCCCCGCCGTACGCGGATCGCCCAGTTCGCGGCGATCCGCACCAACGAGTCGCTGGAGGAGATCGAAGCGCCGATCGACATCCTGGTGCGCCCCGCCGACGACCTGCTGCCGTCGCCCGGCGCGACCCTGGTCACCGGCATCGAGCCACAACGCGCCCTGCGCGACGGCATCCGCGAGGCCGAGGCCTTCGCCCTGATCCAGGAAGCAATGGCGCAGCCGCGCACCTGCAGCGTCGGCTACAACTCGCTGCGTTTCGACGACGAATTTATCCGCTGTGGGCTGTACCGCAACTTCCACGATCCCTACGAACGCGAGTGGCGCGGCGGCAACTCGCGCTGGGACCTGCTGGACGTGATGCGGCTGGCGCACGCGCTGCGGCCCGGCGGCATCACCTGGCCGCGCCGCGAGGACGGCGCCACCTCCTTCCGCCTCGAACACCTGGCCACGGCCAACGACGTGCGCGTCGGCGATGCACACGAAGCGGTGTCCGACGTGCGCGCCCTGATCGGCATGGCGCGGCGGCTGCGCCAGTCGCAGCCACGGCTGTGGGACTACGCACTGCGCCTGCGCGACAAGCGCCATGCGGCGTCGCTGCTCGACACCGTGGCGATGCAACCGGTGCTGCACGTCTCCCAGCGCTATCCGGCGTCGCGGATGTGCGCCGCCGCGGTGCTGCCGCTGACGCGCCATCCGCGCATCGACGGTCGCGTGATCGTCTTCGACCTCGAAGGCGAACCCGAACGCCTGCTCGACCTTGAGCCCGAGGAGATCGCCGACCGCCTGTACACGCCGGCGCGTGACCTGCCGGAGGGCGAGACCCGCATCCCGCTGAAGGAGGTCCACCTCAACCGTTGTCCGTCGCTGGTGGCCTGGCGCCACCTCACCCATGCCGACCTGGAGCGCCTTTGCATCGACGATGCGCTGGTGCAGGCGCGCGCGGAACGCCTGCGCGGTGTCGGGCCGGCGCTGGCGGAGAAGGTCCGACGTGTCTACGCCGTAGAAGCCGAGCGCGCGCTTTCCGATGCCGACGGCGCGATCTACGACGGCTTCCTCGGCGACGGCGACCGCAAGCGCTGCGCCGAGGTGCGCGCAACCCCGCCGGACCAGCTCGGCACGCGTAGCTTCGGCTTCCAGGACCCGCGCCTGGACGAGCTGCTGTTCCGCTATCGCGCACGCAACTGGCCGGAGCTTCTGGGCACGGACGAGCGCGTGCGTTGGGATGCCTACCGCCGCCAGCGCCTGGCCGAGGGCAGCGACCTGTCCGAGAACTCGCTGCCGGGTTTCTTCGGCGAGATCGCCCAGTTGCGTGTCGCCCACGCCGGCAATGGCAGCGTCCAGGTGCTGCTGGACCGGCTCGAGAGCTGGGGCCGGGGGATCGCGGCGTCGCTCCAATAGCTGGGCTGGCCTCGACAGCCCTGGAGTCGGGACAGCACGGGCAGGACGGACTCACGGGTGAAGCGGCGTTCTGCGGCACCACCCTAGAATGCCGGCACATCCCCGCTGCGGTGAACGATGCCCGCCTATTTTTCCGACCAGTCGCTCCGTTTCCTGCACAACCTCGCGCGCCACAACGAGCGCGACTGGTTCCATGCGCACAAGGCCGACTACGAAACGCACGTACGCGAGCCGTTCCAGCGCCTGCTGGCCGACCTGCAGCCCGATCTCACCGCGGTCAGCCTGCAGTTCCGTGCCGATCCGCGGCCGGTGGGCGGTTCGCTGTTCCGCATCCACCGTGACACCCGCTACGCCCACGACAAGTCGCCCTACAAGCGCTGGCAGGGCGCGAAGCTCTTCCATGCGCGCCATCGCGAAGTGCCGACGCCGTCGTGGTACATCCACCTGCAGCCCGGGGAGAATTTCCTCGCCGCCGGCATCTGGCATCCGGAGACGCCGGTGCTGCGCCGGATCCGCCAGTTCCTGGTCGACAACCCGCAGGGCTGGCGTCGCGCCGCGCACGACCCGGCGCTGCAACGCCGCTGGCGCCTGTCGGGCGACGAGATGCTGGTGCGGGTGCCGCGCGGTTATCCCGACGACTTCGAGTTCCGCGACGATCTGCGCCGGCGCAACTTCGTCATCGTGCGTGCGCTCGACGATGCCACCATGACCGGCCCGCGGCTGCGCCAGACCATCGCCCGCGAACTGGCCGCGACCGCGCCGTTCATGGATTACCTCTGCGCCGCACTGGACCTGGAGTTCTGATGCCCGGCTCTATCCCGACCATTGCTGTGGCTGCCACCGCAACCCGGGCTCACGGAGCGCCGGCATGAAGCGCACGCGGGCGCGGTGGCTGCCCTGGGCCGTTGTCGCGGTCCTGCTGGCAGTGCTGGGCTATGCCGTCGCGGGACCGTGGCTGACCATCCGCGGCATCGAGCAGGCGATCCGCAACGACGACACCCGTGCCCTCGCCCGCCAGGTGGATTTCCCCGCCCTGCGCGCCAACCTCAGGGCGCAGGCCGACGACCACATCGCAAGGCAATACGGTGATCGTGCACAGGGGAGCGTGTTCAGGCGCCTTGGCCTGCGGGTGGCCAGTGGCCTTGCCGGCGGCGTGGTCGATGCGATGGCCACGCCGGTGGGACTGGCAGCGCTGATGGAGGGGCGCCGTGTGTGGTCGCGTCTCGAGGGCTCGCCACCGGCGCGCAGCCTCGACGGTAGCCAGCACCCCGAGCCGTTCCGCGACGCGCGCTACCGCTACGAATCGACCTCGCGCTTCACCGTGACCATCGACGACGAGCGCGGCCGGCCGCTGGTGTTCGTGCTGACCCGCAAGGGCCTGCACTGGCGGCTGTCGGATATCCGCATCTCGCCGTGAGCGCTGCCGCGTCTGCTCGAGACCGGGTGCGGGCCCGTCCTCCCCAGCGGGCCATGAGACCGTGAGCCACCCGACCCGCGGGCCTGCCCAGGCGCCCGTGCGGGAAGTGTTCCGCATCTTCCTCGTCCTGGGACTCACTTCGTTCGGTGGGCCGATCGCGCATCTGGCATACCTGCGCCGGGAGTTCGTCGAGCGCCGCCACTGGCTCGACGATGAGGGGTTCGCGCAGCTGATCGCCGTGTGCCAGTTCCTGCCAGGCCCCGCGAGCAGCCAGCTTGGATTCGCCATCGGCCTCGATCGTGCTGGCTGGAGGGGCGCACTGGCGGCATTCGCTGGCTTTACCCTGCCCTCGGCGTTGCTGATGTTCGCGCTGGCCATGCTCGCGCCGGCGCTTGCAGGAAATGCCGTGACTGGAAGCATCGTGCAGGGGCTGAAGCTTGTTGCCGTGGCTGTGGTTGCCCACGGACTGCTGGGGATGGCCAGGCAGCTTGTACCGGATGTGGCACGCGCTGCCATTGCTGCCAGCGCGGTGGCACTCGTGCTGTTGTCGGGCGGCCCCTGGAGCCAGTTGTTCGCGGTGGCCCTGGGGGCGTTGCTCGGCCTGGCGTTCTGCGGCCACGTCCGCGGCCCTGCGGCCATCGGCCAACGCTGGCATGTCGGACACAGTGCCGCGCTGGTCTGCCTGCTGACCTTCGCCGCGTTGCTCGCGCTTGCGCTGGCCGTGCCGCCCTCGCCTGCACCCGGCGTGGCCGGGCTTCTCGCTGCGTTCTATCGAACCGGTGCGCTGGTCTTCGGCGGCGGCCACGTCGTGCTGCCGTTGCTGCAACAGGCCGTGGTGGAGCCGGGCTGGCTCGACGCGGATGCGTTCCTCACCGGGTATGGCGCGGCACAGGCGCTGCCGGGGCCGATGTTCGCTCTGTCGGCCTACCTCGGTGCGGGGATCAATGCCGGGCTTCCTCCAGCGGCCTCGGCGGGCCTCGCCCTGGGGGCGATCTTTTTCCCGGGATTCCTGCTGGTGACCGCCACGTTGCCGGGTTGGACGCGCATGCTCGCCCGGCCGGTCGCAGCCAGGGCCGTGGCCGGTATCAATGCGGCCGTGGTCGGCCTGCTTGCGGCAGCGCTGTATGACCCGCTGTGGGTGACGGCGATCCATGGCCCGGCGGATTTGCTCGTCGCTGCCGGCGCAGCCGCACTGCTGCTGACCGGACGGGTCGCGGTGCCCTGGGTCGTGCTGTTGTGCGTTGTCGCGGCTGCGATCACGGGAGCTATCTGACGCAGCGGCAGCCTTGCCTCTCTGGCGTCTACTTCGCAGCAGGAACCTTCGGCAGGTTGGAAATCCCGTGCGGCACATGGCCGGCGGTCACGTGCTGGCGCGCGGAATCGATGTTGTGCAGGGAGTCGTCGAAGAAGATGTCGGCGCCGAACGCTTCCAGGAACGGGCCCTTCGGTCGCCCGCCGAGGAACAGTGCCTCGTCCAGCCGCACGCCCCATTCGCGCAGGGTGCGGATCACGCGCTCATGTGCCGGCGCCGAACGCGCAGTGACCAGTGCGGTACGGATCGGTGCGTCGGGGCCGGCCGGGAACGCCTCCTGCAAGTCATGCAGCGCCGACAGGAAGCCGCGGAACGGGCCGCCGGACAGCGCCTCGCGGGCACGCTCGCGCTCGTGGCGATGGAAGGCCTCGATTCCGCTTTCCTGCGACACCCGCTCGCCTTCGTCGCCGAAGATCACCGCGTCGCCATCGAAGGCGATGCGGATCTGCGCGCGCGCACTGGTCGCGGCCTCGCCCGCCCGCGCCGGTGGCGGCAGCGCCGCGCTCGGCAGGATGGTCGCCGCTGCAATGCCGTCTGCAAGCGCGCGGCGCACCGACTCCGGGTTCGCGGACAGCAGCAGCTGCGCGCCGAACGGGCGGATATAGGGCCAGGTCGGCTCACCCGAGGTGAACGTCGCGCGCGAGATCGGCAGCCCGTGGTGCTGGATCGAGTTGAAGATGCGCAGCCCGGTATCGGCCGAGTTGCGCGACAGCAGGATCACCTCGACATGTGGTGCGTCGGGCGGCGCGGACTCGTTCAGTGCCAGCAGCTTGCGCACCAGCGCGAAGGCGATGCCCGGCGGCAGGATGTCGTCCTCGTGGGTGCGCTGGTAGTTCGAGTAGGCCTCGATGCCTTCCTCCTCGAACAGCGCATGGCTGTCCTCGAGGTCGAACAGCGCGCGCGAGGAGATCGCGATGGTCAGCGTGGAGACGGATGGAATCGACATGGGCCGATTATGCGGCCCGCGCGGCGCATGCCGTGAGACGCCGGCCCATCAGGCCATGAACTGCTCGCTCAGGATCCGCTCCTCGAGGTTGTGCTCGGGATCGAACAGCAGCGTGACCTGGCGCTCGCGTGCCTCGCGGATGCGCACCTCGATCACGTCACGCACCTCGTGCGAATCGGCGGTCGCACTGACCGGGCGCTTGTAGGGATCGAGCACGCGGAATACGACCTCGGTGTCGGCGCGCAGGATCGCGCCGCGCCAGCGTCGCGGGCGGAACGGCGCGATCGGCGTCAGCGCGACCACGCCGCTGCCCAGCGGCAGGATCGGCCCGTGCGCGGAGTAGTTGTACGCGGTGCTGCCCGCGGGCGATGCCACCAACACGCCGTCGCAGATCAGCTCCTCGAGGCGGGTGCGGCCGTTGAGTTCGATGCTCAGGTGCGCGGCCTGCCGCGTCTGCCGCAGCAGAGACACCTCGTTGTAGGCCAGCGAGCCGACGCTGGTGCCGGATTCGGTCAGCGCCACCATTTCCAGCGGCCGCAGCGTGGCGGGTTCGGCGGCGGCGATACGTTCGAGCAGGCTGTCGCTGCGGTGGTGGTTCATCAGGAAGCCGACCGTGCCGAGCTTCATCCCGAACACCGGCTTGCCCAGGGCCCCGTGGCGATGCAGCGTCTGCAGCATGAAACCGTCGCCGCCGAGCGCACACAGCACGTCGGCGTCCTCGGGGGCATGGCTGCCGTGCTCGGCGACCAGCGCCTCCAGCGCAACGCGCGCGTGCTCGGCAGGGCTGGCGAGGAAGGCAATGCGCGGCGCGGACATCCGACGGCTCCCGATGGGTCGCGGGCAGGATAACGCGGGCGACGCCGCGACAGGCGCCCGCCCGCCGCAAACGACGATGCCCGCGGCCTTGGCACGCGGGCATCCCGTTCCACCGGTCCGCCGGACTGGCCGACGGACCGTTTGCGGGCCGGATCAGCCCAGGCTGGTGCCCGCCAGCTGGCCAAGGCGGCTGACCGCCACCGACACGGTCGGGTAGTCCAGCGACTTCTGCGCGCACATCTCGTCGAGCATGCCGAGGGTGAAGCGCAGCGTCGTGTCGTCGCGACCCACCCAGGCAGCGACCTTCTCGTCGGCACCGCGACCCGGCATGTCGAGGACCTGCGCGGTCAGCAGGGTCTGCTGGGTGGCGAGATCGTCACGCAGCACGCCACGTGCCACCGCGTGCCAACGACCCTCCACTTCCAGCGCTTCGATCTGCGAGAACAGCCACGGCAGGTGCAGTGCCTCGCCGACGCGGAAGTGCACCTTCGCCACCTCGACCGGCTTCAACCTGCGCGCGCGCGCCAGCTCGATGATGTCCAGCGCCGAAGCGAGGTACGGCAGTTCCGCCAGCTCGCGGGCGAGGTCCGCCGGCATGCCCTTGTCGGCCCATGCCGCAAGCCCCGCTTCGTACTCGGCACGCTGGGAATCGGCGAGGATGCCGTCCGCGCGGCGGATCTCGTTGAGCGCATCGTGGTAGCGCTCCACCGCCCTGGTGATGGCCGGCATCTCGCCCTGGCGGTTGAGCAGCCAGCGCACGTACGAACGCTGCAGGTTCCAGATCGTCTGCAGGGCATCGATCTGCGCTTCCTCGCTGACCTTGAGGTTCAGCGCGTCGAGCTGGGTCCACAGGGCGCGCGCATCCAGCGTCTCGCGGCTGATGGTGTAGGCCTTGGCGACCTCGGCCGGGGTGCGACCGGTGTCCTCCTGCATGCGCATGAGGAAGGTCGCACCCATCCGGTTGATGGTGGTGTTGGTCACCGCGGTGGCGATGATCTCGCGCTTGAGCGGATGCTTTTCCATCGCCGCGGCGTACTTCTGCCGCAGCGGTTCGGGGAAGTAGCGCTGCAGCTCCTTCGACAGGTACGGGTCTTCCGGGATGTCCGAGTCCAGCATTTGCTGGAACGCCACCAGCTTCGAGTACGACAGCAGCACCGCCAGCTCCGGCCGGGTCAGGCCCTGGCCGCGGGCCCTGCGCGCGGAGATCTCCGCGTCCGACGGCAGGAACTCGATCTGCCGGTCCAGCAGCCCCTGCGATTCCAGGGTGCGGATGAAGTGCTGCTTGGAGCCCAGGCGCGACAGGCTCATCCGTTCCATCAGGCTCAGTGCCTGGTTCTGGCGGATGTTGTCCCACAGCACCAGCGACTCGACCTCGCCGGTCATGTCGGCCAGCAGCGTGTTGCGCGCCGGCAGGGTGAGCTTCTTCGCCCGCACCTGGCCGTTGAGCAGGATCTTGATGTTGACCTCGTGGTCGGAGGTGTCCACGCCCGCCGAGTTGTCGATGAAGTCGGCGTTGAGCAGCGCGCCGGCCTGCGCGGCCTCGATGCGGCCACGCTGGGTGAAGCCGAGGTTGCCGCCTTCGCCGACCACGCGGCAGCGCAGCTCGCAACCGTCCACGCGCAATGCGTTGTTGGCGCGATCGCCGACGTCGGCGTGGGTCTCGGTCGAACCCTTGACGTAGGTGCCGATGCCGCCGTTCCACAGCAGGTCCACCGGCGCCTTGAGGATCGCGTTCATCAGCTCGTTGGGGCTGAGCGCGGTCACCGAGGCATCCAGCCCCAGCACCTCGCGCGCCTGCGCGGACACCGGCACGGTCTTGGCCGAGCGCGGCCACACGCCGCCGCCGGCGCTGATCAGCGACCTGTCGTAATCCTCCCAGCTCGAACGCGGCAGGCGGAACAGGCGTTCGCGTTCCTTCCACGAACGCGCGGAGTCCGGCTGCGGGTCGATGAAGATATGGCGGTGGTCGAACGCCGCGACGAGGCGGATGTGCCTGGACAGCAGCATGCCGTTGCCGAACACGTCGCCCGACATGTCGCCGATGCCGACCGCGGTGAAGTCCTCGCTCTGCGAATCCACGCCGAGTGCGCGGAAGTGCCGCTTCACCGACTCCCACGCGCCCTTGGCGGTGATGCCCATGCCCTTGTGGTCGTAACCCACCGAGCCACCGGAGGCGAAGGCATCGCCCAGCCAGAAGTTGTATTCGGCCGAAATGCCGTTGGCGATGTCGGAGAACGTCGCGGTGCCCTTGTCGGCGGCGACCACCAGGTAGTAGTCGTCATCGTCGTGGCGGACCACGTCGCGCGCGGGGACGACCTTGCCGTCGACGACGTTGTCGGTGACATCGAGCAGGCCGCTGATGAAGCGGCGGTAGCAGGCGATGCCCTCGGCCAGCTGGGCGTCGCGGTCGCCGCCCACCGGCGGCTTCTTGACGATGAAACCGCCCTTGGCGCCGACCGGCACGATGACGGTGTTCTTGACCATCTGCGCCTTGACCAGGCCCAGCACCTCGGTGCGGAAGTCCTCGCGACGGTCCGACCAGCGCAGGCCGCCACGCGCCACCGGGCCGTAGCGCAGGTGCACGCCCTCCACCCGCGGCCCGCAGACGAAAATCTCGCGGTACGGACGCGGCTTCGGCAGCTCCGGCACGCGCGCGCAGTCGAACTTGTAGGCGACGTAATCCTTGTCCTGGCCGTCGGCTGCGCGCTGGTAGTAGCTGGTGCGCAGGGTGGCGTCGATCACGCCGATGAAGCCGCGCAGGATGCGGTCCTCGTCGAGGCTGCCGACGCCGTCCAGCAGCGCGGTCAGCGCCTGGCGGGTCGCGGTGTACTGCGCCGAGCGGTCGCCTTCGCGTGCCAGCAGCACCGGCTCCAGCGTGGCGAGTGTCTCCGCGGCACCGCCGGCGAGTGCGCTGAACTGCGCGCGCAGCAGTTGCGCGCCTTCGCTGATCTGCGCACGCGTCTCGCGCCCGGTGGCGGGGTGGAAGCGGCTCTCGAACAGCTCGACCAGCAGGCGCGACAACAGCGGGTAGCGCGCCAGGGTCTGTTCCATGTAGGCCTGCGAGAACGGCACGCCGGCCTGCAGCAGGTACTTGCTGTAGGCGCGCAGCATCGCGACCTGGCGCCAGTCCAGCCCGGCCAGCACGATCAGGCGGTTGAAGCCGTCGTTCTCGGCCTCGTCGCGCCACAGGCGCGTCACGGCCTCCTCGAACGCCGGGCCAACGCGCTCGAGATCGAGGTCCACGCCCACGGCTTCGACCTCGAAGTCCTGCACGTAGAAGATGTCGCCGCCGGCATCGATGCGGTGCGGATGCTCGGACAGCACGCGCAGGCCCATGTTCTCCATCACCGGCAGCACGTCGGACAGCGGGATGTCGCGGTGCTGGCGGAACAGCTTCAGGCGCAGGCCGCCGGTACCGTCCGCGGCGTCCGCGGCGTCCGCGGCGCGCACCAGGCTCAGGCGCAGGTCGTCGGCGGATTCGAGCGCGGCCAGCTGGCCGACGTCGCGGGCGGCGACCGACGGCGTCGCCTGCTCGATGTAATCGACGCTGAGCGCGCGGCCGAAGCGGCCGGCCAGGGCCAGGCCTTCGGCTTCGCCATGGCGTGCGATCAATGCGTCACGCAGGTCGTCCTGCCAGTTGCGCACGATCGCCGACAGCTGGCTGTCGAGCGCCGCCGCGTCGATGTCCACGGTGTTGCCGGAACGCGGGCGCACGATGAGGTGCAGCTGTGCCAGCGGCGATTCGCCGACCTGCACGCTGGTGTCGACGCGATCGGCTTCGAGCACCTCGCGCAGCATGGCCTCGATGCGCAGGCGCACCTCGGTGTTGTAGCGGTCGCGCGGCACGTAGGCCAGCACCGAATAGAAGCGCCCGTAGCGGTCGCTGCGCAGGAACAGGCGGCTGCGCACGCGCTCCTGCAGGTGCAGGATGCCCAGCGCCAGCCGGTACAGCTCGTCACTGCTGGACTGGAACAGCTCGTCGCGCGGCAGGGTCTCGAGGATGTGTTTGAGCGCCTTGCCGCTGTGGCCGGTCTCGCGCAGGCCGGAGCGGCTCATCACCTGTTCGAAGCGCTCGCGCACCAGCGGGATGTCCCACGGCCGGCGGTTGTAGGCGGCCGACGTGTACAGGCCGATGAAGCGCTGCTCGCCGATCGCGCGGCCCTTGGCGTCGAACTGGAGGATGCCGACATAGTCCATGAAGCCCGGGCGGTGCACGGTGGAGCGCGCATTGGTCTTGGTCAGGATCAGCGGATCGATCTCGCCCTCGCCGCGCGCGGCCTGTGCGGCCAGCGCACGCAGCGAACGCGGGTGGCCGACTTCCTTGCCGCGCAGCAGGCCGAGACCGGAATCCTCGACCGCCAGCAGGCTCGGCTCGCCACCACGGTGGCGCACCTGGTACTCGCGGTAGCCGAGGAAGGTGAAGTGGTCATTGGAGGCCCAGCGCAGGAACTCCTGCGCCTCCGCGCGCACCGCATCGTCCACCGGCAGCGCGCGGTCGGCGAGATCCTCGGCGACGGCCACCATCTTGTCGCGCATGCTCGGCCAGTCGGCGACGATCTGGCGCACGTCGCCGAGCACTTGGCCAAGTGCTTCCTCGATCGCCGCGATCGACTCCGACGGCTGGCGGTCGATCTCCAGGTGCATCAGCGATTCGGGCTCGCCCTCGCCCACCGCCTGCAGCTTGCCTGCGCGGTCGCGACGCAGCGCGATCACCGGATGGCCGAGCACGTGCACGCCGATGCCCTGCTCGGCCAGCGCCATGGTCACCGAATCGACCAGGAACGGCATGTCGTCGTTGACGATCTGCAGCACGGTGTGGGGCGATTCCCAGCCGTGCGTCTTCATCGTCGGATTGAACAGCCGCATGCGCGCGGTGCCCGGCTTGCGCTTGCGCGCGAACTCGAGGAAATCGAACGCCAGCGCGGCCCAGGCATCGGCCGT
Organism: Luteimonas yindakuii; assembly: GCF_004803715.2. Classification (NCBI taxonomy): domain Bacteria; kingdom Pseudomonadati; phylum Pseudomonadota; class Gammaproteobacteria; order Lysobacterales; family Lysobacteraceae; genus Luteimonas; species Luteimonas yindakuii. The sequence continues at coordinate 1,704,448 of NZ_CP039383.2, forward strand.
GTGCAGCGGCAGTTCGTCCTCGCCCATGCGGTAGTAGAACGCCGACGCGAACGCCTCGGCATCGGCGGCGCCGGCGCTGCCGGCCCGGGTGCGGATCGCCGCGCGGATCGGCGCGAGGATGCCGCCGCCGGCATTGCGCGCCGGCTTCTTCGATGCGGCTGCGCGCACCGGTTTGTCCGTCTTCGCGGCGGCGGGCTTGGAGGTGGAACTGCGCTTGCTGGTCATGGTCGGTAGGTCCGGATGCAATGAGGCCCGCGCGATGCGCGGGCCGGCCATGGGATATCAGTTGCCGTACGGCGCGATCGCGCGGGCCACCGGGATGTCCGGCGTGGGCAGCGCGTTGGCGGCGAGGGCGTGGGTGGTCACGTCGGGGTCAACGCAGCCCGGTTTCGTTGCGGGCAATGACCAGGCGCTGGATTTCCGAGGTGCCCTCGTAGATCTCGGTGATCTTGGCGTCGCGGAAATAGCGTTCGACCGGCATCTCCTTGGAGTAGCCCATGCCACCGTGGATCTGCACCGCCTGGTGGGTGATCCACATCGCCGCTTCCGAGGCGGTGAGCTTGGCCACCGAAGCCTCGGTGGTGAAGCGCTTGCCCTGGCCCTTCAGCCAGGCGGCCCGCAGCGTCAACAGCAGCGAGGCGTCGAGCTTGCACTTCATGTCGGCGATCTTGGCCTGGGTCATCTGGAACGCGCCGATCGGCTGGCCGAAGGCCTTGCGCTCCTTGACGTACTCCAGCGTGGCCTCGTAGGCCGCGCGGGCCAGGCCGATCGCCTGCGATGCGATGCCGATACGGCCGGCGTCGAGCACGCTCATCGCGATCTTGAAGCCCTGTCCTTCCTCGCCCAGCACGTCCCCGGCGCGGGCGACGTAATCCTGGAATTCGATCTCGCAGGTGGCCGACGCACGGATGCCGAGCTTGGGCTCGGTCTTGCCGCGATGGAAACCGGCGCGGTCGCCATCGACGAGGAAGGCGGTGATGCCGCGCGCGCCCTTGTCGGGATCGGTCACCGCGAACAGCACGAAATACCTGGCGACCGGGCCGGAGGTGATCCAGCTCTTCTTGCCATTGATCACGTAGCTGCCGTCGTCCTGCTTCACGGCGCGGCAACGCATCGCGGTGGCGTCGGAACCGGACTGCGGCTCGGTCAACGCGAATGCGCCGATCTCGGCACCTTCGGCGATGGCGCGCACATAGGTCTGCTTCTGCTCCTCGGTGCCGTGGGTCAGGATGCCGTTGCAGAACAGCGAGTTGTTGACCGACATGATGGTGGAGTGCGCGGCGTCGCCGGCGGCGATCTCGATCATCGCCAGCACATAGGCCACCGGATCCATGCCCGCGCCGCCGTATTCGGTCGGCACCTCGATGCCCATCAGGCCGTTCTCGCCGAGCAGGCGGATGTTGTCGAGCGGGAATTCGCCGCTGCGATCGAAGCCCTCGGCCGACGGCGCGATCTTTTCCTGCGCGATGCGGCGCGCCACGTCCTGGATCATCAACTGTTCTTCGCTGAAACCGAACTCCACGCGCACACCTCGAAGCCGAACGGGAAGCGCAAATTGTACCCGCGCGCGTCGGCAAACCCCATCGTCCGGCTTGACGCTCCGGAACCGCACGCGCAGACTCATCTCGATATCGCGATATAGAGATACTTATGGATCTGGAAAGCTGGTCGGCGCGCCTCAAGATCCTCGCCGACGCCACCCGCGTGCGCCTGTTGGCGCTGCTCGAAGGCGAAGAACTGACCGTCGCCGAGCTGTCGGCGATCACGCGCCTGGCGCAGCCGCGGGTTTCCACCCATCTCGCCAAACTGAAGGAGGCCGGACTGGTGCGCGACCGCCGCGCCGGTGTCTCCGCCTATTACCGCTTCGACGACGCGCCGCTGGACCCGGCCATCCGCACGCTGTGGATCACCCTGCGCGATGGCAGCGATGACCCCCTGCTGCGCCAGGACGCCGAGCGCGTGGCCGGAGTGCTGGCGATGCGCGCAGCGGACCAGAACTGGGCCGATTCCGTGGCCGGCGACATGGAGCGCCATTACTCCCCCGGCCGTACCTGGGAAGCGCTGGCGCGGTCGGCGCTGCCATTGATGGAGACCGGTGACGTGCTCGACATCGCCTCGGGCGATGGCGTGCTGGCGGAACTGCTGGCGCCGCATGCGCGCCGTTATGTGTGCGTGGACACCAGCGCGCGGGTGGTGAGCGCCGCCGCGGAACGACTCAAGCGCTACCGCAACGTGGAGGTCCGCGAAGGCGACATGCATGCGCTGCCGTTCGACGAGGGCGGCTTCGACCTGGTGGTGCTGATGCATGCGCTGACCTATTCCGACCGTCCCGCGCAGGCAGTGGCCGACGCGGCACGGGTGCTGCGCCCCGGCGGGCGACTGCTGCTGACCACCCTCGCCCGCCACGAGCACCGCACCGCGGTGGAGGCCTACGGCCACGTCAATCTCGGCTTCGGCGAGCGCGAGTTGCGCCGCTTCGTGGAAAAGGCCGGCCTGTCGCTGCAGAGCCTCAACACCGTGACCCGCGAGAAGCGTCCACCGCACTTCGAGGTCATCTCGCTGATTGCATCGAAACCGGCGCCGCAGGCGCGGTCGGGAGTATCGAAGTGACGGAAGTAAACGCCGCTCCGCTGTCGCACGGCGTGCGCTGGCTGCACCCGCGCCGTGTCGAGGCGCTGCATGAGGCCCTCGCCCAGCGCATCCTCGTGATCGACGGCGCGATGGGCACGCTGATCCAGCAGCACGGGTTTGCCGAAGCGGACTATCGCGGCGAGCGTTTCGCCGAAGGCTATGACCGGTTGGCACCGGGGGAGCGCGTCGCGCGCGACCTGCGCGGAAACAACGACCTGCTCAACCTGACCCGCCCGGACATCATTGCCGGCATCCACCGCGCCTACCTCGAGGCTGGCGCCGACCTGGTCGAGACCAACACCTTCAACGCGACGTCGATCAGCCAGGCCGATTACGGCCTGCAGCACCTGGCACGCGAGCTCAACCGCGAAGGCGCGCGCATCGCCCGTGCAGCCTGCGACGCGACGGAGGCGAGCACGCCCGGGCAGCCGCGTTTCGTGATCGGGGTGGTAGGGCCGACCAGCCGCACCGCATCGATCAGCCCCGACGTCAATGACCCCGGCTTCCGCAACACCTCCTTCGACGAACTGCGACAGGCCTACGCCGACGCCACGCACGGCCTGGTCGAAGGCGGCGCCGACGTGGTGATGGTGGAGACGGTGTTCGACACCCTCAATGCGAAAGCGGCGCTGTACGCGATCGAGGAGGTCTTCGACGACCTCGGCGCGCGCCTGCCGGTGATGGTGTCCGGCACCATCACCGACGCCTCCGGACGCACCCTGTCGGGACAGACCGCCGAAGCGTTCCATGTCTCGCTGATGCACGCCCGCCCGCTGGCGATCGGCCTCAACTGCGCGCTGGGCGCGCGCGAACTGCGCCCGCATGTCGAGACCCTGGCCCGCGTTGCGCAGTGCCACGTCAGTGCGCATCCCAACGCCGGCCTGCCGAACGCGTTCGGTGGCTACGACCAGACCCCGGACGAGATGGCCACGATGCTGAAGGAGTTCGCCACCGCGGGGCTGGTCAACCTGGTCGGCGGCTGCTGCGGCACCACGCCGGACCACATCCGCGCGATCGCCGACGCGGTGTCTGGCGTGGCGCCCCGTCGCCAGGGAGGCGTGGAATGAGCAGCGCACCGCGCCACACCCGCCTGTCCGGCCTCGAGCCGCTGGCCATCACGCCCGAACTGCTGTTCGTCAATGTCGGCGAGCGCACCAACGTCACCGGCAGCGCGCGCTTCCGCAAGCTGGTCAAGGAAGGCCGCTACGAGGATGCGGTGGAGGTGGCGCGCCAGCAGGTCGAGAGCGGCGCGCAGATCCTCGACGTGAACATGGACGAAGGCCTCATCGATTCGGAAGCGGCGATGGTGCGCTTCCTCAACCTGATCGCCTCCGAGCCCGACATCGCCCGCATCCCGGTGATGGTGGACTCGTCGAAATGGAGCGTGATCGAGGCTGGCCTGCAGTGCCTGCAGGGCAAGGGCGTGGTCAACTCGATCTCGCTGAAAGACGGCCACGCCGCGTTCGTCGAGCACGCCCGCAAGGTGCTGCGCTACGGCGCGGCCGCGGTGGTCATGGCGTTCGACGAGGACGGCCAGGCCGATACCTGCGCGCGCAAGGTGGAAATCTGCACCCGCGCCTACCGCATCCTCGTCGACGAGGTCGGCTTCCCGCCCGAAGACATCATCTTCGATCCCAACATCTTCGCCATCGCCACCGGCATTGCCGAGCACGACAACTACGCGGTCGATTTCATCGAGGCCACCCGGATCATCCGTGCCACGCTGCCGCATTGCCATGTCTCCGGCGGCGTGTCCAACGTGAGCTTCTCCTTCCGCGGCAATGAGCCGGTGCGGGCGGCGATCCACTCGGTGTTCCTCTACCACGCGATCCAGGCCGGCATGGACATGGGCATCGTCAACGCCGGCGCGCTGCCGGTCTACGACGATCTCGATCCGGAACTGCGCACGCGCGTGGAGGATGTCGTCCTCAACCGCCGCGCGGATGCGACCGAGCGGTTGCTCGAGATCGCCGAGACCTTCCGCGGCAGCGGCGGCGCACGCGTCGTCGAGGACCAGGCGTGGCGCCAGCGCCCGGTACGCGAACGCCTCACCCATGCGCTGGTGCATGGCATCGACCAGTACGTGGAAACCGACACCGAGGAGGCGCGCCAGCTGCTGCCGCGCCCGCTCGATGTCATCGAAGGTCCGCTGATGGACGGCATGAACGTGGTCGGCGACCTGTTCGGTGCCGGCAAGATGTTCCTGCCGCAGGTGGTGAAATCGGCACGGGTGATGAAGAAGGCGGTGGCTTACCTGTTGCCGTGGATCGAAGCGGAAAAGGCCCGCACCGGCGATGTCGCGAAAACCAACGGCCGCATCGTGCTGGCCACGGTCAAGGGCGATGTGCACGACATCGGCAAGAACATCGTCGGCGTGGTGCTGGCGTGCAACAACTTCGAGGTCGTCGACCTCGGGGTGATGGTGGGCGCGCAGGTCATCCTCGACAAGGCACGTGAAATCGATGCCGACCTGGTCGGCCTGTCAGGCCTGATCACGCCTTCGCTGGAAGAGATGGGCCACGTCGCGCGCGAGATGCAACGGCAGGGCTTCACCATGCCGCTGCTGATCGGGGGTGCCACCACCTCGCGTGCGCACACGGCGCTGAAGATCGATCCGCACTACGCCGCGCCCACCGTCTGGGTGAAGGACGCCTCGCGTGCGGTGGGCGTGGCGCAATCGCTGATCTCCCGCGACATGCGCGCGGCGTTCGTCGCCGCCAACGATGCCGACTACGCGGAAATCCGCGAACGCCATCGCAACCGCGGCGACGCCAAGCGACTGGTGTCACTGCAGAAGGCGCGCGGGCAGAAGTTCGACGGCGGCTGGGACGGGTACGTGCCGCCCGCGCCGCGCGCGACCGGCCTGCATGTGTTCGAGGACTGGCCGCTGGCGGAGCTTGCCGACTGCATCGACTGGAGCCCGTTCTTCAACGCGTGGGAACTGGCAGGCTATCCGGCGATCCTCGACGACGCCGTCGTCGGCACCCAGGCGCGCGAGCTGTACCGCGACGCGCGGGCGATGCTTGCGACCATCGTCGAGGAGAAGTGGTTGACCGCGAAAGCCGTGTTCGGCCTGTGGCCGGCGTACAGCGTCGGCGACGACGTGGTGGTGCACGCCGACGGCGGCGAGACCACGCTCCACTTCCTGCGCCAGCAGGTCGACAAGCCGGCCGATCGTCCCGACTTCTGCCTGGCGGACTTCATCGCACCACGCGGGACCGGCCTGGCCGACTGGATCGGCGGGTTCGCGGTGACGGCAGGCATCGGGCTGGACCCGCATGTCGCGCGTTTCGAGGCCGACCATGACGACTACAACGCGATCCTGCTCAAGGCGCTGGCGGACCGCCTGGCCGAAGCACTGGCCGAGCGCCTGCACCAGCGCGTGCGCATGGAGTTCTGGGGCTATGCCACCGACGAGGCGCTGGACAACGACGCGCTGATCGCCGAGCGCTACCGTGGCATCCGCCCCGCACCCGGCTACCCGGCGTGCCCCGACCACAGCGAGAAGGCCACCCTGTTCAAGCTACTCGATGCGGGTGCGAATGCGGGCATGACGCTGACCGAGAATTTCGCGATGCTGCCCACCGCCGCGGTCTCCGGCTACTACTTCAGCCACCCGCGCAGCCAGTACTTCGTCGTCGGCAGGGTTGCACGCGAACAGGTCGCGGACTACGCACGCCGCAAGGGCGTGTCACTGCAGCAGGCCGAGCGGTGGCTGGCGACCCAGCTCGACTACGACCCGCAGTGAGCCGGCTTCACCACACCAGGTCGTCGGGTACCTGGTACATCGGGTCGGCATAGGGGTCGTCGCCGGCGGGGGCGTCCGGGTCCACCCGCAGCGCCACCGACGGCGCGAACACCGCCTCCGCCTCCGCCAGCACCGCCGCGGTCACCAGCAGGTACCGCCCATTGAGCTGGGCCACGCCCAGCTCGCCGGCGTTGAGCGCCCGCAGCTGCTCGGCGGTCACGTAGATGCGCTTGATCTTGCCGCCGTACTCGAAGTGACGGGCGATGTCGGCATCCGCGTGGTTGAGCGCCTTGCCCTCGAGCAGGGTCGCCAGGCGTGCACGCGCCTCGCGGCGCAGGCGTGCCTCCTCCTGTTTCTGCTTCTCCGCCGCGATGCGCTCGTCCTTTTCCTTCTGGGCACGGATCGCGTACGCCTTGGCGAGGTCGATGTCCTCCCGCGACGTTGGCTTGCCGCGACCGCGCGTGCGCGCATCGCCGCGGGCCTGCGGCTTGCCCGGCGACGGCTTGCCGTCCGGGCGGCGCTGGCCAGGGCGCGATGCATCGGCCTTGGCAGACGCCTGATTGCCGCCCGCACCGGGCTTGCGCGCAGGCTGGCGCTCCGGCGTGGGGGCCTTGAAGCCCAGGCCCAGGAGCTGGTCGCGCAGGGTATCGCTCATCGTCGTGCCGTCGTTCCAGTCAGACCATCAGTAATGCGGCGGTGGCGGCTCGTCCGCCGGGTCGGCGAAGAAGCCGCCACGCGCCTGCTTCAGTTCGTCGAGGCTGCGCCGCAGCAGCTCCGCGTTCTGCGCCGACTGCAGGCGCAGCCCGGCGAGCGCATCGCTCATCTCGTTGAGCGCGTGCTCCTGGAACGCGACCCGCGTTTCCAGTTCGACCACGCGCTGTTCCAGTTCATCCATCGTGTTCCAACCTCGCTCCGGCCGCATGCGGCAGGCGTCACCATGCGTGGCGACGCCTGCCGGGACCGCGTGGCTTACTGCGCGCTGGCGGGCAGCACTTCGATCAGCTCGACCTCGAACTGCAGCGCGGCATTCGGCGGGATCGGACCGGCGCCCTGCTCGCCATAGCCGAGGCTGCTCGGGATCCACAGGCGGTGCTTGGCGCCCTGCTGCATCAGCTGCAGGCCTTCCTGCCAGCCGGGGATGATTTCGCCCAGCGAGAACTCCACCGGCTCGCCGCGCTGGATCGAGCTGTCGAACACGGTGCCGTCGAGCAGCTTGCCCTCGTAGTGCACGCGCACGCGGTCACCGGCCGACGGGGTCGGGCCGGTGCCGGGGGTCAGCACCTCGTACTGCAGGCCGGACTCGGTGGTCTGCACGTTCGGCTTCGCCGCGTTCTCGTCGAGGATCTTCTTCTCGTCGTCGAGACGGGTCTGCGCCTCGGCAGCCTGCTTGGCCTGCATGCGCGTCGCCAGGCCCTGCATCACCTGCATGACCTGCTCGTCGTTGAGCTTGGGCTCCTTGCCAGCGAGGTTGTCGCGGATACCACGCACCATCGCGTCGAGGTCGATCTCGTCCTCGAGCGGCTTGATCGAGTTGCCGAGGTCGAGGCCGATCGCATAGCCGACCTGCTCGCGGTTGTTCTTGAGGCCCTGCACCTGCACCGCCGGCGCATCGGCGCCGGTCGCCGAAGCGGCCGTCGAAGTGCCCTCGCCGTCCTCGATCTTCTTGCAGGCCGACAGCCCGAGGGTGGTGGCCAGCGCGAGCGCGGAGAGGGTCAGGGCGCTGCGGGAAATCTTCATGGGGAACTCCTGGAAGGAAACGTGGGCGGGTGGCGCGGGCGACGCGCCGACCCGACAGAAGGATCAGAGGATGTCGAGCAGCTCGACGTCGAACACCAGGGTGGCTTCCGGCGGGATGCCCTGCGTGCCCTTGGCGCCGTAACCGAGGCGGGCCGGAATCCAGAACCGGTACTTGCTGCCGATCGGCATCAGCGCAACTCCCTCGGTCCAGCCGGGGATCACCTGCCCAAGGCCGAAATCGGCCGGCCGGCCGCGCTCGTAGGAGCTGTCGAACACCGTGCCGTCGAGCAGGGTGCCGTGGTAGTGCACGCGCACGCGGTCGCTGGCGACCGGACGCCGGCCCGAGCCCTGGCGGACCACCCGGTACTGCAGGCCCGACGGGGTGACCTGCACGCCGGTTTCAGTGCGGTTGCCGGCGAGGAATGCCTCGCCTTCGGCGCGGTTCTTCTCGCCGGCCTGCGCCTGCTGCGCCTCCATGTCCTTCTGCACGCGCTCCGAGAACGACTGCCGCACGGCGTCGGCCTGTGCCTCGTCCATCAGGACCGGGCCGCCCTCGACGCGCGCGCGCAGGCCCTGCACCAGCACGGCAAGATCGAGCTCGCCCTGGATCGGCTGCAACGAGCGGCCGATGTCACTGCCCACCATCAGGCCGACCTTCTGGCGGTCGACTTCCGGCGGCGGTGCACCCGGGGGCATGCCGGGCGGGGTCTGCCCGTTGCGGACCGCGATGCGCTGCATCAGCGCCTGCGCCGTCTGCGCCACGTCCTGTTCCGACAGCAGCGGCTCGCCGCCCTCGAACGCGTTGCGGATGCCACGCTCCAGCGCGGCGTAGTCGATGTCGGGGCCGACCGGGGCGATCGACTGGCCCACGTCCATACCGACCATGTAACTGACCTGGGCGCGCTCGCCCTGCAGCGCCGGCGCCTGGGCGAACGACGTCACCGGCACCACCGCCGCACAGACCGCGGCGAGACAGAGCGCGGCCACACCGCGCATCGCTTTCTTCATTGGGACAACTCCAGATTGGTGACGCGGGTTCGCACCCGTACGTTTGGCCACACGGTTTCACCGTGTCGCGGCGCGCTGCATCGGCGGCGCTGCCAGCGGAGGCCATGCAGCGGGCTATTGTCACGGCAGCGCGCGATGCGGGCAATCACGCCCGATGCCACGGCGCACGCCCGCCGCGCCGGAGGGCACGGTGGCCGGTGACCGATGAACCGCCGATGTCCCCGAGCCCGCGCGCACGATGCCTTCACCGGTGCTTTTCAACCATGCGCTGGCGCCGGCACCGGCGCCCCTCCCCACCGACCGCAAAATGCGCATGGCCTCCGTCAGACCTTTCCATCACCGGACTTCCGATGTCTCACACGACCGGCCCATCGGGGCCGCCGGCCATGCCGATCTGCACGGGCTCCAGCGCGGCCGCGACCAGGCGCTGTGCGCAGCGCAGCCAATACCGTCGGCGCTCTCCGTACGCCAGCGGGCCGACGCCACGGCTGCCGGCAGCCTGCGGGGTCCGCCGCCCGTCCGTCGCATCCAGTCCAACGCACGTCTCGTCAGCGCGCTGACGCGCCTGGCGCGTGGCGGCAGCGCGCGCGCCGGCGCTTCAGGCCACGGTCTTTCCGCCTTGCTGGTGGCCCTGGCGTCGCAAGCTCCGCCTGCGTGACGACAGGCGTCGGAGTCCCGCGCGCCACCCGGGCTCGGCACCGACCATCCTCATGATCCGCGCTGCCCGGACGGCCTCCACCAACGCACGCTACGGATCAGGGTGATCCCAACGCACGTTCGATCGCGCTGACGATGGCCGGGTCGTCCGGCGGCGTGCGGCTGCCCCAGCTGGCGACGAGAGTGCCGTCGCGACCGATCAGATACTTGTGGAAGTTCCACTGCGGCACGTCGCCGCCGCTGGCCCCCGCCAGATCGCGGTACAGCCCCGTCGCCTGCGGCCCGACCACGTGCACGCGTTCGAACATCGGGAACTGCACGCCATAGGTCAGGGTGCAGAACTCGCGGATCTCCGTTTCATCCTCGAACTCCTGTTCACGGAAATCACCCGATGGAAAGCCGAGCACTGCGAAGCCGCGCGTGGCGTACTTCGAATGCAGTGCTTCCAGCGCTTCGAACTGCGGAGCCAGACCGCATTTGCTGGCCGTGTTCACCACCAGCACCACCTGGCCCCCATAGGTGGCGCGCAGATCCACCGCCCCGCGGCCGGCCAGCGGGCGGTACTGATGGTCGAGCAGGCTGTCCGCGGCCTGCACATGGGTCATCGAAAACATGAGAAATGCTGCGCAAACTATTGTTTTGACGTTCATGGCACTGCCTCCTGGACCGTGGAACCCACCCTGTCTTAAGTTGGGTCGTCAAACCGCTTGACCTCAGCTGTTCTGGTGTTATAGTTGCATACAACACCGATCAACCAGGGCAGGAGGTTCGGCATGAACCGCAAGCTCCACAACACGATACTGGCTTTCTCCTTCACCGGACTCGCCGCAGTGCTGATGCTGCTGGCCGCCGGTCCGCTGCCGCAGATGCCGACGTCCACGGACGTCCAGCTTGCCGGCTGTGGCGGAGCTTCCGGCACGGCGCCGATGACCGCCATCGGCACCTCTGCCGTCATGGCAACTGCAGGCGTTGCGGGGCCCGCGCGCACGGATGCCTCGCAGGCGGTCGCCGGACAGGACGAGGCCCAGGCCGCTCCCCGCCGTGCCCGCCTCCGCCACCAGGCGCTGGCGATGCCGTACTTCTCGTTCGCGCAGGAACTGCGCCCGGTGGGGAGCTGACCCATGGCCGACATCCAGTGGAGCGATGGCGCTCCCATCTACCGCCAGCTCAAGGAACGGGTGATCGCGATGATGCTCGACGGCGTGCTCAAGCCCGGCGACGCCCTGCCCTCGGTGCGTCAGGTGGCCGCGGACTACCAGCTCAACCCGATCACCGTGTCGCGCGCCTACCAGGAGCTCGCGGACGAGGCGCTGGTCGAGAAACGCAGGGGCCTGGGCATGTTCGTGACCGAAGAGGCATCCAGGAAACTGCTGTCCACCGAACGCGAGCGCTTCCTGCACGAGGAATGGCCGCTGGTACTCGAACGCATCCAGCGCCTGGGTCTGGGCCTGGACGATCTCACCCGACCGTTGCGCACTGGAGGTGCCGAGTGAACACGCTACCCGACGTCAGCCTGCCCCATGTCATCCAGGCGCGCGGACTGCGCAAGGCCTACCGCAATTCACTGGCCCTGGCCGACGCCAGTTTCGCCATCGAGCCGGGCCGTATCGTCGGCCTGATCGGCCCCAACGGTGCCGGCAAGACCACCGCGCTCAAGGCCATCCTCGGCCTGCTGCAGGTCGAAGGCGACCTGCAGGTGCTGGGCCTGGACCCGCGGCGCGACCGCGACCGGCTGATGAACGATGTCTGCTTCATCGCCGACGTCGCGGTGCTGCCGCGCTGGATCCGCGTGCGCGAGGCGATCGACTACGTCGAGGCCGTGCACCCGCACTTCGACCGCACCCGCTGCGAACGCTTCCTGGCCAACACCAAGCTCACCCCGAAGATGCGGGTGCGCGAGATGTCGAAGGGCATGATCGTGCAGCTGCACCTGGCGCTGGTGATGGCGATCGACGTGCGACTGCTGGTGCTCGACGAGCCGACCCTGGGCCTCGACATCCTCTATCGCAAGGAGTTCTACCAGCGCCTGCTGGAGGACTACTTCGACGAGCAGAAGACCATCCTCGTCACCACCCACCAGGTGGAGGAGATCGAGCACATCCTCACCGACGTGATGTTCATCCGTGACGGCCGGATCGTCCTGCAGTCGACGATGGACGAGGTCGGCGAACGCTTCACCGAGGTGCTGCTCAATGCCGACCGCGTGGATGCCGCGCGGGCGCTGGGGCCGGTGAACGAGCGCAGCCTGCCGTTCGGCAAGACGGTGATGCTGTTCGACGGCGTGCCCGCCGTGCGCCTGGCCGAGTACGGCGAGACCCGCAACCCGGGCCTGGCCGACCTGTTCGTGGCCCAGATGAAAGGAACCTACGCATGAACGCCCAAGTCGAAACGCCGGTCGCGGCACGCGCCGTGACGCCGCGCCGGCATCCGTTCCCGACCCTGCTCCGGCGCGAATACTGGGAGCACCGTGGCGGCTTCCTGTGGGCGCCGGTGATCGCCGGTGGCGTCTCCCTGCTGCTGACCATGATCTTCGCGGTGGTCGCGTCGGTGATGGCACGCAAGGCCGTTGCCGAGGGTGAGCTCGAGATCGACGGCGTCACCATCAACGGCCTCGACCTGAGCCTGATCACCAGCCAGATGAGCGCGCACGACCTGCAGCAGCTCGGCGACGCCTTGGACGCCAGCCTGCTGATGGCCTCGAGCTGGCCCTTCATCGTCATGGCCTTCGTGGTGTTCTTCTACTGCCTGGGCGCGCTGTACGACGACCGCAAGGACCGCAGCGTGCTGTTCTGGAAATCGCTGCCGGTCTCCGACCGCGACACCGTGCTGTCGAAGGTGGTCAGCGCCGCGCTGGTCGCCCCGCTGCTGGCCACCGCGGCGGCACTGGCGACGATGGTGCTGTTCGCGGTGATCGTGAGCGTGCTGGTGGTGATGCATGGCGGCAACGCGTTCCAGCTGGTCTGGGCCTCGGGTGGTCCGTTCCGGATGGCGGCCTTCGTGGTCGCGGCGATCCCGGTCTACGCGGTCTGGGCGTTGCCCACCATCGGCTGGCTGCTGCTGTGCTCCGCCTGGGCGAAGGGCAAGCCGTTCCTGTGGGCGATCGTGGTGCCGGTGCTGCTGGGCGTGTTCGTCTGGTGGTTCGAGGTGATGGGTTACTTCGGCCTGCAGGCGGACTGGTTCTGGCAGAACGTGGTCGCCCGCATGCTGCTTAGCGTGGTGCCCGCGGGCTGGATGGACGCGGTCAACCTGCACGGCATCGACGCCCCGGGCGACCTGCGCGACGTACTCAACCTGCGCACCCTGTATTCGACCTTCCTGTCGCCGAAGATGTGGATCGGCGCGGTGGCGGGTGCGGTGATGATCGCCATCGCGGTGCGGCTGCGCCGCTGGCGCGAAGAGATCTGAGCAGGCCCGCCGGCCAATCCACCCCTGCACAAGGACACACGATGAAAGCCATCGCCACCCTGCTGGTCTGCCTGCTTCCGGTCGCCGGATTCGCCCAGGAGCGCTGCGCCCACAGCCAGCCGCAGCAACTCGTCCTCGACACCGCCGGCGCCAAGCGCGTCATGTTCGACATCGGTCCGCACAGGCTCCGCCTGCAGGGCTCAAGCGGCGGCGATCACCGCATCGCGGGCCGTGCCTGTGCCTCGAGCGAGGGTGACCTCGCGCGCATGTCGGTCACCCAGGAGCTTCGCGGCGACACCCTCCACGTGAAGCTGCAGCGCGAGGACCGCCGCGGCCTGTCGCTCGGCGACCGCTATGCCTACCTGACGCTGGAAGGCACCGTGCCCGAGGACGTCCTGGTGCAGCTGCGCGTGGGCTCGGGCGATGCCTGGCTCGATGGCGCCGCATCGGCGAGCGCCGACTTGGGCTCGGGCGATGTCGATGTCCGCGGCATCCGCGGCCTGCTGACCGCCAAGGTCGGCTCCGGCGACGCCGCGCTGCATGACGTCGGCGCGCTGAACGTTCTCTCGCTCGGCTCCGGTGACATCGAGGCGAGCCAGGTCCGCGGTGACGCCGAGGTCGGCAGCATCGGGTCAGGCGACTTCAGCCTGCGGGGCGCCGCCGGCAACGTCGACATCGGGTCGATCGGCTCGGGCGACGCCACGCTGGAGGACGTCACCGGAAACGTCGTGGTCGGCTCCATCGGCTAGGGCGACCTCGACGTGCGCAATGTGCGGGGCACGCTGACCGTACGTTCCAAGGGCAGTGGCGACGTCGACCATCGCGACGTCGCCGGGGCCATCGACATTCCACGCAAGCGCTGACCGGGGAACCACCATGACCACCATCCAACGCACCCTGCTGATGTCCGTGCTTCTTGCCTGCACGCTGCCGCTGGCCGCCTGCAGCGCGGATCCCGCCGACACTGGCGCCGGTACCAGCACCGAAGCAGCGGACGAGGGCCTGGTCGCCCGCACCACCCGCACGGCCATCGAGCACGCGCGGGAGGAAATGGCGACGGCCAACATCGGCGTGGGCGGCAAGGGCAACAAGGGGATCAACTTCGGCAGCCGTTCGCACGCGGGCAGCGACGCGCTGCCGTCCGCCGAGATCAGCCCGCAGGGCGATTTCCTGATCGACGGCGAGCCGGTGCCGGTGGATGACAGCCAGCGTGCGCTCCTGCTTGCGCACCGCGCGCATGTCATCGCGGTCGCCGATGCCGGGATGGAGATCGGTGCACAGGGTGCGGCCCTCGGCCTGCAGGCCGCGAGCGGTGCGATCGGTGCGGTCCTGCGCGGCGACGGCGAGGCATTCGGCAAGCGGATGGAAGCCGAGGGCGAACGCATCGAGGCGGCAGCGGGCGAGCTGTGCACGCATCTGCCGGCGCTGCTGCAATCGCAACAGGCCCTGGCCGCGGCGCTGCCGGCATTCGAGCCCTACGCCACGATGACCGCGGAAGACGTCGACAGCTGCGACGACAAGACGCGCCGGGACGGCGACTCCGTGTCCCCTCAAACGACCGGGAACGAGGTCCTCTAGGACAGTGCGACGCGCCGTCCACGCAGCGTGCGTGGACGGCATCCGCTGCACCCGCCTGTATGGCCGCGTCGCATGTCGGGGCAACGGCAGCCGTCCACCTCCGATGGAGCGCGCTGGTTCGGCATGCCGGCCGGAATGGACGCGACTCAGCCCCCGCCGGCCTTGCCGTGGATGCCACCGCGGGTGAGCGCTTCCGGGTCCAGCAGCGCGCGCAGGGTCTTCTCGTCGAGGCCGCTGTCCTCCAGCGCGATCTCCAGCACCGGCCGGCCTTCGGCATAGGCGCGCTTGGCGATCGCGGCACCCTTCTCGTAGCCGATCACCGGGTTCAGCGCGGTGACCAGGATCGGGTTGCGGTCGAGCGCGCTGGCGATGAGGTCACGTCGCACTTGCAGGCCGTCGATGACGGTATCCGCCAGCAGACGCGAGGCGTTGGCCAGCAACTGGATCGAGTCGAGCAGGTTGGCCGCGATCAGCGGCAGCATCACGTTGAGCTGGAAGTTGCCGCTCTGCCCGGCCACGGTGATCGCGGTGTGGTGTCCCATCACCTGCGCGCAGACCATGCAGGTCGCCTCGGGGATCACCGGGTTCACCTTGCCGGGCATGATCGAGCTGCCCGGCTGCAGCGCCGGCAGCTCGACCTCGCCCAGGCCGGCGAGCGGCCCGGCGTTCATCCAGCGCAGGTCGTTGGCGATCTTCATCACCGCCACCGCCAGCGCATTGAGCTGGCCGGACATCTCCACTGCGTCGTCCTGGGCGGCGATGCCCTCGAATTTGTCCTCGGCGCTGGTGAACCTCACCCGTGTCTGCTTCGACAGCGCGACGCAGACACGCGCGCCGAAGCGCGGCTCGGCATTGATGCCGGTGCCGATCGCGGTGCCGCCGATCGGCAGCCGGCGCAGTCGCTTCAGCGCGTCCTCGATCCGCGCGCGCGCCGATCCCAACTGCGACGACCAGGCGCCGAACTCCTGCGCGAAGGTCAGCGGCATCGCGTCCATCAGATGGGTACGGCCGGTCTTGACCACCTTCTTCAGCCCGCGCCCGCGACGGTCGATGGTGCGGCGCAGATGCGCGATCGCCGGCAGCAGATCCTCCTCGACCGCCAGCACCGCACCCACGCGCAACGCCGTGGGAATCACGTCATTCGAGCTCTGGCCAAGGTTGACGTGGTCATTGGGATGCACCTTGCGGCTGCGCGTCGAAGCCAGCGTGGCGATCACCTCGTTGGCGTTCATGTTCGACGACGTGCCGGAGCCGGTCTGGTAGATGTCGATCGGGAAATGCGCGTCGTGCGCGCCATCCGCCACCGCCAGCGCGGCGCGGCGGATCGGCGTGGCCAGCCGCTCGGGCAGCAGGCCGAGACCGCCGTTGGACTCCGCAGCGGCGGCCTTCACCAGGCCCAGCGCGCGGATGAAGCCACGCGGCATCGGCCGGCCGGAGATCGGGAAGTTCTGCACCGCGCGCTGGGTCTGCGCACCCCACAGCGCGTCGGCAGGCACCTGCAGCTCGCCCATGCTGTCGTGTTCGATACGGAAGGACTGCGGCATCGCGGTCTCCTCTGCCGTGATGGCAAGCGGCGCATCGCGCCAGGTGCGGGGCAGGATACGCCAGCCCTCTGCTGCACCCCGCGAAGCCCGGCGCGGATGACCGCTGCGGCCGGCGCCGGTGGGCCTCCCGTCCGCTGGCACCGGCATCGGCGTGCCCCGTATCGCCTGCAGCCCCTTTCGATCCCGCATAAAATGCGCGCCCGTCTGTCGCACGTGTGCCGCCATGTCCCATGCCCTGCTCGCCCTGTCGCCGCTGGATGGCCGTTATGCATCGAAGGTCGATGCGCTGCGCCCGGTGTTCTCCGAGTACGGCCTGATTCGCGCCCGCGTGCGGGTGGAAATCGAGTGGCTGCTGGCACTGGCCGCCGAGCCCGGCATCGTCGAGCTGGCACCGTTCGACGACGCCGCGACCGCGCGCCTGCGCGCGATCGCTGACGACTTCTCGGTCGAGCATGCGGCCCAGGTCAAGGCGATCGAACGCACCACCAACCACGACGTCAAGGCCGTGGAGTACTTCATCAAGGACCAGCTGCGCGACCAGGCCGACCTCGCCGGCGCGCTCGAGTTCGTGCACTTCGCCTGCACCAGCGAGGACATCAACAACCTGTCCTACGGGCTGATGCTGGAACGGGCGCGGCGCGAAGTACTGCTGCCGACGCTGCAGGGCATCGCCGATACCCTGCGCACGATGGCGCACGCGCAGGCGGCACAGCCGATGCTCTCGCGCACCCACGGCCAGACCGCATCGCCGACCACGCTCGGCAAGGAGCTGGCCAACGTGGTCGCGCGGCTGGAGCGGCAGATCCGCCAGGTCGCGGCGGTCGGGTTCACCGGCAAGATCAACGGCGCGGTCGGCAACTACAACGCGCACGTGGCCAGCTATCCCGACGTCGACTGGCCGGCCTTCGCGCAGCGTTTCGTCGAGGGCCTGGGCCTGGTGTTCAACCCCTGGACCACGCAGATCGAGCCCCACGACAACATCGCCGAGATCGGCGACGCCACGCGCCGCGCCAACACCATCCTGATCGACTTCGCCCGCGACATCTGGGGCTATATCTCGCTGGGCTACTTCAAGCAGCGGCTCAAGGAGGGCGAGGTCGGCTCATCGACGATGCCGCACAAGGTCAACCCGATCGACTTCGAGAACGCCGAGGGCAACTTCGGTATCGCCAATGCGCTGTTCGAGCACTTCAGCGCCAAGCTGCCGATCAGCCGCTGGCAGCGCGACCTCACCGATTCCACCGTGCTGCGTGCGCTGGGGACCGCCTTCGGCCATACCCAGGTGGCGCTGGATGCACTGGCACGCGGACTGGGCAAGCTGGAAGTGAATCCGCAACGGCTCGATGGCGACCTCGATGCATCCTGGGAAGTGCTGGCCGAGGCGGTGCAGACGGTGATGCGTCGCCACGGCCTGCCCAATCCCTACGAACAGTTGAAGGCGCTGACCCGCGGCCACGGCATCACCGCCGAATCCATGCAGGCGTTCGTGGAATCGCTGGACCTGCCGGAGGATGCAAAGCAGCCGCTGCGCGAACTCACGCCGGGTCGCTATACCGGCCTCGCCGAGCGCCTGGCCCGCGAAATCTGAGGCGGGACGGCGCACGAAGCTGGATCCACGGGACCGCTGGTCGACCGCGCGCGACCTCTGCTAGGGTGCGGGCTTCTTTCAGGCGAGAAGGACCTCCCGATGGCAACCAGGACACTCTGGGTCGCGACCTCCATCCTGCTGCTGGCCGCGTGCGATGCGACGCCACCCGCGACCGCGGATGCGGGCACATCCCTCCTGCCGACCGACGCCACGCCCGGCGTGCTCACCGACCCGGCCTCCGGCGCCAATTGCGCGGGCAACGACCTGCGCATCACCCGTGACAACTCGCGTCTCGTCATCGAAGGCGAGTGCCGCGACATCACGATCACCGCGTCGCAGGGCTCGCTCAATGTCGACCACGCACGCAGCCTGCACGTGGAAGGCGACCGCTTCACCGTGCTCAACGCACAGGTCGGCGAGGTCCGCGTCAGCGGCGACGACAACATCCTCAACCTCACCGACAGCGGCCCGCTGCGGATCGACGGCCGCGGCAATACCGTGCTGGGCACGCGGATCGAGGGCGTCGGGTTCGGCGGGAACGACAACACCGTCAATGCCAGCAACGAGCCGCCGGTCGAGGACGCGGGCACCGGCAATCGCGTGATCTGACCGCACCAGCGATACCGGGGCGGCACCTTGGACATCCTGGTCAATCTCGACGTACCCGATCTCGCTGCCGCCGAGGCGCTGTACGTGGCGGCGTTCGGCCTGCGCATCGGGCGCCGGTTCGGCGATGCAGGGGTCGAACTCCTCGGCGCGCAGGTGCCCGTGTACCTGCTGGTGAAATCGGCGGACAGCATCGGCGCAGCCACCCGACCGCGCGACTACGCACGCCACTGGATGCCCTGCCATCTCGACGTGGTGGTCGATGACCTCGCCGCCGCGCTCGCGCGTGTGCTTGCCGCCGGCTTCACACAGGAAGGTGACGTGCGCGAGGCGGACTGGGGGCGGATCGTGCAGATCGCCGATCCATTCGGCCACGGCTGGTGCCTGCTGCAGTTCGTCGGTCGCGGCTACGACGAAATCGCCTCGATACCAGCGTGAGACCCCTGCCGGGGCAACCGTTTCCGCGTGAGGCAGCCCCGGTTTTCGCGTAGGCTGCGGCCCCATGAGCCGCCCTCCATTCCCGATTGAAATCGACGCCAGCCGGACGCCCGAAGGCGGCCCGCTCGGCATGTCCGCCGAACGCTTCCTGCGCGATTACTGGCAGCAGCGCCCGCTGCTGGTGCGCAACGCGTTTCCCGGCTTCGTCTCGCCGATCGAGCCCGACGACCTCGCCGGCCTGGCCTGCGAGGACGGCGTGCTGGCGCGCATCGTCGAACACGACCGCGCCGCCGACCGCTACCGCCTGCGCACCGGGCCGTTCCCGGAAGACGCGTTCCCGGGCATGCCCGACCACGACTGGACGCTGCTGGTGCAGGACGTCGACAAGTGGGATGCCGACATCGCCGCCCTGCTCGAGGCCTTCCGCTTCCTGCCGCGCTGGCGCATCGACGACATCATGGTGAGCTTCGCCGCCACCGGCGGCTCGGTGGGCGCGCATATCGACCAGTACGACGTGTTCCTGCTGCAGGCGCAGGGCCAGCGCCATTGGCAGATCGATGCCCGGCCGAATCCGCCGACCGCGTTCCGCGACGACGCCGAGCTCAGGCTGCTGCGCCAGTTCGATCCCAGCCATGACTGGGTGCTCGATCCGGGCGACATGCTCTACCTGCCGCCGGGCGTGCCGCACCATGGGGTCGCGGTGAATCCCTGCCTGACGTTCTCGGTCGGCACGCGCGCACCGTCATCGGCGGAACTGATCACCGACTGGCTCGATACTGTGGTGGCGGAT
Source organism: Luteimonas yindakuii (assembly GCF_004803715.2). Taxonomy (NCBI): domain Bacteria; kingdom Pseudomonadati; phylum Pseudomonadota; class Gammaproteobacteria; order Lysobacterales; family Lysobacteraceae; genus Luteimonas; species Luteimonas yindakuii. Next base: position 1,724,178 of record NZ_CP039383.2, read on the forward strand.
GCCGACGACAGCGTCCGCTATCGCGATGCCGGCATGGCCCCCCCGCGTGACCCGTGGGAGATCGACGCGCTGGCGATGGGCCGCGTGATCGAGGCGCTCAACGCGCTGCGCATGAACGATCCCGACCGCCTCGGCGACTGGTTCGGCCGCTTCATCACCATGTACCGGGCCGGTGCGGAAGCCATGCCGGCCGGTGAAGGCCGCCCGCGCATCGAGGTCGAATGGGACCTGCGCGCCGGCGGGGCGCTGCATCGTCATCCGTGGACGCGGATGGCCTGGCGACGCGCCCGCCGCGGCGCGCGCCTGTACGTGTCGGGCCAGGAGTTCGCGCTGCCGGTCGCCGATGCGCGCGCGCTTGCCGCCGCGGCCCGGGTTGATGACGCCGTCTATGCACGGCTGTCGGACACCGGTCGCGACGCCGTGATCGCCCTGCTCGACGCCGGCCATTACCACCTGCTGGCGCCCGACGATGGCGACTGGGGCGGCGCGGAGGACGGCGACGGCCTGGAGATCGACGGACGATGAGCGACCAGGCACCGCCAGGCCCGTTCCAGGTCGCCACCGCGCAGTGGCCACGCGACCACGCCGAACTGCTGCAGGTGCGCGGCGTGGTCTTCATCGAGGAACAGGGCGTCCCGGAAGCGCTGGAACGTGACGACGACGACCCGCGCAGCACCCACGTGGTCGCCCGCGATGCCGGCGGACAGCCGATCGGTACCGCCCGGCTGACCCCGCAGCGACGCATCGGCCGCATGGCGGTGTTGCGCGAATGGCGCGGCCAGGGCGTCGGCCACGCGCTGCTCGAGGCATTGCTGCGCGAGGCACGTGCGCAGGGGCTGGCCGAAGTGGCCCTGCATGCCCAGGTCGACGCCATCGGCTTCTATAGCCGCCATGGCTTCGTGCCCGAGGGCCCGCGCTTCGACGAGGCGGGCATCGAGCACCAGACGATGCGTCGTGCGCTGGCCCGGCCGCAGGCGATCGACGACCGCGAAGCCGCAGCCGCGATCGTCACCGCGCTGGTGCGCGGCGCGCGGCGCCGGCTGTGGGTCTACAGCCGCGACCTCGACCCCGGCCTGTTCGACGACCCGCAGGTGCTGTCGGCCCTGCGCCGCTTCGGCACCCGCGGCGGCGGCGTCGAGGCGCGCTTCCTGCTGCAGGACCCTGCCGCCGCACAACGCGCGCATGCTCCGCTGCTGCCGCTCGCCCAGCGCCTGTCCAGCGTGTTCACCTTCCGCGTGGTCGACGACCCGGTGGATCGCGGCTATGCACCGGCCTATATCGCCACCGACGGCGGCGGCTACTACTTCCGCACCCTCGGCAACCGCTTCGACGGCGAGGCGGAACTCGACGCGCCGGGGCGTGCCCGCCAGTTGCGCGACAGCTTTTCGCCGGTATGGGAACGCGCCCGTCCCGCCAGCGAGTTCCGTGCCCTCGGGCTCTGACGAGCCTGCGCACAGGCAACATGAACAGGGTGCGGGACGCACCCGGCTCCGGGCGCAGCGGGTCGCCCCCGTCGTTGGGCTGGGGCTATAATCGCGTTCTTTGCCGCATCCCGACCCGGGCGGCCGCTGTATCCACGTCCGGGCCGTCTCCCGCCCCCTCTATCCGAGCCCAAACCCCCGACGTGGACAGTCTTCTCAAGCAGTTCGCCCAGTCTTCCCAGCTCGGCGCCAACGCCGCCTATATCGAGGATCTGTACGAGCAGTACCTCGTGGATCCCGACAGCGTCGGCACCAAGTGGAAAACCTGGTTCGACGGCTTCAAGGGGCGCGAGGCCGGCGACGTTCCGCACTCGGTGGTCATGGACGCGGTGGCCCGCGCCGGCCGCGAAGCCAAGGCCGGCACCGTGGTCGCGGCAGCCAGCGGCGATATCGAAGCCCAGCGCAAGCAGGGCTCGGTGCTGAAGCTGATCACCGCCTACCGCTCGCGTGGCCACCTGCAGGCGGATACCGATCCGCTGGCGATGGCGGGGAAGATCGACGCCCCGGACCTCGACCTGCCCTTCCACGGCCTGTCCGATGCCGACCTCGACACCGAGTTCGCCACCGGTCCCGCCGGCGGCACCAGCACGTTCGGCGGTGCGCCGCGCATGCGCCTGCGCGAACTGCTGGCATTGCTCAAGGCGACCTACGCCGGCCCGATCGGCGCCGAGTTCATGCACATCCCGCAGGCCGAGCAGCGCCGCTGGATGTACGAGCGCATGGAAAAGGCCGGTGGCCGTTTCAGCCACAGCCCCGACGAACAGCGTCGCATCCTCGAGCGGCTGACCGCCGCCGAAGGCCTCGAGCGCTACCTCCATACCAAGTACGTCGGCCAGAAGCGCTTCTCGCTGGAAGGCGGCGATTCGCTGATCCCGCTGCTGGACACCGTGATCCGCAGCGCCGGCAATGACGGCGTCAAGGACATCGTGATCGGCATGGCCCATCGCGGCCGCCTCAACGTGCTGGTCAACACGCTGGGCAAGAGCCCGCGCCGCCTGTTCGACGAGTTCGAGGGCAAGTTCGAGCACAACGCGCTCGCGCTGGCCGGCGACGTGAAGTACCACATGGGCTTTTCCGCCGACGTGGTCACCGAGGGCGGCCCGGTCCATCTCGCGCTGGCGTTCAACCCGTCGCACCTGGAGATCGTCGACCCGGTGGTCGCCGGCTCGGTCCGTTCGCGCCAGGAGCGTCGTGGCGACACCGACCGCCGCCAGGTGATGCCGATCCTGATCCACGGCGATGCCGCGTTCGCCGGCCAGGGCGTGGTGATGGAGCTGTTCCAGATGTCGCAGGCGCGCGGCTTCGCCGTCGGCGGCACCGTGCACGTGGTGGTCAACAACCAGGTCGGCTTCACCACCAGCCACCGCGAGGACGCACGCTCCACGCTGTACTGCACCGACGTGGCGAAGATGATCGCCGCCCCGGTGCTGCACGTGAATGCCGACAACCCGGAAGCCGTGGCCTTTGCCGCGCGCCTGGCCTACGACTTCCGCCAGGAGTTCCGCAAGGACGTCGTCATCGACCTGGTCTGCTACCGCCGCCACGGCCACAACGAGGCCGACGAGCCGGCAATCACCCAGCCGGTGATGTACCAGGTCATCCGCAAGCACAAGACCACCCGCGAGCTCTACGCCGAGCAGCTCGAAGCCGCCGGCGTGGTGCCGGCCAAGGGCGGCCAGGCGCTGGCCGATGCCTACCGCGACAAGCTCGATTCCGGCGAGGTCACCACCGAGCTCGCGCCGCCGGCGAAGACGCCGCCGGAGAGCCGCCTGTTCGTGGACTGGGGCACGCTGGTGTCCGGCAAGCTGACCGACCACGCCGACACCGTTGTCGACCTGTCGAAGCTGAAGACACTGGCCAACGCCATCACCACGATTCCGGAGGACGTGCAGCTGCACTCGCGCGTCTCCAAGGTGTATGACGACCGCCGCAAGATGGCCGCTGGCGAGACGCCGGCCGACTGGGGCTTCGCCGAGAACCTCGCCTACGCCACCCTGCTCGACGAAGGCTTCGGCCTGCGCCTGGTGGGCCAGGACGTCGGCCGCGGCACGTTCACCCATCGCCACGCGATCCTGCACGACCAGAAGACCGACACCTACCACCTGCCGCTGCGGCAGCTGGTGGATTCGCCGGAGCGCGCCACCGTCATCGACTCGCTGCTCAGCGAGGAGGCGGTGATGGCCTACGAGTACGGCTTCTCGACCACCGACCCGAACACCCTGTGCATCTGGGAAGGCCAGTTCGGCGACTTCGCCAACGGCGCGCAGGTGGTGATCGACCAGTTCATCGCCTCCGGCGAAGCCAAGTGGGGCCGCATCAGCGGGCTCACCCTGCTGCTGCCGCACGGCTACGAAGGCCAGGGCCCCGAACACAGCTCGGCACGCCTGGAGCGCTTCCTGCAGCTGTGCGCGCTCGACAACATGCTGGTCTGCGTGCCGTCCACCCCCGCACAGGCGTTCCACATGCTGCGCCGGCAGATGCACATGACCACCCGCAAGCCGCTGGTGGTGATGAGCCCGAAGTCGCTGCTGCGCCACAAGCTCGCGGTGTCGAGCCTGGAAGAGCTCGCCACCGGCGAGTTCCAGCACCTGATCGGCGACGCATCGGCGGATGTGGCGAAGGTGAAGCGCGTGGTCCTGTGTTCCGGCAAGGTCTATTACGACCTGCTCGAGGACAAGGAAAAGCGCGGCCAGGACGATGTCGCACTCGTGCGTATCGAACAGCTCTACCCGTTCCCGCGCGAGGCGCTGGTGGCCGAACTCGGCCGCTACGGCAAGGCCACCAAGGTGGTCTGGTGCCAGGAAGAGCCGCAGAACCAGGGCGCGTGGTACCAGATCCGCCACCACCTGCAGGCCTGCGTGCCCGCCGGGCTCGAGTTGCACTACGCCGGCCGCCAGCGTTCGCCCTCGCCGGCCGTCGGCCACTTCGCCGACCACGTCGTCGAGCAGCAGCAGCTGGTCGCCGATGCCCTCACTTCCCCTGCCGGCAGCGTTTTCGCCGCCGACTGACCCCCACACCGCTGACAGCAACGACCAGGACGCATCAAGACCATGGCCACCGAGATCAAGGTACCGGTACTCCCCGAATCCGTTTCCGACGCCACCATCGCCACCTGGCACAAGAAGGTGGGTGACAGCGTGGCGCGCGACGAGAACATCGTCGACCTCGAGACCGACAAGGTGGTGCTCGAAGTGCCGTCGACCGTCGAGGGCGTGATCAGGGAGCTGAAGTTCGCCGAAGGCGACACCGTCACCAGCCAGCAGGTGCTGGCGGTGATCGAGGAAGGCGCGGCGCCGGCGAAGGCCGACGGAGGCAGCGCCAAGGCGGATGGTGGCAAGGCAGAGCCCGCCGCCGGTGCGCAGCAGGTGCAGCCCAAGGCCGCCGCCGCCAAGAGCGAGGCGAGGGCACCGTCGTCGACGCGTCCCGCGCCGGCATCGGGCACCGGTGACCTGCCGCCGGGCGCGCGTTTCACCGCGCAGACCCAGGGCATCGACCCGTCGCAGGTCGAGGGCACCGGCCGCCGTGGTGCGGTCACCAAGGAAGACCTGGTCAACTACGCCAGCGGCAAGACCGCAGGTGTGTCCGGCGGTGCACGTCCGGAAGAGCGCGTGCCGATGACCCGCATCCGCAAGCGCATCGCCGAGCGCCTGATGCAGTCCAAGGACTCGATCGCGATGCTGACCTCGTTCAACGAGGTCAACCTCGGCAAGGTGATGGCGCTGCGCAAGGAACTGGGCGAACAGTTCCAGAAGGACCACGGCATCAAGCTCGGCTTCATGAGCTTCTTCGCCAAGGCCGCCGCCAACGCGCTGGCGAAGTACCCGGTGGTGAACGCCTCGGTCGACGGCGACGACATCATCTACCACGGCTATGCCGACATCTCGATCGCGGTCTCCACCGACCGCGGCCTGGTGACGCCGGTGCTGCGCAACGTCGAGCGCATGGGCTTCGCCGACGTTGAGCAGTCGATCGCCGACTACGCGACCAAGGCACGCGACGGCAAGTTGTCGCTGGACGACCTGCAGGGCGGCACCTTCACCATCACCAACGGCGGCACCTTCGGTTCGCTGATGTCGACGCCGATCGTCAATCCGCCGCAGTCCGCGATCCTCGGCATGCACACCATCAAGGAGCGCCCGATCGTCGAAAACGGCCAGGTGATCGCCGCGCCGATGATGTACATCGCGCTGTCGTACGACCACCGCATCATCGACGGCAAGGACGCGGTGCTGTTCCTGGTCGACATCAAGAACCAGCTCGAGAACCCGCACCGCATGCTGCTGGGCCTGTAATGCTTCCCGCCCCCTCTCCCGCATGCGGGAGAGGGCTGGGGTGAGGGCTGCCGCAACGGCCCTCCCCTCATCCGGCGCTTCGCGCCACCTTCTCCCGCAAGCGGGCGAAGGGAACACGCTAGGAATCCCGAAATGGCTGAACAATTCGACGTCGTCGTCATCGGTGCCGGCCCGGCCGGCTACCACGCCGCCATCCGCGCCGCGCAGCTGGGCATGAAGGTCGCCTGCATCGATGCCGCGCTCGGCAAGGACGGCAAGCCCGCCCTGGGCGGCACCTGCCTGCGCGTGGGCTGCATCCCGTCCAAGGCGCTGCTGGATTCCTCGCGCCAGTTCCACAACCTGCAGCACGTGTTCGAGCAGCACGGCATCAGCGCGAAGGACCCGAAGATCGACGTCGAGAAGATGGTGGGCCGCAAGGACGCCATCGTGAAGCAGTTCACTGGCGGCATCGCGCAGCTGTTCAAGGCCAACAAGGTCGCGCCGTACTACGGCTTCGCGACCCTGCACGCCGATCGCCTGGTCAAGGTGAAGCAGCACGATGGCAGCGAGGTCGAGCTGACCGGCACCAACGTGATCATCGCCGCGGGCTCGGATTCGATCGAGCTGCCGTTCGCCAAGTTCGACGGCGAGACCATCGTCGACAACGTCGGCGCGCTGGACTTCACCGAGGTGCCCAAGCGCATGGCCGTCATCGGCGCCGGCGTGATCGGCCTGGAGCTCGGCAGCGTGTGGAAGCGCCTGGGCGCCGAGGTCGTGATCCTCGAAGCGCTGCCCGACTTCCTCGCCGCCGCCGATGCGGAAGTCTCGAAGGTCGCCGCGCGCGAGTTCAAGAAGCAGGGCCTGGACATCAAGCTCGGTGCCAAGGTCAGCAAGGCCGAAGTGACCGGCAAGGGCAAGAAGAAGGAAGTCGAGGTCACCTACGCCGACAGGAACGGCGAGCAGACCATCACCGTCGACAAGCTGCTGGTTGCCGTCGGCCGCAGGGCCGCGTCGAAGGGCCTGCTGGCCGAAGGTTCCGGCGTAAGGCTCACCGAGCGCGGCCAGATCGAGGTCGACGAGCACTGCCACACCGGCGTCGATGGCGTCTGGGCGGTCGGTGACTGCGTGCGCGGGCCGATGCTCGCCCACAAGGGCTTCGAGGAAGGCATCGCGGTGGCCGAGCTGATCGCCGGCCTGCCCGGCCACGTCAACTTCGACACCATTCCGTGGGTCATCTACACCGAGCCGGAGCTGGCCTGGGTCGGCAAGACCGAACAGCAGCTCAAGGACGAAGGCATCCCGTACAAGGCCGGCAGCTTCCCCTTCGCCGCCAACGGCCGCGCGGTGGCGATGGTCGAGCCGGCCGGCTTCGTGAAGGTGCTGGCGCATGCCGAGACCGATCGCGTCCTCGGCATGCACCTGGTCGGCGCCAACGTCTCCGAGCTGGTGCACGAGGGCGTGCTGACGATGGAGTTCAAGGGCTCCGCCGATGACCTGGCACGCATCTGCCACGCGCACCCGAGCCTGTCGGAAGTCATCCATGACGCGGCGATGGCGGTCGACAAGCGCGCGATCCACAAGGCGAACTGAGCCGGCCGGCTGACCGGGATCATCCCGGCGCCGCCGCGCTGCATGCGACACCGGCGCCGGGCTTTGCCCGGCGTCTGCTTTTCTCCACAACCCACCGGCATTCCGACATGCGAAGCATCTGCGTTTACTGCGGTTCCAACAGCGGCGCCCGCCCCGCATACATCGAACAGGCGGTCGCGCTGGGCACGCGCATGGCCCGCGACGGCATCCGTCTGGTCTACGGCGGCGGCAACATCGGCCTGATGGGCACCATCGCCGACGCGGTGCTCGCCGCCGGCGGCGAAGTGACGGGCATCATCCCCAAACAGCTGGTGGACATGGAGGTTGCGCACCGGGGCCTCACCGAGCTCGAGGTGGTGGGCTCGATGCACGAGCGCAAGCTGCGGATGTTCGACCTCGCCGACGGCTTCGTGGCCATGCCCGGCGGATTCGGCACGCTGGAGGAGGTCGTCGAGATGCTGACCTGGCGGCAGCTGGGGATCAGCGACAAGCCCTGCGCCTTCCTCGATGTCGAGGGCTACTACCAGCCACTCATCGCGATGATGGACCGCATGGTCGAGGAGCGTTTCCTGCATCCGGGCCAGCGCGCGGACCTGTGGACCGGTCAGGACATCGAGGCGATGCTGGGCTGGATGAAGACGTACGAACCGGCGCACGCGACCAAGTGGCTGAGCGAGAAGCACAGCCGCGAGCTGCGCTGACTCCAGGAGACAATGCATGACGATCCCCGCCAGTTTCCGCGCCTTCCGTATCCACGGCGACGCACAGGGTTATCGCAGCGGCGTCGAAGCGATGACGCTCGATGACCTCTCGCCCGGCGAGGTCGTTATCCGCACCGCGTTCTCGTCGGTGAACTTCAAGGACGCCTTGGCCGGCACCGGGAAAGGCCGGATCCTGCGCCGCTTTCCGCTGGTCGGTGGCATCGATGTCGCCGGACACGTGGTCGCGTCGACCGATCCCGGGTTCCGGGAAGGCGACGAGGTGCTGGTGACCGGCTGCGGGCTCAGCGAGACCCGCGACGGTGGCTATTCCGAGTACGCGCGCGTGGAAGCCAAGTGGGCGGTCAGGCTGCCCGCTGGGCTGTCGCTGCGCGATTCGATGGTGCTCGGCACTGCCGGCTTCACCGCGGCGCTGGCGCTGCTGCGCCTCGTCGAGAACCACCAGCACCCCGGCCTCGGCCCGCTCGCGGTGACCGGTGCCACCGGCGGCGTCGGCTCGCTCGCGGTCGACATCTTCTCCAGCGCGGGTTACGAAGTGCACGCGGTCAGCGGCAAGCCCGAACAGGCCGCCTACCTGAAGGATATCGGCGCGACCGAGGTCATCGGACGTGACGCACTCGCCACCGGCAAGCCGATGGAGTCGGCACGCTTCGGCGGCGGCCTCGACAATGTCGGCGGCACGATGCTGGCCAGCCTGCTTGCGCAGACCGTGCCCTACGGCAATGTCGCCAGCGCCGGCCTCGCCGCCACCCACGAACTGCCGACCACGGTCATGCCTTTCATCATCCGCGGCGTGTCGCTGCTGGGCGTGGCATCGGCCGGTACCGCGCGCGACATCCGCGACGAAGTCTGGAAGCGCCTGGCCGGCGAATGGAAGCCGCGACACCTCGATCGCATCCTCCAGCACGAGGCCACGCTCGACACGCTGCCTTCGGTCTTCGAGCGCATGCTTGCCGGCGGATCGCTCGGCCGCACGCTCGTGCGCATCGGCTGAACCCCGCAGCACATCGCCCATGCACGCACTGCATCCGCTTGCCGGGTGTGGTGGCGCCGCTACAATCTCTGCTCGCAAACCGGAACATCCCATGGCGCGCATCCTGATCGTCGACGACTCACCTTCCCAGCTTGCCGGCATTCGCCGCATCGTGGAGAAGCTCGGCCATCAGCCGCTGACCGCCGAGGACGGACAGGCCGGCGTGGAAGCCGCCAAGCGCGAACTGCCGGACCTGATCCTGATGGACGTGGTGATGCCGAACCTCAACGGCTTCCAGGCCACGCGTTCGATCAGCCGCGAGCCGACCACGAAGCACATCCCGGTGGTGCTGATCACCACCAAGGACCAGGAAACCGATCGCATCTGGGGCATGCGCCAGGGTGCACGCGGTTACCTCACCAAGCCCTTCAGCGAGACCGAGCTGGCGGACGTGATTTCCAGCACCCTGGGTGCCGGCGACATGCCGGCCTGAGCACGACGCTGGCGGCCTAGGCGCGCCAGCCCTCGCCGAATGCGGCCTGCAGCGACTGGTAGGCCTCGCGCTGGCTGTCGTTGTGCGGCTTCGGCGCCAGCACTTCGAGTTCGACGATCTGGTCGCCCGCCGGTGCACCGCGCGTACCCGGCAGGCCACGCCCACGCAGCCGCAGGCGTCGCCCGGCCTCGGAACCGGCCGGAATCCTGAGCTCCACCGCGCCACCGAGCGTGGGTGCACTCACGGTGGCACCCAGCGCGGCTTCCCACGGCGCAACCGCCAGCACGTGAACGACGTTGCCGCCATCGACCTCGAACTGCGGATGCGCTGCATATTCGACCTCGAGCAGCAGGTCACCGTGGGTGCCCTGCCCGCGCAGCCGGATCACCTGGCCCGGGCGGATGCCGCGCGGCACGTTGACGTCCAGCGAGCGGCCGTTGACCGCGATGCGCACGCTGTTGCCGTGGTAGACCGCCTCCAGCGGGACCGCGAGCTTTGCGCGTGTGTCGCCGCGCGGCGCCTGTGCACCGGGTCCGCTGCCCGGCGCCCCGGTGAATCCTCCGCGCCGGCGGCCGAACAGTTCCTCGAAAAAGTCGCTGAAGCCCCCGCCGGCACCACCGCCTGCGAAGATCTCCTCGAAATCGACACCGCCGGGGCCGCCGAAGCCGCCTTGCGGAGGCTGCACTTCGTCGCCGGGTCGATAACCGCGTGCGCGGAGCTGGTCGTACGCGGCACGCTTCTGCGGGTCACGCAGGGCCTCGTAAGCCTCGTTCACCGCCTTGAAGCGCTCTTCCGCGTCCGGCGCCTTGCTCACGTCGGGATGGTACTTGCGCGCGAGCCTGCGATAGGCGGTCTTGAGTTCCGCCTCGTCCGCGCCCGGCTCGACGCCGAGCGTGCCGTAGTAGTCCTTGAACTGCATCGTGCGTGTTCGTGTGGAGGGTCGTCAGTGTAGTGCGTGGCCGCGCAAGCGCAGCCCGGGGCGATGCCTGCCCTTGCGCGCATGCGCACCGGGCGCCGCACGGCGCCCGGTGGCGATGGCTGCGGCCGAGGCGTTCGTCCCGCCTCGGCACGCGGGCCCGACTACTGCGCGGACAGCGTGTGTCCCGTGCGGCCGACCTGGATGCGCCGCGGCGTGGTCTCCGGGCGCTTCGGGATGCTGATCTCCAGCACGCCGTTGTGGCCGGACGCGGTCACGCCCTCGGGGTCGGCGCTGTCGGGCAGCGCGAAGCGGCGATGGAAGCTGCCGTAGCGCCGCTCGATGCGCGAGAAGCTGGTGTTCTCGTCGCGGGACGCGGCCTGGCGCTCGCCGCGGATGCTCAGGATGCCCTTGTCCATCAGCACCTCCACGTCCTCCGGGTCCACACCCGGCAGGTCGGCGAGGATGACGAAGCGGTCGGCCTCCTCCTTGATGTCGACGCGCGGCGTCCACTGGCTGGTGACTACCGAGGAGCCGTCACGGTCCTCGTCACCCTGGAAGAACTGGTTGAACGCCTGGCGGAGATCATCGTGCAGGCCGGACTGCGCGACGCCCTGCAGGGGATGGCGGATTGCATGTCTCATCGTGGGATCCTCCGTTGCTGGATGGCGGGCGCCGTGCACCCGCCGGATGCCCGCGATGTAGCGGTCCGGCCGCGGCTTTCAAGGGTCACGCCGCCGCCGGACGCCACGCGGCTAGACTGTGTTCACCCATTCCCGAGGATTCCCCCATGAGCGTGCAGCCCGGCGACCGCATTCCCGAAGTGGTGCTGAAGTACATCAACGACGGCGTGCAGGCGATCGACACGCCCACCCTGTTCCAGAGCCGCAACATGGTGCTGTTCGCGGTGCCGGGCGCGTTCACCCCGACCTGCTCCGAGCGCCACCTGCCGGGCTTCGTCGAACACTTCGACACGTTCCGCGCGCGCGGCATCGAAGTCGCCTGCGTCGCGGTCAACGATCCGTTCGTGATGCAGGCCTGGGGCGCGCAGCTCGGGGTGCCGGACGGACTGCGCATGCTGTCCGACGGCAACGGCGACTTCGCGCGCGCACTCGGTCTGGAGATGGACGCCAGCGCCTATGGCATGGGCCGGCGCGCCAAGCGCTTCGCGCTGTACGCGGAGGATGGCGTGATCCGGCACCTGTTCGTCGAGGCAGCGGGCGAGTTCAAGGTCTCGAGCGCGGAACACATGCTGGCCCAGCTCGACCAGGCTGCCGAAACGCCGGCATCCTGAAGCATTCACGGCTTCACCTGGGGGCAACGGCTGCTTCACGCCGGCTGACGGGGCCCGGCACGCAGGATATGCGTGCGGCACCGCCGGTGTTCCGCACCCCCCACAGGAGTCACTGATGAACAACCAGACGCAGGGTCAGAACCAGCAGCAGGGCGGCCAGGGCCAGCGGGACCAGCAGCAGAACCAGCAAGGGCAGCAGGGCCAGGACGGCCAGCAGCAGCGCCGTGAGACCCAGGGCATCCAGGACGAAGAGGAATAGGTCCTGCCCCTCCCCCCGCGACACCCGACGCCCGGCATCAGCCGGGCGTTGTCGTTCCGGCGCCCTGTGCCACCAATGCCGCGGCGAACCGGTCGAGCACCGGTTGCAGCTGCGCGACGGCGGCGGCCTCGCGCCCCGCCAGCAACCGCGCCACGGCATCCGCGTCCGGTCGCGGGCCGCGCCAGGCGAATGCGACCTGGTTGCGCATCCGGGCTTCCTCGACCACCAGCACCTGCGCGGCACCGAACACTGCCTGCAGGCGCTCGACATGCACGTCGGCCTCCGCCACGAACAGGTTCACCGACAGCGCACCGCCCGGCACCAGCGCGGCATGGCAATCGGCGTAGAAACGCGGTGTCGACAGCACCGGGGGAATGCCGGTCTCGTCGTAACCATCGACCAGCAACACGTCGTAACGGCCGGGACGCGCGGCCACGAACGCGGCGCCGTCGTCGACCAGCACCTGCAGGCGCCCGTCGTCATCGGGAATGCCGAATTCCCGCCGCAGCTCCACCACCCAGGGATTGTTCTCGACAACGTCCAGCGTGGCCTCGGGAAAATGCCGGTGGATGAACTTGGCCTGCGAGCCTCCGCCCAGGCCGATCATCGCGATGCGCGGGCGCGGCGGTGCCCACAGCAGCGCGGCCAGCATCGTGCGCGTGTAATCGATCAGCAGATGGTCCGGATCGTCGGCAACCATCCGGCTCTGGGTCTGGCGACGCGTGAAGTGCAACGCGGCGTAGCGCCCGTAGCGGCGCACCGAGGGTCTGCGTAGGCGCCGACCCGAGGCGTCGACCGGCCCGCGCAGGCGTTGCCACCAGCGCTGCAGCCACGCCGCGACGTTCCGGTTTCCGCCATCGTTGCCGCCTTCGTCGTGCACCTGTGATCCATCCTGCGCAAGGGCGCACAGCCTAGCGCGCACGCTGCAGGCATGCGATCCGTGCAACGCGGTTCCGGCGGCGCCGGTATGCTTCGCATGTTGTCCGCATCCGACGGGGGGAGGATGGACCAGCACATCGGCACAGCGACCGGCACCTCCGCGCCGGACATGGCTGCGCGTGCGCCACGGCGGATCTCGCGGCTGCCGCGGCGGGTCTATCCGTTCCGGGTGCTGGGGATGGGCCTGGCCGGCATCGCCTCGGCGGTGGTGCTCTACGAACGCCAGGCCGGCTGGCCCGCCTGGGGCTGGATGCTGGTGATCGCGCTGGCATGGCCACAACTGGCGTGGCTGCGTTCGCGCCGCAGCCGCGACCCCCATCGCACCGAAGTCGGCAACCTGCTCATGGACTCGGCGCTCGCGGGTTCGCTCGCCGCCCTCCTCCACTTCAACCTGCTGCCCAGCGTGCTGGTGCTGACGCTGGCCACGGTCGACAAGATCAGCACCGGCCTGCCGCGGCTGTGGCTGCGTTCGCTGCCGTGGATGCTGGGCGGTTTGCTGATCACCAGCCTGGCGACCGGCTTCGCCGCGGCGCCGCGCACGTCGATGGCGGTGATCGTGGCCTGCCTGCCGATGATGATCCTGCACACCATCGGCGTTGCCCTGGCCAGCCAGGACCTAGTGCAGCAGATCCGCGGCAAGAACCGCCAGCTCGACCTGCTCAGCCGCATCGACGGACTGACCGGAGTGACCAGCCGCCGTCACTGGCAGCAGCAGGCCGAAGCGCTGCTGGCCGAAGCACGCGTGCACGGGCGCGCCGCGCTGCTGATGATCGACATCGACCGCTTCAAGGACATCAACGACCACGTCGGCCACGCCGCCGGCGACGAGATCCTGCGCGCACTCGGCGAGATCCTGCTGCAATTGCAGGCGCGGCCAGGCCTGGCGGGCCGCTACGGCGGCGACGAGTTCGCACTGGTGGTGCCGGACGTGGATCACGCCGCAGCAGCGGCGCTGGCGGAGCGATTGCGCGCCACGGTGGCAGTGCGCACCGCGGGTGGGCCGGGCCCGGAGGCGACCATCAGTATCGGCCTTGCAATGGTGGACACCGCACACCGTTCGCTGCGTGACTGGATCGAGGCCGCGGATGCAGCGCTGTATCGCGCCAAGGGCGCCGGACGCAACTGCGTGGAGACCTCGCCCGGTTGACGCGTCTTCCGGCGGATTGCCGGACGGATGTGATCGATGCGGCGCCGGCCGGCACGCGATCACGGAGGTCCCGATTTCCCTAGACTGTGTGCATGGAAACCCGCTTCCACGCCACACCCTGGACCACCGACGTGGTGATCGTTGGCGCCGGCCCCGCGGGGCTGGCCCTGGCCTGTGCGCTGGCACCACTCGGGCTGCGCATCGAACTGGTCGAGCGGCAGCCACGGCATGCGATCGCCGAGCCGGCATTCGATGGCCGCGAGATCGCACTGACGCATGGTTCGATGCGGTTGCTGCGCGAACTCGGCATCTGGGCGCAGATCCCGGCCACCGCCATCTCGCCGCTGCGGACCGCACGCGTGATCGAGCGCGACGTCGCACGCGAGTTGCAGGTGGGAACGGCCGGGACCGGCCACGACCGGCTCGGCAGCCTGGTGTCGAACCAAGCCATCCGCGCCGCGGCGTGGCAGACGGTGCAGTCTCTTGCGGGCGTGCAGGTGCATGCGGCGGCAGCGGTGGATGCCGTGCATACGGACGCACGCGCCGCCGAGGTGCGGCTGGCCGATGGACGCGTGCTGCGCGCCGGCCTGCTGGTCGCGGCGGACAGCCGCTTCTCGCAGACACGCCAAGCGCTGGGCATCGGCGCGGACATGCACGATTTCGGTCGCCATATGCTGGTCTGCCGGATGCGCCACGAGGTCGCCAACGACGCTGCGGCCTGGCAGTGGTTCGGCGATGCACAGACGCGCGCGCTGCTGCCGCTGGAGCCGCACCTGTCTTCGGTGGTGCTCACCCTCACCGGCGCCGGGGCGCAGCGGATGGAGCGCCTCGATGACGACGCGTTCGCGCGCGAGGTGGAACAGCGTTTCGAACACCGCCTGGGCGCGATGACCCCCGTGAGCACGCGTCACCGCTACCCGTTGACCACGGTGTACGCACGCCGCTTCGTGGCCACGCGCGCCGCGCTCGTGGGCGATGCCGCGGTGGGCATGCATCCGGTCACCGCGCACGGCTTCAACCTGGGCCTGGCCAGCGTCGAACGGCTGGCGGGTGTGGTACGCGATGCGCTGCAGCGGCATGCCGACCCTGCCCACCCGCGCGCGCTCGCGATGTACCAGCGTCGCCACCGCCGTGGCTCGCTGCCGCTTTTCCTTGCTACGGCAACCGTCGCCGGCCTGTACGGCGACGACCGCGCGTCCATGAGCGCCGCGCCGCTGCCGCGCTCGAGGCTGCCGCACGCCTCACCCCGTTCCGGCGCGCGCTGGCGGCCGGGCTGGTCGACGATGGCCCGGTGGACGTCACTCCCGCGCACCGCGTCCGCGAGGCGCTGCGCTGGCTGCGCCCCGGGTAATCGACGTGCGATGCAAATGCGCTGGCGTCATGGCCAGCCGCCATCGCCCATGGGAACATGCACGCCATGCAGACCATCCATTTCGATCTCGAAGGCGAATACGTCGAACTCAACCAGCTGCTGAAGCTGGTCGGCCTGGTCGACAGCGGCGGTGCCGGCAAGGCGCTGGTGGCGGCCGGTGCGGTGCGTGTGGATGGCACGATCGAATCGCGCAAGACCGCGAAGATCCGTGCCGGGCAGCAGGTGCAGCTCGACGGCGTCGACATCCGCGTCAAGTGAGGCGGTCGCCACGCTGCGTGGACGTCGCTGAACACATTCGGCGCGCGTCCACGGATTGCTAATGCGGCCTTGGCCAGCATGGCCGCATGACACCATCCAACGCAGCGGCCGGTGCACGCGTCCGGCAATCAGGTTTTTTCCTTCATGACACACGTCTCGTCGCGGCATCACCATGTGACGAATGGGATCTGGTGATCGGCGACGGGCCGGTGGTGGCCGCGGCCATCCACGACGGTCATGCGATGCGCCCTTCCCTGCAGCGGCATCTCGCCATCGACACCGCGAGCCGGCGCCGCGACGAGGATCCGTTGACTGGATTGTTCACCGGCGTCGGCGACGTGCGCCTACGCGCGCGCCGTTCGCGCTTCGAGGTCGACCTCAACCGCCCACGCGAGACGGCGCTGTCCAGCAATCCTGAAGACACCTGGGGCATCCGCTTCTGGCGCGATGACCTGCCGCATGACGAGCTGCAGGCATCGCTTGCCGCGCACGATCGCTTCTACGCGATGGTCACGGAACTGTTCGATGCGCTGCTCGATCGCCACCGCAGCCTGCTGGTGATCGACCTGCACAGCTACAACCACCGTCGCGACGGGCCCGACAGTTGCGCGCCGGCTGATGGCAATCCCGATATCGACCTCGGTGTCACTACGCTCGACCGCGCCCGCTGGGGTGACGCGGTGCATGCCTTCGCCGAGGCCATGCGCTCGGCGCCGGTGGCGGGTGGCGCGCCGGACGTGCGCGAGAACGTGCGCTATCCGGGCGGCGGTCATTTCCCGGAATGGATCCATGCACGCTACGGCAGCCGCATCTGCACGATCTCCATCGAGTACAAAAAGACCTTCATGGACGAGTGGACCGGGCATGCCGACATTGCCCGTCTCTACGACCTGCAGGCGGGACTGGAACGGGCAGTGGCCGCGGTGCGCCCGGAATTCGGGCGGTGACTGCAGTCGCCACGCCACCGAGGCCATTGCCACCGATCGCGGCCGAGGTGGACGCCGCGCTCGCACGCATGGACGCCGAGCTCGACTGGCTGATGGCGCTGTCGCCGATCGGCAATGTCGAGCTCTGGCAGGCCTTCGATGCCAGCGGCCGCACCGCGATGCCCGAGCTGCGCTACATCGACCTGGACATCGACCTGCAGGCGACGCGGCAACGGCTGCTTGCGCTGCGCGTGGACGAGGTCGAGTCGCCGCTGCTTTCCGGCCTGCTGGCCGAGAAGCAGCGCGAACTCGACCGCCAGCTGGAACTGGTGCGCCTGCGTGGCACCGACGGCTTCGTCAACGCCAGCCTCGACCTGTTCGGTGGTGTGGAGCCGCCGTTGCTGGAGCTCGCGCGGGAGATCCTCCGCGACGTGGATGCTGGCGTCGCCCTCCAGGCCGATGCCGGCATCGACGAATTCATGGCCGCGCTGGAGGCGGAGCTGGACTGGTACCACGCGCAGTCTGCGGACTTCCATGCCGAGGTGGTGGTCGACACCGACCTCAACTCGCTGATGCTGGTCAACCACGGCACGTTCTACGTCGACGGCAACCTGCGCATTCCGCATGCGCGCGTGCAGCCGCTGATCCAGCACGAGATCGGCACCCACGTGGTCACCCGTCACAACGGCGCGCGCCAGCCACTCACGCAGTTGAAGGTGGGCCTGGCCCATTACGACCCGCTGCAGGAAGGTCTCGGCGTGCTTGCGGAGTTCCTCGCCGGCTACCTCCCGGGCGAACGCCTGCGCGTGCTGGCGGCGCGGGTGGTCGCCGTGGACATGGCACTGCAAGGCGAAGGCGTGCCGGCGATCTTCGACGTGCTGCACAACAGCCACGCACTGCCGACCGACGATGCCTTCGACGTCGCGGTGCGCGCGGTGCGCGGTGGCGGCCTCAGCAAGGACGCCGTCTACCTGCGCGGCCTGCGCGACCTCGTCGACTACCTGCATGACGACGGCGACTTCGAGGCACTGCTGGTCGGCAAGTTCGCGCTGTCGCACCGCGTGGTGCTCGAGCAGCTGATGGCCGAGGGCTGGGTGGTCGGACCCGAGCTGCTGCCGCGCTACGTCACCGACCCGGCATTCGCCGGCAGGCTCGAACTGTGCCGCAGCCTCCCCGTCCAGCACCTCCACCACACGGAACCCGCAACATGACCCCCACACCGATCGCGCTCGGCTTCGTCGTCAACGACGTGGCCACCGAGCAGGACAACTACACCACCATCCGGCTGGCCCGCCGCGCCTGCGCCCGCGGCCACCGCGTCGCGATCATCGGGCTGGGCGACTTCACCTACGACGCGACCGGCTGCGTGCGTGCCTCGGCCTGCATCCCGCAACGCAGTGACTACGTGGACGATGCCGACCTGCTGGCCGAACTGCAGGGCGACGATGTCACTCGCGAGCGCATTTCGGTCGAGGAGCTCGACGTGCTGATGCTGCGCAGCGATCCGGCCGAGGAACTGGAGACCCGTCCCTGGGCGCCCAACAGCGCGCTGCTGTTCGCGCAGCTCGTGGCGGCGCGGCATGTCATCGTCCTCAACGACCCGACGCGCCTGACCGACGCGTCGAACAAGACCTACTTCCAGCATTTCCCCGAGGAGCTGCGTCCGGAAACCTGCATCACCCTGGATCCCGACGAGATCAAGTCGTTCATCGCCGCGCACGACGGCTACGGCGTGATCAAGCCGCTGCAGGGCTCAGGCGGCCAGAGCGTGTTCGTGGTGACGCCGGACAGCGGCGCCAACCTCAACCAGATGATCGACGCGGTGGTGCGCGACGGCTACGCGATCGCGCAGGAATACCTGCCGCGCGCTGCCGACGGCGACCTGCGCCTGCTCACGCTCAATGGCAAGCCGCTGCAGGTCGACGGCACGTACGCATGCATCCGTCGCTACAACGACAGCGGCGACGCGCGCAGCAACATCAGCGCCGGCGGCAAGTACGAAGCCGCGGTGCCGGATGCCGATGCCCTGCGGCTGGCGGAAATCGCCGCGCCCAAGCTGATCCGCGACGGCATGTACTTCGCCGGCCTCGATATCGTTGGTGACCGCATGATGGAGATCAACGTCGACACGCCGGGCGGCATCAACATGATCGAGGAACTCACGGGCGTCGATTTCAGCGGCCACATCATCGAGGACCTCGAGCGCAAGGTCCGGCTGCGCGACCAGTACGACCGCACGCTCGGCAACGTCGAGCTGGCGATGCTGTAACGCCGTCAGGCCTTGCGCAGGAACTCGGTCTTCACCACCAGGCCCCTGATCTTCTCCGAGTGGCCTTCGACATGCGTCGGGTCGCCCTCGACCAGACGGATGTTGCGGATCACCGTGCCCTGCTTGAGCGGGATCGACGAGCCCTTGACCTTGAGGTCCTTGATCACCACGACGGTATCGCCGGCAACCAGCAGGTTGCCGTTGCTGTCGCGCACCGTGTCACCGGCTTCGCCATCCTGGGGTGAATCCGACCACTCGTGCCCGCACTCCGGGCAGACCAGCAGGCCGCGATCGGCATAGGTGTGCGCGCCGCCGCACTGTGGACAAGCGGGATGGTCGGACATGGTCGGCTCCGGCAACAGCAACGCCGCATTGTAGCGCTAGCCGCCTGATGCGGCCCCGGCGCGTGCGGCCAGCACGCGCTGCACGTCCGCCCAACCGAGGCCGCGTGCGCGCAACAGCACGACGAGGTGGTAGAGCAGATCCGCGGCCTCGCCGAGCAACGCACCGTCACCCTCGGCGACCGCGGCCAGCGCGGTTTCCACACCCTCCTCGCCGACCTTCTGCGCGATGCGGCGCACGCCGCCGGCAAACAGTCGTGCGGTATAGCTGGCATCGGCGGGCGCATCCACCCGCGAGGCGACCAGCGCATCGAGCGCGGCCATCACGTCGTGCGGTGCGTCCACGAAACAGCTGGCGCGCCCGAGGTGGCAGGTCGGGCCACGCGGCCGCGCACGCACCAGCAGGGCGTCGCTGTCGCAGTCGGTTTCGATGGCGACCAGCTCCAGCGTGTTGCCGGAGGTTTCGCCCTTGGTCCACAGGCGATTACGGCTGCGACTGAAGAACGTCACCTGCCGCGTCGCGCACGTCGCCTGCAGCGCCTGGCGATCCATATAGCCCAGCATCAGCACGCGCAGGCTGTCGGCGTCCTGCACCACGGCAGGCAGCAGCCCGCCGCTCTTGTTCCAGTCGAGGCTGTCGATGTCGATCGTGGTGGTCATATGTTGCCGCCCTCCCCGGCAGTGGAGTCGCGGGCTGCGGGCGCAGGTCGCACCGCGATGCCCGCATCGGAAAGATGCACCTTGAGTTCCGGGATCAGCACCGTGCCGCTGTGGAACACGCTGGCGGCGAGGGCTGCATCCACATCCGCGTCGCGGAACACGTCGACGAAATGCGCCGCGGTGCCGGCGCCACCCGACGCGACCAGCGGCACGCGACAGACCGCGCGCGCGGCACGCAGCTGTTCGATGTCGTAGCCGTTGCGCACGCCGTCGCTGCCCATGCAGTTGAGGACGATCTCGCCGGCGCCGAGCGCCTGTGCCTCGAGCAGCCAGTCGAGCGTGCGGCGCCCGGGCGCGCGCGTCCTTGCGGGGTCACCGGTGTGGCTGCGCACGCGCCATTCGCCGTCCGCCTCGCGCACCGAATCCACACCCACGACCACGCACTGCACCCCGAACTCGCTGGCGAGTTCGCCGATCAGTGCCGGCCGCTCGAGCGCGGGTGTGTTGATCGAGATCTTGTCGGCGCCGGCCTGCAGCACCGCGCGTGCAGTGGCCACGTCGCGGATGCCACCGGCCACGCAGAACGGAATGTCGAGCAGGCGCGAAACGCGGCGGATCCACTCGCGATCCACCGAGCGTCCCTGCGGACTGGCGGCGATGTCGTAGAACACCAGTTCGTCGGCGCCGGCGTCGCGATAGCGCATCGCCAGCTCGACGATGTCGCCCATGTCCACGTGGTCGCGGAAGCGCACGCCCTTGACCACGCGTCCATCGAGCACGTCCAGGCAGGGCACGATGCGTCGGCTCAGCATGGCGCGACGTCCAGTGCTTCGGCCACGGTGAACCGGCCCTCGAGCAGCGCGCGACCGAGCACGATGCCGGCGCAGCCCTGCGCGCGCGCGGCGGCGATGTCATCGAGCCGGTGCACGCCGCCCGATGCCTGCACCGACAGCGCGGGCGCAAGATCGCGCAGGTGCGCATACAGGGCGGGGTTGGGCCCGGCCAGCATGCCGTCGCGGTCGATGTCGGTGCTCAGCAGGTGCACGAGCCCCGCCTGCGCGTAACGCAGGGACAGCGCGTCCAGGGTTTCGCCACCGGTCTCGGTCCAGCCATGCACCGGCAGGCGCCACACGCCACGAGGGTCGCGGCGGGTATCCAGTGCAATGGTGACGCGGTCGGCGCCGAACTCCAGCAGCCAGGCTTCGACCAGCTCCGGCGAACGCACCGCCAGCGAACCGACCACGACCCGCGTGGCGCCGGCGTCGAGCAGCGCGGCAACGTCGTCGCGCGAGCGCACGCCACCACCGGTCTGCACACGCAAGTCCGTAGCGGCGACGATCGCCCGCAACAACGGCGCAAGCGTGTAGTGGCCGACACGCGCGGCATCCAGGTCGACCAGGTGCAGCCATCGTGCGCCCTGCGCCGCGTAGTCGCGCGCCACCGCGATCGGTTCGTCGGCATAGCGGGTCTCGCGGGCGTAGTCGCCCTGGCGCAACCGGACCACGCGCCCTTCGCGTACGTCGATTGCCGGATAGATCGTGAAGTCGTTGGAGGTCACAGCCCGTTCTCGAGAAAGTTGCGCAGCAGGCGTGCGCCGACGTCGGCGGAGCGTTCCGGATGGAACTGCGCGCCGGCCACGTTGCCGCGCTGCACGACGCCGGCGAACGCGTCGCCATGCGTGCAGGCCAGCACGCAGTCGTCGGTGACCGGTGCGGCATAGCTGTGGACGAAATAGGCCTGTGCGCCAGCACCGATCCCCGCCACCAGCGGCGAGGGCCGTACCGGGGCCAGGGTGTTCCAGCCCATGTGCGGCACCCGCACGCCCTCGCCTTCGCGCAGGCGCGTCACCCTGCCGGGCAGCAGGCCCAGGCAGGCGGTGTCGTCTTCGGCGGAGTGCTCGAACAGCAACTGCATGCCGACGCAGACACCCAGCAGCGGCGTGCGCAGTTCGCGCAGCGCGTCGACCAGTGCCAGCTCGCACAGCCGGCGCATGACCGTGGCCGCGGTGCTCACGCCTGGCAGGATCACGCGGTCGGCCGCGTGCAGCACCGCCGCATCGGTGGTGAGCTCGGGCTCCACGCCCAGTCGCTGCAGCGCATACACCACGGAGCCGAGGTTGGCCCCGCCGGCATCCACCACGGCGAGCCGCATCAGAGCACTCCCTTGGTGCTGGGCAGGCCGGCACCCTCGCGCCGCAGCGCCTGTCGTAGCGCACGCGCCACGGCCTTGAACATCGCCTCGATCTTGTGGTGGTCGTTGTCGCCACGCACCTGCAGGTGCAGGTTGAGGCCGGCCGCTTCACACAGCGAACGGAAGAAGTGCGCGACCAGTTCCGTCGGTAGATCACCGACACGCTCACGCCGGAACTCGCCATCGAACACGAAGTAGGCGCGGCCGCTGAAGTCGAGTGCGGCCCGCGCCAGGGTCTCGTCCATCGGCAGCGTGAAGCCGGCCCGCGGCCCGCTTGCTGCGGGCAACGGATCGTCCGGCGGATCGAAGCCGTAGCGGCCGATTCCGCGCTTGCTCCCCAGCGCCTGGCGCAAGGCCTGTCCGAGCGCGAGGCCGGTGTCCTCGACGGTGTGGTGCTCGTCGATATGCAGGTCGCCCTGCGCCTCGATCTCCAGCGCGAAGCCGCCATGCTTGCCGAGCTGGTCGAGCATGTGGTTGAAGAACGCCAGACCGGTGCTGACGCGTGGTTCGCCGGCGAGGTCGAGGTCGAGCGCGACGCGGATCGAGGTCTCGCGCGTGGTGCGTTGCACCCGTGCCGTGCGCGGCGCGTCCACCAGCGCGTGCGCGATGCCCGCCCAGTCCCACTCGCCGCCGAACTGCGGGGTGCGCAGCTGGAAGCCGCGGATGCCCATGTTGGCGGCGAAGGCGATGTCGGTATCGCGATCGCCGACCATCGCCGAGCGCGCAAGGTCGATGCCGCGATCATGCAGATAGTGCATCGCCAGGCCGATTCCGGGCTTGCGCGTCGGCAGGCCTTCGCTGGCGAAGCTGCGGTCGATCAGCGTTTCCCGGAACCGGATGCCCTGGCTTTCGAAGATCTGCAGCATCAGCGCATGTGGCCCGTCGAAGTCGGCCTGCGGGAACGCCTCGGTGCCCAGGCCGTCCTGGTTGGTCACCATCACGAATTCCCAGCCGGCATCGCGCAGCTTCAGCAATGCCGGGATGACACCCGGAAACAGCCGCAGTTTTCCGTAGGCATCGATCTGGAAGTCGTCGGGTTCCTCGATCAGCGTGCCGTCGCGGTCGACGAAGAGGATCGGCGTACTCATCGGGAAGCTCCTTCGCCGGGCAGCCGCTGGGCGCCGGCCTCCATGCATTGCGCGCTGCTGGTCACCGACTGCTGATCACGGGGGGCGCCGAACACGTCGAGCACCCGGTCGTTCTGTTCCGGTGTGCCGATGCTGATCCGCAGCGCGTCACCGAGCTGCGCCGCACCACGCTGGTCGCGTACGACGATTCCTGCGGCGAGCAGGCCTGCGAACGCACCTTCGGCATCGATGCAGCGCACCAGCAGGAAGTTGCCGTCGGATGGATAGACCCGACGCACGCCCGGCGCCCGCAGCAATCCGTCGAACAGCCGGGTGCGCTCGCTGCATACCGCTTCGATGCGGCGCTGCGTTTCGCACAGTGCTCCAGCCGAAAGCGCCGCGCAGGCCAGCGCCACCGATGGCACCGGCAACGGATACGGCGCCTGGCAGCGTCGCAGCAGCGCGATCAGCTGCGGGTGGCCGATGGCAACGCCGACCCGTGCCCCCGCCAGCGCATGCGCCTTGGACAGGGTGCGCAACACGACAAGGTTCTCGTGGGCTGCAAGCAGGCCCAGCGCCGATACCTGCGAGGAGAACTCCGCGTAGGCCTCGTCCACCACCACGAGTGCCTGCCCGCGCAGGGCCTCGGCGACCCGTGCGATCGCCTCCGCTGCGATCGCTGCACCGGTGGGGTTGGCCGGCGAACAGAGGAACACGATCCGCGCCCGACGTTCGCGCGCGATGTCGACCACGCGCACGAGGTCCGGCATGAAGCCGCCGGCACCCTCGACCAGCGGCACTTCCACGAATGCTGCGCCCTGGAGCCGCGCCGCGACCGCGTACATGCCGAACACCGGTGGCGTCGCGAGCACGGCGTCCACGCCAGGGCGGCATGTGGCGCGTACCAGCAGGTCGATGGCCTCGTCGCTGCCACGCCCGACCAGCAGCTGCGCGCCATCCACCCGGTACAGCGCGGCCAGCGCATCGACCAGCGCCTGCGGCTGCGGTTCGGGATAGCGCCGACACGCACCATCCACGTCCGCGGCGTTCGGCCACGGCGCCTCGTTCGCATTGAGCCAGTCGCGGCCCTGCAGACGGGTGCTGCGTGCCGAACCGTAGCCGGCGAAATCGCGGAGATCCTCGCGCACCAGGTCGAGCACGCTCATGCCCGTGCCTCCGGCAACCGCCGGCGCACCGCGTTGGCGTGCGCTTCCAGCCCTTCCGCTGCGGCGATGGTCACCGCATCCGGGCCGATCGCGGCGACGCCGGCCGGCGTGGCGGCCTGCACGCTGATGGTCTTCTGGAACGCCGCCACGCTGACCCCACTCCACGCGTGCGCGGCACCATCGGTGGGCAGCACGTGGTTGGTGCCGCTGCAGTAGTCACCCAGCGCTTCGGGCGTGTGGTCGCCGAGGAAGATCGAGCCGGCCGAGGTGACGCGGCCGAGCCAGCGGCGCGGTTCGCGCAGGGCGAGGATCAGGTGTTCCGGCGCGTAGAGGTTGGACAGCGCGAATGCATCCTCAAGGTCTTCGACCTCCACCAGTCGGGAACGCTGCAAGGCCTGCCGCGCGATGTCGGCGCGTGGCAGCGCTTCGAGCTGACGTGCCAGTGCCGCTTCCACCGCGGCCAGCAGCGCCGGCGCATCCGAGACCAGCAGCACCTGAGAGTCCGGGCCATGTTCGGCCTGCGACAGCAGGTCGGCGGCGACGAACTCCGCGTCGGCGCCGGCGTCGGCGATCACCAGCACTTCTGACGGACCGGCCGGCAGGTCGATGGCGACGTCACCCGCCTGCGCAAGCTGACGCTTGGCCTCGGTGACCCAGGCATTGCCCGGCCCGAACACCTTGTCGCATGCCGGCACTTCGGCGGTACCGAGCGCGAGCGCTGCGATCGCCTGCGCGCCGCCGAGCTTGAACACACGATGCACGCCGGTCATGCGCGCGGCCACCAGCACGGCGGGATCAGCACTGCCATCGCGACGTGGCGGCGTGCACAGCACCACCTGCGCACAACCGGCAAGACGCGCCGGCACACCGAGCATCAATGCGGTTGAGGGCAGTGGCGCACTGCCGGCCGGCACGTACAGGCCGACACGGGCGATCGGCCGCACCAGCCGTTCGCAGACCACGCCGGGCGCGGTCTCGACGCTGTATTCCTGCAGGCCGCCCGGCGCGTGGAAGGCCTCGATGCGCGCGGCCGCGCGGGCCATCGCCTCGCGCAGGGCCACGGGGACCATCGCCTCGGCGGCGGCGAACTCGGCCTCGCCGACCTCGAACGCTTGCAGTTCGACGCCATCCAGCCGTGCGGTGATCGCGCGCAGCGCGGCGTCGCCATCACGCCGCACCTCGTCGACAATGGCGGCGACGGATTGCGCCAGTGCCTGTGCCCCGTCGCGGACCGGCCGCTGCAGTACGCGCAGGCGTTCTGCGTTGTCCAGCGCGGACCAGCGCACGCGCTGCGCGGTCCCTGCGGTGTCGACGCAGGCGTTCATGCCAGCGTCCTCTCGACCGGCAGCACCATCAGTCCGCGTGCGCCGGCCTGGCGCAGGTCTTCCAGCCGTTGCCAGGTCATGGTGCCGCGGCACAGCGTCTGCAACGCCAGCGTGTCCTGGCCATCAAGCTGCATCACGGTCGGCGGCTCGGCATCGGGCAACAGCTTCATCAGCGCGGGGACGGCCTCGCGCGTGGTCTGGAACATCAGCAGGCGGCTGTCGCGCAGCCGCAGCACGCCGTCCATGCGCCGCAGCAGCAGGGCCATCAGCTCCGCGCGGGCATCGGTGAACGCACGCACGGGACCGGCGAGTACCGCCTCGCTCTGCAGCAGCGTGAGCACCGGGCGCAGCTGGTTGGCGGCCAGGGTGGCGCCGCTCGACACCAGGTCGCAGATCACGTCCGCCTGGCCCAGCCGCGGCGCGATCTCCACCGAGCCCGACAGCAGCACGACGTCGGCGGCGATGCCCTGCCCCTCCAGCCACTGGCGCACGAGGTGCGGATAGCTGGTCGCGATGCGCCGCCCGGTGAGCTGGGCCGGACCGTTCCAGTCCCAGCCATCGGGCACGGCGATGTCGAGCCGGCAGCCGCCGAAGCCCAGCGTGCGCAGCTCGCGCGCGACCTCGGGCAGCGACTCGGCCGCACGCCCGGCCGCCTGCTCGGCCAGCACGTTGCGACCGACGATGCCGAGGTCGCAGACACCATCGGCGAGCAGGCCCGGGATGTCGTCGTCGCGCACGAGCAGCAGGTCGATCGGCAGCGTCTCGCCGTAGCAGAACAGGCGGTCGCGGCTCTCGCGGAAGTCGAGGCCGCAGGAGGCAAGCAGGGCACGGGACGGCTCGCCAAGGCGGCCGCTTTTCTGGATGGCAATGCGCAGACGGTCGCGCACCGCCGCGGGGGCGGTCGGGCTCATGGGGGTCCGGTCAATGGGAGGGAACGAGGTGCGGGAACTGGCGACGCGCGGCGGCGGCATAGCCGCCCTCGCCGTGGCCCAGCGTGCGTGCGACGCGACCGACGGTGGTCACGCTGACGCGGGTGCGCTCGTGGATCTCGCGGTACGGCACGCCCTCGAGCAGCAGCGGCACCACCTTCCAGCGGTCCGACATGGCCTCGAGTTCGGCCGGCGTACACAGGTCACGCAGGAACGCGGCGACTTCCTCCGCGTTCTGCAGCGAGGCGAACGCCTCGGCCAACCCCTGCATGGAGGCTTCGATGTCGTAACGCGGCAGGGGATCGGGTCGCTGTTTCATCGAGCTAATGTAATAACGCGTTAGCGCATTATGCCGATCGAAAGCCCCGCGTCAATGCGCGCATTGCATGCCAGTCAGGGTTCGCTACGGGAGGTGGGCGGGAAACGACTGGCAGGAGCCGTGAAGTCCCGGCCTTTGCGTCCGCGGTCTGGGGCTGGGCCAGTGCGGAGCAACAGTCCCGGGGTGCACCCGACTGCGGGCAGCCAGGCGGAGCGGCGGTGGAGCCGACTCAGTGCTCCGCGGGCAGCGAACTCCGCCGGTGCGCGATCATCCACGCCAGTGCCACGCCGACCATGGCGCCCAGCACCTCCATCAGCACGCGGATGCCGAGGTTGTTCGCGTCGTGGATCTTCTGCAGGAACATGCGCGCATACACCGGCGATTCCAGCCGTACGACACCCATGTAGAACAGGTTCCAGATGTCGATGCCGGCGGCGATCGCCACCGCGGCGACGCAGCTCCAGCCGATGGAGTGGCCTTCGTTCCAGGCGAACTTCCGTGCCAGCACGTGGAACAGCGCGAACAGCAGCATCCCCACCGCCAGCGCGATGAGTCCGGCCTCCAGCGCGCCCAGCCAGCCGTAATGCAGCGGCAGGTTCATCCGGCCTGCCCGACCGCCTGGTGGGCGGCCGTGAGCAGCGTGCCACTGGTGACCAGACGCACCGCTTCCGCCACCTCGCCGTCGAGCGCGCGGTCGCGATCGAGGAAGGCGATGCGCTCGCGCAACACCGCATGCGCGGCAGCAACGGCAGGCCCCGGCTGGAACGGTTCGGAGACGGCGAGTTCCTCGCGCAGGGCCTCCACCTCGGCCAGGAAGCGCGCACGGTCCGGGTGACCCTCCGCGGGTGCGCCCTGCACCTTCAGGGCGAACGCGGTGGCGTCGCTGCGACGCGCAAGATCACACGCGGCATTGATCATGTCGCGACGGAAATCGAGCGCCTGCGCGGCGGTGTGCAGTTCCAGCGCCAGCACCTTGCCGAGGTCGGCCACCATCGCCAGCACATGGCGCGCCTCGTTGGCACCCATCGACACGTGGTCCTCGGCGTTGGCGCTGGTCGGAACCGAGTACACGCTGGCCGGGTGTGCGCGCGTGGCGAGGTCGTTGACGATCGCCGCCGCGGTGTACTGGATGATCATGAAACCGGATTCGGTGCCGTCCTCGTTGCCGATCAGGAAGGCCGGCAGGCCATCGCTGGTGGACGGATCGACCAGCTTGTTGAGCCGACGCTCCGAGATCGACGCCAGCACCGGGATCGCCGCCTTCACCGCGGACAACGCCAGCGCCAGCGGCATGCCGTGGAAATGGCCGGCGGAAATCACCTGCTCCTCGACGTGGTCTGCTTCGCGGTCGGGGAACACCAGCGGGTTGTCGGTGACCGCGTTGAGCTCGATGTCGAGCACCCGCGCGGCATGCGCGGCGGCATCGCGCACCGCGCCGTGCACCTGCGGGATGCAGCGCAGCGAATAGCTGTCCTGCGGCTGGTGCTTCTTGCCGCCACGGAAGGGCTTGAAGCGCTGGTAGAACTTCTCACGACCATGGCGCTGGTTGGCGGCCACCCAGTCCCAGCCGATGTCGAAACGCAGCGCCTGCGCGTCCGGCGTATCCCAGCTTTCGGGTTGCCAGAAGCGGAACTTCGGCACCAGGTGGTAGGCGATGTCGGCAAGCGTCGAGCCGTCCAGCAATGCGCGCAGCCGCGCTGCCACCTCGACCTGGCCGGGATGCGGCCGCAGCGCGTGCACGTCGGCATCGAAGGCGCCGAGGCGGCCGGCGAACGCATCGATGGTCATTGCCGCGGCGAGGTCGGCGGTATCGAGCAGGTCCTCGAGCCGGTGCAACGCCAGCACGCCCATCGCCACCATCTGCGCGGTGCCGTTGTTGAGCGCCAACCCTTCCTTGTACGACAGCTCCACCGGCCGCAGGCCGGCACGCGCGAGCGCTTCGCCACCCGGCATGCGCTCGCCATCGAGGAAGGCTTCGCCACCACCCAGCAGCACGATCGCCAGATGCGAGAGCGGCGCGAGGTCACCCGAGGCGCCTACCGAGCCCAGCGACGGCACCACCGGCACCACCCCGGCATTGAGCATCGCGGTCAGCGCCTGCAGGGTCTCCACCCGGATTCCCGAATGCCCGCGCAGCAGCGTGTTGATGCGGATGCACAGCATCGCGCGGACCACGTCCGCGGACATCGGCTCACCCACGCACACCGCATGGGTGATGATGAGGTTGCGCTGCAGTTCCGCATGCAGCGAACGCCCCGAGGGCGTCGCGCCCGGCAGTTCGTCGCGCAGCGGATGCGCACCGAGCAGCTTGTCGGCATTGCTGCCGAAACCGGTAGAGACGCCGTAGATCGGCTCCTCACGGCGGACCTGCTCGGCCAGGAAGGCCGCCGCGCGCGCGACCGCCCGCAACGCACCGTCATCCAGCTCGACCGGCGCACCCTCGGCGACCATCACCAGCTGCGTCCGGGTCAGCGACCTGCCATCGAGATGGATCGGTTTCATCGTGTTCGTCCCCTGTGATCATTGACGGCGTGCGCGCCGTCAGCGCCCGGCAAGCGCGCGGGTCTGTTCGAGCTCGACGCGCAAGGCCTCGGCGCATTCGTTGCGTGCAACCTCGAACTGCTGTTCGCGCAGCAGGTCCTTGACCGCGACCACGCCGCGCGCGCGCTCATCGTCGCCGGCCAGCACCACGAAGCGGACACCCGCCTTCGCCGCGTACTGGAACTGGCGGCCGAGCTTGCGCGGCTCCATCTGCACCTCGGTGTTGATGCCGCCGGCACGCAGCCGGCGGGCGAGTTCGAGTGCATCGTCGAGCGAGGCATCGTCCATCAGCGCGACCATCGCCTGCACGCTGCTGTCGCCGATGCCCTCGATCAGCCCGGCATCGCGCAGCTGGAAGAACAGCCGGGTCAGGCCGATCGAGATGCCCACCCCCGGCAGCTTCGACTTCGTGTAATGGCTGGCGAGGTCCTCGTAGCGGCCGCCGGAACAGATCGAACCGATCTCCGGATGGTCGGTGAGCGTGGTCTCGTAGACGGTGCCGGTGTAGTAGTCGAGGCCGCGGGCGATGGAGAAGTTCAGCCGGTAGGCCGATTCGGGCACGCCCAGCGCGCGCACCAGCTCCAGCACCTCGCGCAGCTCGGCGGCGCCCGTGCGCAGGGCCTCGCTGGCGTCGTCGCCCGCACCTGCCAGCACCTCGTCGATCCGCGCCAGCGCGTCGGCATGCGACTGCGAACGCACCTCGACGAAATCGAGGATCCGCTGCACGGCATCCGCCGGCAGGCCGAACTCCGGGCCGGCCAGCGTTTCGCGCACGTAGTCGGCGCCGCGCTTGTCGATCTTGTCGACCTCGCGCAGCACCAGCGCCTGCTGCTGCGCGTCGGTCACGCCCTGCGCCTCGAAGAAGCCACGCATCAGCTTGCGGTTGTTGAGCTGCACCGCGAAGCCGCCGATCCCGAGTTCGGAGAACACCGCGTGGATCACCGCGAGGATCTCCGCGTCGTAGCGGATGCTCAGGCTGTCCTTGCCGATGACGTCGATGTCGCACTGGTAGAACTCGCGGAACCGCCCGCGTTGCGCGCGTTCGCCACGGTAGACGCGCTGCATCTGGTAGCGGCGGAACGGGAAGCTGAGCTCGTGCTCGTGCTCGGCGACATAACGCGCCAGCGGCACGGTGAGGTCGAAGCGCAGTGCCAGTTCCGGCAACCCGGCGCCCTCCCCTTCGGCGGCGGCGTTGGCCAGCGCGCCGGTGGACTGCACGAAATACACCTGGCGCTCGGTCTCGCCGCCGGACTTGGTCAGCAGCACGTCGGACAGCTCGAACACCGGCGTCTCCACGGGCAGGAAGCCGAAGCGCTCGTAATTGCGGCGGATCACGTCCAGCATGCGCTGGAACGCGATCTGCTCGCGAGGCAACAGTTCCATGACTCCGGCGGGGGTACGCGGCTTGATCAAGGCAGGCTCCGGCAGTGCAAAAAGGCAGTGCGACAGTCTAGCGGTTCGCCCCGTCGAGTCGGCCGGTTGCGTACGACCCCCTTGCCGAGTTCTCCACGGATCCCTAGAATGCGCGGCTCAGTCGGGGTGTAGCTCAGCCTGGTAGAGCGCTACGTTCGGGACGTAGAAGTCGCAGGTTCAAATCCTGTCTCCCCGACCAATGAAACAGGCAATACAGAAGCCGCCCTCGAGGCGGCTTTCCTGTTCTGGGCTCTCCGTCACGGTTTTGACCCCCACGCGGCCTTGACAAGCGCAGCCCTACTGTGCAGGCGTCGGCGCGGTCCTTGCGATCGACATCCCTTCCAGTTGGATGCCGCATCGTGCCAAGCAGCCGGTTCTGCCGTTCGCTCCTGCCCGTCGTCATAGCCGCCACGCTCTTCCCGTCCGCGCTGGCCGCACAGGGGCGTGCGGCAGCCGACGTGCGGGCCATGCCACCCCCGGCGGACCCCATCGCCAACGCCAGACGCGACCTGGCCGACGCCGAGCGTCGCTTGCTGGCCGACCGGGCCGACAACGACGCCTTCAGGCTGCGCGTGCTCGCACTGGATGCGCTGGGCGCCTCGGGGCTGGCCGCCGAAGCCATGGCCGAACGGCCGCAGCTCTTCGCCGACCACGAGCGCGAACGCCTCGAGGGCGACGCGATCGCACGGCGCATCGGCTGGAGCCGCGCGACCGCGGTGCATCCGTCGCAGCGCCTGGATGAAAGCCGGGCCGCACTCGCCGCACTGGAAACACTGCAGCGCGAGTCGCCCCGCCAGACCACGTGGGAATCCACGCGCCTGCGGGTCGATGCGCTGTCCGCCCTGAACCACCTGCAGCGCCATGAAGAAGTGGTGCGCGGCTATCAGGCGCTCCTGGACGAAGGCATCGAGGTGCCCGCCTACATCCTCGCCACGGTCGGCGATTCGCTGCTTGCCTTGCGGCGACCGGAGGACGCCATCCCGCTGCTCGAGGCCGCGATCGCCCACGCACCGCAGGACGTCAACGCACGCATCCTGCTCGGCTACGCGCTCATCGAGGCCGAACGCTTCGACCGTGCGCTGCCGCTGTTCGCAACGCTGGCCGCGTCACAGGAGGCATGGCCGCGGCATCCCGGTGCGGTCACCGGTTACGAGAACTGGGACCGCTACAGCGCCGATCTCAACCATGCGCTTGCCCACTCCTACGCCAACGACAACGCGCGCGCGGAAGAGATGCTGCAGGCACTGGCCGCCATTGGCCCGGCCAATGCCGGCCTGCAGGGCGCTGTCGGCTCGGTGCAGTCGCGCCGCATGCGCCCGGCAGCGGCGCTGGAGCGGTACGGGATGGCGTTGACGCTCGACCCGTACGATCGCGACGCGATGGCCGGCCGGGTGTCGGCGCTGACCTCGCTGGACCGCGTCGGCGCCGCCCGGGTTGCACTTGCGGACCTGCAGCAGACCCATCCGGAGGATCCGCGGCTCGAACGTGTCGAACGCGACCTCCGCCACCATCGCGGAATACAGGCGACCCTCCTCGCCCATCACGGCCGCAGCGACCAGCGCTCGGCAGGCACCTCCCTGTCGCCGCTGGGCACCCGCGACCGCGGCTGGTCGTTGCAGGTGCGCTCGCCACTGCTCGACGACCGCTGGCGGGTCGGCGTGTTCGCCCATCAGGACCAGGCCGACTTCGACGATGGCCGCATACGCCACCGCGCGGCCGGCGTGGGCGGCTGGTACCGGCACGACCGGCTCGGCGCCTGGGCCACGCTGGGCGGGAGCAGCGGCACGGTGTCCTCCGGCGGCGCGACGTGGACGCTTGGCGCCGACTGGCGCTTCAACGATGCCTGGCGTGCCGGTGCCACGGTTGCGCGCAATGCCCGCGACACCTCGCTGCAGGCCCGTCGGCTCGGCATCGCGGCCGATGCCGCCAGCCTCTCGCTCTCGCATGCGCCCAGCGACACCTTCGCCGTGGATGCGCGGCTGATGCGGCTGCGTTATGACGATGGCAACACCCGCGACCTGTTTGGCACGAACCTGGCCCGTCGCCTGCTGTCGCGGCCGCACCTGCTGGTGGACGGGCTCGCGTCGGCCTATGCCGGCCGCGGCTCGCGCGGCAGCGCGGCCGGCTACTTCAACCCGGAGCGCGATGCCTCGGCAACGGTCGGTGTCCGCCTGGACCATATCGCCTGGCGGCGCTACGAGACCGCGTTCCAGCAGCGGCTGGAACTCGCGGCCGGGCCGTACTGGCAACGCGATGCAGGTACCCATTGGGTGCCTGCGGTGGCCTATCGCCATCTGTGGCGCCGCGACGGCCGCCAGTTCGAATACGGCATCGCCTGGTCGCGGCCGGTCTATGACGGCGTGCGCGAGCAACGCATCGCCCTTGACGTCGCACTGCACTGGGGAACCGCCCGATGAAGCTCCACTGGATCGCCGCCCTGATGCTGGGCCTGCTCCTCTGTTCGACGCCGGCGCGCGGCTCGTTGCTGGTGCTCAGCTATCACGACATCCGCGACGACGTCGCCCCTAAGGGCGACCCGGATCCGCATGCGGTGTCGACCGGCAATTTCGCCCAGCACCTCGACTGGTTGCGTGCCCACGGTTACCAGGCGGTGAGCGCGCAGGCGGTGATCGACGCGCGTGCCGGGAGTGGCACGTTGCCCGACAAGGCCGTGCTGCTCACGTTCGACGACGGGCTGCGCAGCGTCTACACCCATGTCTTTCCGCTGCTGCGTGCATATGGCTGGCCGGCACTGGTGGCGCCGGTGACGTCCTGGGTCGAACTGCCGGAGGGACAGGCGGTGCGCTACGGGCCGCGCGACTACACCGGCGACGACTTCCTGACCTGGGCCCAGTTGCGCGAGATGCACGACAGCGGCCTGGTGGAGATCGCATCGCACAGCCACGACCTGCATCGCGGCGTCGATGGCAACCCGTTCGGCAACCAGATTCCTGCCGCGGTGACGCGGATCTGGTCGCCACGCGACGGCTACGAAACCGCCGAGGCCTGGCATGCCCGCATCGAGGCCGACCTGCGGACCAGCCGCGATCTCATCGCGCGCCATGTCGGACAGGCGCCGCAGGTGGTCGTCTGGCCCTATGCCGCCTACAACGACGTCGCCAACGGCATCGCCCGCGACCTCGGCATGACGCTGTCCTTCGATCTCGAAGGTCGCGCGCAGGGGGCCGACCTCGGGCTGCAGGGTGAGCAGGGTGTGGAACAGACCTCGCTTGCGAGCCTGGCGCGCCTGCTGGTGTACCGGAACCCCGACGTGCGCGACTTCGCCGGCGAACTGCGTCGCGACCTGTCGCTGGACGGCGTGCGCGCGATCCAGGTGGACCTGGACCATGTGTACGACGACGACCCGGCGCAGGTGGTCCGTAACGTCGACGCGCTGGTGCAGCGCATCCATGACATCCGCCCCAGCCACGTGTTCCTGCAGGCGTTCTCCGATCCCGACGGCGACGGGGCCGCGGAAGCGGTGTATTTCCCGAGCCGGCACATGCCGGTACGCGCCGACCTGTTCAACCGGGTGGCCTGGCAGCTGCGCACGCGTGCGCAGGTCCGTGTGTTCGCGTGGATGCCGGTGCTCGGCTTCGAGCTCGCCGACACCGCGCTGCTGCAAGAACTGCAGATCCGGGCCACCGGCGCCGACGAGATCCCGCGGCTGGACCCGGGCGACCCGCGCACCCTCGAGGTGGTGTCCGCCATCTATGCCGAACTGGCCACCAGCAGCCATTTCGACGGCCTGCTGTTCCACGACGATGCCTACCTGCGCGACGACGAGATTCCCGATTACGGTGGCGGCGTTGCCGCTGCGCGGACCCGCGGCCTGATCGATTTCACGCTTGCCTTGCAGAGCGCCGCGGAACGCTGGCGGCCGAAGCTCGCCACCGCGCGCAACCTGTTCGCGCGGCCGGTGCTCGAGCCCGGGTCTGAAGCGTGGTTCGCGCAGCGCCTGGAGCCCTTCCTCGCCGCCTACGACTACACCGCGCTGATGGCGATGCCGCAGCTCGAGGACGCCGCCGATCCCGAGGCCTGGCTGCGCAGGCTCGCGGCCACGGTGGTGGCGACGCCGGGTGGCGCCGAGGGGACCCTGTTCGAGCTGCAGACCGTGGACTGGCGGCTTCCCGCGCCGCTGCACGGCGAAACCCTGCGTGCACAGACCCGGCTGCTGCTCGCAGCCGGCATCCGCCACCTCGGCTACTACCCCGACGATTTCGTCGGTGCACACCCGCCATTACCCGACTCGCGCGAGGCAGTGTCCGCGCGCGAATTCCCCTACCTGGAGCGCTGAGGATGGACATGACTTCCCTGCCGTGGGCGCGCTGGCTGTTCAACTTCGCGTTCTTCTACCCGATCGTCATGGCCTGCTTCTGGATGACCGGCGGCCTGTACTACTACCTGCGCCGCGAACGCAAACGTCCACTGCACGATGCGCCACCGCCGATGGCCGATACGCCGTTCGTGTCGATCCTGGTGCCCTGCTTCAACGAGGAAGCGCATATCGCCGAGACCATCCAGGCGCTGAGCGCACAGGAGTACCCGGACTTCGAGATCATCGCCATCAACGACGGCAGCGACGACCGCACGCCGGAGCTGCTCGATGCGCTGGTGGCCGAACACCCGCGCCTGCGGGTGGTGCACATGTCGCGCAACCAGGGCAAGGCCAATGCGCTGCGGATGGGCACGCTTGCGGCCCGGTCCGATTACCTGGTGTGCGTGGACTCCGACGCGACGGCCGATCCGCACGCCGTGCGCTGGATGGTCGGCCATCTCGTCAGCGGACCACGGGTCGGCGCGGTGACCGGCAATCCACGCATCCGCAACCGCACCACGCTGATGGGCCGCATGCAGATCGGCGAGTACTCCGCGATCATCGGGCTGATCAAGCGCGCGCAGCGCACCTATGGCCGGCTGTTCACCGTGTCGGGAGTGATCTGCGCGTTCCGCCGCACCGCACTGCACGAGGTCGGCTTCTGGTCCGACCGCATGGTCACCGAGGACATCGACATCTCCTGGCGGCTCCAGCTCGCCGGCTGGGACATCCGCTACGAGCCCAACGCGATGTGCTGGATCCTGATGCCGGAAACCATTCGCGGACTGTGGTCGCAGCGGTTGCGCTGGGCCTGTGGCGGCGTCGAGGTCCTGTTGGACCATGGCCGCAATGTCCTTGCCTGGAAGAAGCGCCGCCTGTGGGGTGTGCTGGCCGAGTACATGCTGAGCCTGACGTGGGCCTACATCATGCTGGCGATCATCGTGCTCTGGCTGGTGGGCCAGTTCGTCCAGCTGCCGCCGGCCTGGCACGTGGAGAGCATCCTGCCGCGGTGGCACGGGGTGATGCTGGCGACGGTATGCATGCTGCAGTTCGCCACCAGCCTGATGATCGAGCGCCGCTACGAAGAGAAGATGGGCCGCCACTTCTACTGGGTGATCTGGTACCCCATCGCGTTCTGGATGCTGGGCATGCTGACCGCGGTCGTCGCGCTTCCGCGCACACTCCTGCATCGGCCACGGCGCGCGGCCTGGGTCAGCCCGGACCGGGGAGTGACCGCATGACGCCTCCCATCATCGACCACCGCCGGCAGCGCAGCCGCGGAAGACAGGTCGCCTCCAGCGCACTCACCGCCGCCGCCTGGGCCGTCTACGCTTCGCTGTGGTTGCCGCTGCTCACCGCGGTGGCCTGGTACGCGGGCGTGCGGACTGCGTATTCCCACATCTACCTGAAACAGCACGAAGTGGACGCCTTCCTGCTGCTGTGGGTACCCGCGATCGCGCTCGGGTGTGGCGTGTTGCTGATCGGCTGGGCGGAATACAACCGCATCCGGTTCTCGAAGAAAGACCGGCGACAGCGCCGCTCCGAGGTGCACGCCGACACCGTGAGCGCCGGGCTGGGCGTCAGCGCGGCGCTGGCCGCCAGGATGCGCAGCGGTCGCATCACCCGGGTCGCGCTGGACCAGGATGCGAATCCGACAGGGGTGGATACCGCGGGCTGACTGCCCGCGATCTCGTGGAACCGGCGCGGGGGCCGACTCTCAGGTGCGTCCGGGCCCGGGACCGGGTGCGTCGTCGGCGGCGATGCTCCGGTCCTTGCCCGCGCGCTTGGCCTGGTACATGGCGAGGTCGGCGCGCTTGAGCAGGGCATCCAGCGCCTCGCCCGGCGCCGACAGCGCGACACCGGCGCTGAAGGCGATGGTGATCCGCGCACCCTCGTGCTGCAGTGCGCGGTGTTGCAGCACGGTGCGCAGCCGGGCCAGCGCGGCCAGTGCCTCCGGCAGGGGCGTCTCCGGCATCAGCACCACGAATTCCTCGCCACCGAAGCGCGCGATGACATCGCTGGCACGCAGGGTCAGGCGCGCGACCTCCACCACGTGGCGCAGGGCGGCATCGCCGCCGAGATGGCCATGGGCGGCATTGAGTGCCCGGAAATCGTCGAGGTCGAGCATGGCCAGGCACAGCGGGCGGCCATCGTGTGCGGCCGCGGCAACGGCGTCGAAGCGCTCCTCGAACCCGCGACGGTTGAGGCAGCCGGTCAGCTGGTCCTCGCGGGCCTTGCCGGCGGCGTCGCGCAGTTTCTGTTCCAGCTGCTGGATATGCCGTTCGCGCGCCTCGACTTCATGGCGAGCGGCGAGCAGGTCGTCGCGGGCACGCAGGGCCTGCGCCTGCACGCGGGCGGTGTCGACCAGCACGTCGTCGAGCATGTGCTGGAGGTCGGTGATGCTGCGCGCCTCGCGCACGCGCAGCGCGTGGCGGGTGATGCGGTCGTGGAACTCGCCGGTGTCCACCGCCATGCCGTCCAGCCGCTCCACGAAGGCGGCCATCATGTCCTTCATCGCGCTGCGCGAATCGGCAATGCCCTGTCGCAGCAGCCCCTGGCGGTAGATCACGTCCCGCAATTCGGCGCGGGCCGACTGCAGCGACTGCCGGTCCATCGGCCCGCCGAGCAGCCCGCGCACGCGGGTGATCTGCCCGTGCAGCCAGCTGCGCTCGTCGAGCAGTTCGCCGATGTTCTCCAGCAGCAGCTCGAACAGGCCCACCAGCATCGCCAATTGCTCGTCGGCGTCTTCCGCGTACAGGCCCACGCGCGTGCACAGGCCGGCCAGCTGCCGTGTCAGCGCGCCGAGATCCTGCCCGGGGCGCCATTCGCGCACGCGGGTGGCGAGCGCCCCGGATTCCTCGGCAAGAGCGGGCGCCCGCTGCAGCAACGCACCCATCGCCACGCCCAGCACCTGCCGCAGTGCTTCGCGCAGGCGCTCGGCATCGGTGGCCGACGCCGGTTCCAGTTCGATGCAGCGGATGTACTTGTCGATCAGCTGCCGCATCGAACGGCCGTAGCCGACCCAGTCCCCGGCCGCGCAGGCCGCCTGCAGGTAGCGCCCCATATCGCCGAGTTCGTCATGCAGCCCGGCCATGCCATCGGCGAATGCGGCCAGCAGCAGCGGCGGCTGGTCGGCCGGGGCGAACAGCGCACGCAGCTCGGTGCTGCCGATGGGCTCGGCGCGCCGCGTGGACATGGCGCTGCCGGGGCGGCTGCGGGTGCTGTTGGCGGGATCGGGCATGGCGATGGCCAGTGCGTGGCGGCGGAGTCGCCGCATGGCGGCAGGCCCTCGGCTATCGGCCGCCCACCGCTGAAGTTGAGCCGGCCCGGGCGCGCCCGGGTTGTGCCGCCGTGGCCGCGGCCTAGACTCGGCGTATTTCATCCTGGTGCGAACGATGACGCGACTGCCGCCCCTGCTTGCATCGCTGGCCCTGCTGGTCACCGTGGCGCACACGGCCCAGGCGGCGCGCTGGCTGCATGTGGCCACCACACCGGGCGAAACCGTGGTCGAGATCGACGCCGACGCCATCAGCGGCAGCGGCGAGCAGGTGCAGGTGTGGGTGCGCTATCTGTTCGGGCCCGACGCCGGGCGCGTGGTTGCCGGCCAGGTCGCACACCAGGCGGTGACACTGACGCGGGTCGATTGCGGGACACGCAGCAGTGGCGTGCTGGAGTCCGGGTATCACGATGCCTCGGGCCGGGTGCTGCGGCGCCAGGCGTACGACGCACCGCGGATGGAGCCGATCCGCCAGGGCAGCACGATGGAGGCGGTGGCCGAGCAGGTCTGCGGCTAGCGGCGCGGCGGCGGCAGAGCCCCGCATCCGGTCCCCCGCACCACCTTCCTCCGGAGAAGGTGCCTGCCACACAGCCCCCGGCCGGTATGGGTCGAATCGCGCGAGCGTCGCGCGGCGAAGCCGACGGTCGCAATCCGGAAGCCCGGCGACATCCGGACGAGGCCCCGCATGGCGCACTCAGCCGTGCGCGACCCTGCCCGGCACCTCCAGCGCGTCCAGCCGCGCGCGCAATTCGTCCAGCCGCAGGTTCGCCGCCGCCCCGGGCGAGACGCGCGCGGCCAGGCTGGCTTCCGGCGTGCGTCCCTCCCCCGCCTGCTCCATCGATGCCGCCGCCGCGCGGTAGGCATCGCGGAACGGCACCCCGGAGGCGGCCTGCTCCACCGCCACGTCGGTGGCATACATGCCCGCATCCATCGCCGCGCGCATGCCGCCGGGCTTCCATTCGAGGTTGGACAGCAGCGCCGGCAGCAGCTCCAGCGCGGCCAGGCCGCGACCGAAGCCGTGGAAGATCGCGCCCTTGGACGCCTGCAGGTCGCGGTGGTAGCCGGAGGGCAGCGACAGCAGCTGTTCGATCTCGGTGCGCGCGGCGGCCACGCTGGCGTGGGTGGCGCGCATCAGTTCGACGACGTCGGGGTTGCGCTTGTTCGGCATGATCGAACTGCCGGTGGTGTACTGCGCCGGCAGGGCCACGAAGCCGAATTCGGCCGCGGTGAACAGCGACAGGTCCCATGCAAGGCGGCGCAGGTCGAGGGTGGCCGAGCCGAGGGCTTCCAGGGCGGCCAGTTCGAACTTGCCGCGCGAAAGCTGCGCGTAGATCGGGCTGACCTGCATGCGTGAAAAGCCGAGCGCGGCGGTGGTGTGCTCGCGGTCCAGCGGCAGGTTCACGCCGTAACCGGCGGCAGTGCCGAGCGGATTGGCGTCGACCAGCGCCAGCGTGTCGAGCGCACGCCGGGCGTCGTCGATGAACGCCTCCGCCCAGCCGGCCCACCACATCCCCGCCGACGACACCACCGCACGCTGCAGGTGGGTGTAGCCGGGCAGCGGCAGGTCCTTTTCGGCCTGCGCGCGGTCGAGCGCAATGCGGGCGGTCTGCTGCGAAAGCGCGGCCACGCGGGCCAGCTTCTCCTTCAGCCACAGGCGCGTGGCGACCAGCACCTGGTCGTTACGGCTGCGGCCGGTGTGGACCTTCTTGCCGGCATCGCCGAGGCGCTCGACCAGCCGCGCCTCGATTGCCGAATGACCATCCTCGTAGCGCGCATCGAGGATGAAGTCACCACCGCCGAAGTCCACGGCGAGCTGGTCGAGTTCCGCTTCCAGCCCCTGCAGTTCGTCGGCAGAAAGGATGCCAATGCGCTGCAGGCCCTGCGCATGCGCGCGGCTGGCGGCGATATCGTGCAGGAAGAACTCGCGGTCCAGCAGCACATCGTCGCCGGCGAGGAAGGCCTGGATCTGCGCGTCGACGGCGACGCCGGGTTTCTGCCAGAGGAGGTCGGACATCGTTGGGGTTCCTGTTGCCGGGCGGAGCGGCGCGTGCCGTGCCTAGAGCGGAATGCCCGCGGTCTCCGGGAGACCGAAGGCGAGGTTGAGGTTCTGCAGCGCCTGGGTGGCGGCACCCTTGAGCAGGTTGTCCAGCGTGGCGACCACCACCACGCGACGGCCGTCGTCGCTCGCGGTGAAGCCGCCGATCCGTGCGCCATGGTGCCCGGCGATGCCGCTCACCCACGGTGCGGCATCGACGATCTCCACCAGAGGCTCGTCCGCGTACCGGTCGCGGTAACGCGCAGCAAGCGCGTCCACGTCCACCGGAGCCGACAGGTGCGCGTTGACGGTCAGTGTGATGCCACGGAAGTGTGCGGCGACATGCGGCATGAATTCCACCGCAGTCGCCAGCTGGCGCGTCACCTCGCGCTCGTGGATATGCCCGGCCAGCGCATACGGCATCAGGTTGTCGCGCAGAAGCTCGATGTTGTTGCGGTCCGATGGCGTGGTCCCGGCACCGGAGTAACCGGACACGCCGAAGGCCTGCACGGGACCGTCCAGCAGGCCCAGCAGCGGCGCGATCGCCAGCTGCATCGCGGTGGCGTAGCAGCCGGGGTTGCTGATCCGGCGCTGGCCGTCATAACGCCCGCGGGTGAGCTCGGGCAGCCCGTAATACCAGCTGTCGTCGAAGCGGTAGTCGGCCGACAGGTCGACCACCACCGTCTCCGGCGCATCGCGGTCGAGCGCGGCGACGAATGGCGCGGCCTTGCCGTTTGGCAGCGCCAGCACCACCGCATCCGCGCCCTGCCCGGGCACCGCATCGGCGCCGAAGTTGCCGTAGCGCAGCTCACCGGCGTAGCCGGCGACCTGCGCGTCCACGCGCTGGCCGTCGAGTTCGCGCGACGAGACGAAGGCAAGCTCCAGCGACGGATGGCCGTGGACCAGCCGGATCAGCTCCGCGCCGGTATGGCCGCGTGCGCCGACGATGCCGACGGTACGTACGGATTGGCTCATGTCGTACTCCCTTCGCTCAGCCGACGAGGGTCGGCGTGCGCTGCGCGCAATGGTCGACGAAATAGCGGATGTCATCGAGATCGCCGGTGCCGTACCAGAACACCTTCCAGGCATCCTGCTTGTAGCAGCCGTCGGACTGCGCGTAATAGAAGATATTGATCTGGTTGTCGTGGCGCGAACGCCAGAACAGCTGCGGCGTTTCCTCGTGCATCACCTGCCACACCGCGCGCCCCAGCCCCTCGCCCTGGGCCTCGTCGAGCACCGCGAACTTGTCGAGATAGACGTAGTCGCCCTCAGCGGTGAGGATGACCGCGGCACGGTAGTTCTCGCTGACATAGGCGCGCAGCAGACGGGTGCGCTCGAAATAGTCAGGCGCCAGCGTGCGGCCGAAGCTCGACTCGATCAGCGTGCGCAGCCGGTCGAGGTCGAAGGCGCTCCAGTCGGTCGCACGCAGCACGCGCTCGCCGCGGCGCACCAGCGTGCCCGAGCCCTTGTGGGTGAACAGCTCCTTGGCGAGATCATCCGGGCGGGTGATGGAGACCGACGAGGTCAGCGGCAGGTCGTCGAGCAGCCCCTTGATCTGCTCCAGCTTCAGCCGCATCCCGCCGCTGATCCAGTCCTGCGCCATCAGGTGTTCGTACTCGGTCGACAGGTTGATCGAGTCGATCACGCTGCCCTGCTCGTCGAGCAACCCGCCGGTGCCGGTGAGGAAGATGATCTTGTACGGCTGCAGCACCCGCACCAGCTCGTTGGCGGAGAAATCGGCGTTGACGTTGAGGATCTGCCCGCCACTGGTCTCACCGAGGCTTGCGATGACCGGGATCGACCCGGCCTGCAGGCTGGCCTCGATCGGCGCCAGGTTGACCCTGCGGATCTCGCCCACCAGCCCGTAGGTGTCGCGGTCGAGGTAGTCCGCCTCGAACACGCCGCCGGTGATCGAGGTCGCCCGCGCACCCGACTGCTGCAGCGCCTCCACCAGCGCGAGGTTGGACGCCTGGAACACGCGACGCACGATCGCCAGCGACTCCGGCGTGGTCACGCGCAGGCCGTTGACGGTGTGCTTCTCGATGCCGGCGGCCGACAGCTCCGCATCCAGCTGCGGGCCGGCGCCGTGCACGACGATCGGGCTCAGGCCCACCTGCTGCAGGAAGGTCAGCGACGAGGTCAGCGCGTCGAGGTCGTCGCGCAACACCGCGCCACCCACCTTCACCACCGCGAAGCGCTTGGCGTCGAGCTGGGAGAAGCGCTTGAGGTACTGGCTGATCTCGCGCGCGCTCGCCATCGACGACAGCAGGCGGACGATGGTCTGGCGGGTCTGGGTATGTGCTTGCATCGGCTCGGTTCGGGTGGGTGCGGGTTTCAGCTGCGGATTACGGTGCGGACGCGGATCGAACGGGGAACGTGCGGCGTTGCGGTGGGGCCACTCCTCCCGCGCGGGAGGGGTGTTACGTGCGTGTCTGGCGGGCCGCGGTCCGTCGGCCGCCGCCGGCGTTCATCGGCGTGGATCCGCGACAGAACCGGCCGCGCCACCCAGGATCCGCACGATCGATTCCGCGTAGGTCTGGAGTTCGCTCAGCGACACCCACTCATCGGCGGTGTGGGCCTGGGCGATGTCGCCTGGTCCGTAGACGATCGCGGTCATGCCGGCCTGCGAGAACAGCGAGGCCTCGGTCCAGAAATCCACCGCGTTGCCGACCGGCAGGCCGAGCGCGTCGGCAAGGTCGCGCGCTTCCAGCCTGCGCTCCTCGGCCTCGGCCACGTTGCCTGCGGGCAGTGGCGGGCCGCGGAAGGTTTCCTCGTAACGGTCGAGCGCCCCGGTGGTCACGAAGCTGCCGAACGTGCTGTGCAGCACGTCGATGTCCTGCGACGGCAGTGGCCGGAAACCGAAGCGCACCTCGGCATGCGGAGCGATGACATTGGCCTTGATGCCACCTTCGAGGCGGCCGACGTTGAAGCGCAGGCCGGTCAGCCCACCGAACCGCTGATGTGCCTGCGATTCCACGAAATCGAGCGCACTCGCCCCCCAGCGCATCGCCTGGTGCAGCGCA
The DNA here is from genome assembly GCF_004803715.2 of Luteimonas yindakuii. NCBI lineage: Bacteria > Pseudomonadati > Pseudomonadota > Gammaproteobacteria > Lysobacterales > Lysobacteraceae > Luteimonas > Luteimonas yindakuii. The sequence continues at coordinate 1,767,689 of NZ_CP039383.2, forward strand.
CTGGCCTCGAGCGCGTTGGCGCCCGACGCGTGCCCCGCCGCACCACGGAACTGCAGCCGCACCGAACTGATGCCACGGTGCGCCAGCACCGCTTCGCAGCGCGTCGGCTCCGCGATCACAGCCTCGGCAAAGCCATGGTCGCGGGCCAGGAATGCGGCGATGCCACGCGGGTCGTTGGCTTCCTCGTCGCTGGTAAACAGGAAGGCGGCTGCACCACGGGTGGCCCGCGCGGCCGCGATCAACCCGGCCGCCGCGCCCTTGATGTCGCATGCTCCGAGCCCGATCGCGCGACGGCCGCGCACGCGCAGGCGCAGCGGGTCCGCGGTCCAGTGCGGCGAGTCGGGCACCGTGTCCAGGTGCACGTTGAACAGCACCTGCGGCTGCCCGCGCACCGCGAACAGCGACACCGCGCCATCGCCGTGGTCGGTCACTTCGACCCGGAAATCCGGCAGCTGGGCACGGATGTAGCCGAAGATCCCGCCGGTATCGATGGCACGCGGCGGATTGCGGGTGTCGAACGACACCAGCTGTTCCAGGTGGGTCAGGGTGCTGTCGAGGAGTTCGGTCATCGGAAACGGATCAGCGGCGGTGGCGGCGTCAGTGGCGGTTGTCGGCGAGGCGATGGCGTGGCCGGCTCAGCGGTTGACCTGCGCGTACAGCGTCGAACTCATGCCGAACAGCTTGATGAAGCCCTCGGCCTCCTCGACGCCCCAGTCGGCGGACTGCGCATAGGTGGCGTTGCGCGAGTGCAGCAGGTGCTCCGACGCAATGGCCACTGCGTCGACCCGGCCGCCACGCGTTTCCAGGGTCACTTCACCGGTGACGTTGGCCTGTACCGAGGCCAGGAAGGCCTCGAGGTCGGTCTTGAGCGGGTCGTGGAAGAAGCCTTCGTAGACCAGCTCCACCCACTTGCGCGCGACCTCGGGCTTGAAGCGGTTCTGCTGCTTGGACAGCACCGCTTCCTCCAGCGCGCGATGCGCGGTCAGCAGCGCGACCAGGCCCGGCGCCTCGTACACGATGCGGCCCTTCAGGCCAATCACGGTGTCGCCGGTATAGACGCCCCGACCGACGCCGTAGGACGCGAACAGGGTGTTGAGCTTGGCCAGGATCTGCTCGCCCGGCAGCGGCTTGCCGTCCAGTTCCACCGCCTCGCCGGCAACGAAGCGCAGCTTCACCGTCAGCGGCTCCACCGGCCAGGCACTGCGCGGCGCGCACCAGCCGCGTGCACCCTCGCCCGGCGCTTCCCAGCGGTCGATCTCGCCGCCGGACATGGTCACGCCGAGCAGGTTCTCGTTGATGGTGTAGGCCATCTGCTTGGCGCGCACGCCGAAGCCGCGCTCCTCCAGATACTTCTGCTCGTAGGCGCGGGTCTGCGTGTGTTCCTTCTGGATCTCGCGGATCGGCGCCACGATGCGGTAGTCGCCCTGTGCCTTGATCGCGAGATCGAAGCGCACCTGGTCGTTGCCCATGCCGGTGCAGCCGTGCGCGATGGCATTGGTGCCGAGTTCCGCCGCGCGCTTCAGCGCCGCATCGACGATCAGGTAACGGTCCGACACCAGCAGCGGGTACTGGCCCTGGTAGCCCTCGCCCGCCCACACGAACGGCTTGACGAAGCCGTTCCAGATCGCCGGACCGCCATCGACGGTGACGTGGCTGGCAACGCCCAGTTCCTCCGCGCGCTTCTCGATGAAGGCGCGTTCGTCGGCATCCACGCCGCCGGTATCAGCGAACACCGTATGCACCGACCAGCCGCGCTCCTGCAGGTAGGGCACGCAGAAGCTGGTGTCGAGACCACCCGAGAAGGCGAGCACGATGTCGCGGCTTTGCGCGGGCGCGGTGTTGATGGAGGAACCGTCGGAAGAAGACGCGGGCTGCTGCGACATGGGAAGTCTCTGGAAGACGAAACGGGGAGGAATGCGATCGGACGAGGCGCTTGTGCGCGGGCGGTTACTGGCGGACCAGCGCCGCCATCACCGCCTTCTGCACGTGCAGGCGGTTCTCGGCTTCATCGATGGCGATGCAGTTGGGCGAGTCCATCACCGCATCGGTGGCCTTGACGTTGCGGCGCAACGGCAGGCAGTGCGAGAACACGCCATTGTTGGTCAGCGCCATCTTGCGCTCGTCGACCATGAAGTGCTTGAACCGCTCGCGGATGGGCTGTTCCGGGCCCCAGTTGCCGAAGTACGGCAGCGCGCCCCAGCTCTTGGCATAGACCACGTCCGCACCTGCGTACGCGGCATCGATGTCGTGGCTGACCGCAAGCGAGCCGCCGCTTTCGGCCACGTTGGCCTCCGCCCAGTCCATGTAGCGCTCGTCGAGGATGTACTCGGGCGTCGGGCACAGCAGGGTCACGTCCATGCCGAGCCGGGTGGTGATGGTCAGCGCCGAGTTGGCGACGGCGGTATTGAGCGGCTTCGGGTGGTAGGTCCAGGTCAGCACGTACTTCTTCCCGCGCAGGTCGCTGGTGCCGAAGTGCTCCTGCAACGCCAGCGCATGCGCGAGTTCCTGGCAGGGATGGGTGATCGTCTCCATGTTGATCACCGGCACCGGCGAGTACTTGGCGAACGACTTCAGCACGATGTCCTGGCGGTCGTAGGTCCAGTCGACGAACTTCGGGAACGCGCGCACGCCGATCATGTCGACATAGCGCCCCAGCACCCGCGCCACCTCGGCGATGTGCTCCTCGGTATCGCCATCCATCACCGTGCCGAGGTCGAATTCGATCGGCCAGGCATCCTTGCCGGGCTGCAGCACGATGGCGTGCCCGCCCAGCTGGAACGCGCCGAGCTCGAAGCTGGTACGGGTGCGCATCGACGGGTTGAAGAACACCAGCGCGATCGAGCGGCCCTTCAGTGCGTCACCGAGCTTTTCGCGCTTGAAACGCGCGGCGTCGGCCAGCAGCGCGTCCAGCTCCGTGCGGCTCCAGTCCTGGGTGTTGAGGAAGTGCTTGATCGACATCGGTGGTGGTCCGGGTGGAGGTGGTGCGCTCCGCAGCGGCTGCGGGCGCCTGCGCGTCATGCGCGTGGTGCGAAAACGAAAAAACCCAGCGCTGGGGCTGGGTCTGTCCTGGTGAAACTCGAATGCAACGAGTACCGGCTACCCAGCGGAGTGGTGGGCTTCCGGTCGACGCGCGCGCGAGGTCATGCCAGCCGCCATGTAAGCGGAAGTCAGGATCTCGGCGTCGGCGCGAAGCGGGTTCATGAGGGGCGGCATCCTCGCACGCGGGGGCGTGCGCAGCAAGTGGCGCTATTCGGCCGCGGTACCGACCACGGGCGTCACCGACACCCGTACGCGCACCCGGTTGCCCGGGTCGTACGGCAGCCGGGAGCGGTATTTGACGCCCTTGTGGACGTAATCCACTTCGTAGCCGATCGGCCGGCGGAACTCGCGCTCGACCGGCACCATGCGGCAGCTGTCCGCCACGCGTGCGCGCTCCGCGTCGTCCTCGGCCGGGGCAAGCACGTCGCGGACGGCACCGACCACCCGGGAAATGCCGCGGCGCTCGCCCTCGCCGGTCACCGGCGTGGACGCGTCGCAGCGTTCCACCATGCTGGTGGCGCGAAGGACCTGGTACACCGGCTCGGCGCTCAGCACGCGGGCGTACTCCATCCGCACGTTCTCCTGCGGCGGCGCGGCCATCTGCGCGTCGCGCTGGGCGCGCTGGTTGCCATGGACGCTCTGCGCCGAAACCGGCAACGACGTCACCACCATCACCAGGATGGCGCACAGGTACGTTGCTTGCGGGAGCGGCTGCGGCATGGAAACCAGGAAAGTCGCGAATTCAGGGAGTTTAGGACGTGGCGCTGTGTGCGGCCTGAATCCTCGCTGTCGTGGGCCGGACCGGGCCGGTAGAATGGCCGGTTTACCGCCCTGCAATGCCATGACCCTGCGCCTGCACAACAGCCTGACCCGACGCGTCGAAGCCTTCCAGCCGCAGGATCCCGCCTGCCCCACGATGTATGTGTGCGGGCCCACGGTCTACAACTACGTGCATATCGGCAACGCGCGCGGGCCGGTGGTGTTCGGGGTGCTGGCCGCGCTGCTGCGGCGTCGTCATGGCGGGCTGCGCTATGCGCGCAACATCACCGACGTCGACGACAAGATCAACGCCGCCGCGCGCGAACAGGGCGTGCCGATTTCGGCGATCACCGACCGCTTTGCCGCCGCCTACCGCGAGGACATGGCGGCGCTCGGCGTCGCCCCGCCCGACGTCGAGCCCGAAGCCACCGCGCATATCCCGCAGATCGTGGCCATGATCGGGCAGCTGATCGACAACGGGCACGCCTACGCGGCCGAGGGCCATGTGCTGTTCGCCGTGCAGAGCTTCGACGGCTACGGAAAGCTCTCGCGCCGCGACATCGAGGACATGCGCGCCGGCGCCCGCGTCGAGGTCGCGCCCTACAAGCGCGACCCCGGCGACTTCGTGCTGTGGAAGCCGTCCACCGACGACCTGCCGGGTTGGGAGTCGCCCTGGGGCCGTGGCCGGCCGGGCTGGCATATCGAATGCTCGGCGATGGCCGCGGCCCACCTCGGGACGACGATCGACATCCACGCCGGCGGCGTCGACTTGCAGTTCCCGCACCACGAGAACGAGATCGCGCAGAGCGAATGCGCCCACGGGGGCGCCCCATTCGCCCGGTTCTGGCTGCACAACGGCATGCTGACGCTGTCCGGCGCGAAGATGTCGAAGTCGGTCGGCAATATCGAAAAGGTCCGCGACCTGCTGCAGCAGCATCCCGCCGAAGCGCTGCGCTACGCGCTGCTGTCGGCGCACTACCGGCAGCCGCTGGACTGGTCGGATGCGCTGGTCGAGCAGTCGGCGCGCACGCTGGAGCGCCTCTACGCCACGCTGCGCGATCTCGCCGACGTCGACGCGACCGCGCGGATTCCCGACGCCATCGAAGCTGCGCTCGACGACGACCTCAACACACCCCAGGCACTGGCGGAACTGGCCCGTCTGGGTGCCGAGGCGCGCAAGGCCGACGGCGAGGCGCGCGTTGACGCGAAGGCGCAACTGCTCGGCGCCGGGCTCGCGCTCGGCCTGCTGCAGCAGGACCCGGCCGACTGGTTCGGCCGCGGCGCCGGCGGCGACGACGACGCGCGCATCCAGTCGCTGGTGGACGAGCGCACGGCCGCCAAGCAGGCACGCGACTTCGCCCGCGCCGATGCCCTCCGCGACCAGCTCGCCGCCGAGGGCGTGCAGCTGGAGGACACGCCACAGGGCGTACGCTGGGTGCGCAAGCGCGTCTAGCCGATGCGCTTGCGGAGCGTCGCGACGTGCGCCGGGACCGGGCCGGATCGACCCGCCACCCGTGCGATCGCCGCCACGCGCTGGCATCACTGGAATGACGAGTACACCGTGACCGACACCGCCTTCCCCCTTGAAGCCACCGCCCTCGACGCGCAGGCGGCGATCCGCGAGGAGTTCGCGTTCTTCGGCGACTGGTCGGAACGCTACCAGTACCTGATCGACCTGGGTCGCAAGCTGCCGCCGTTCCCCGATGCGTTGAAGACCGAGGACCACCGCCTGCACGGCTGCCAGTCGATGGTCTGGATCGTGCCCTCGGGTGATGCGTCGCGGCTGGATTTCGCCGCGACCAGCGATTCGGCGATCGTCTCCGGGCTGATCTTCCTCGCCCTGCGGGTATATGCCGGCCGCAGCGCGCAGGAGATCGCCGCCACCGAACCGGACTACATCGCCTCGATCGGGCTGGCGAAGCATCTCTCGCCCACGCGCAGCAACGGGCTGGCCGCACTGCTGGCCGAGATCCGCAACGCCGCACACCGCGCACTGGCGTGAGCGCCGCCGCGCCGGCTGCTGGCGCCGACGACAGCAGTCGCACCGCGCCGTTGCGCAACCCCGGTTTCCGTCGGCTGCTGGCGTTCCGCCTCTGCTCGATCCTGTCCTACCAGATCGTCGCGGTCACCGTCGGCTGGCAGGTCTACGAACTCACCCGCAACCCGTGGATGCTGGGGCTGATCGGCCTGGCCGAACTGCTGCCCTACTTCTGCGTGGCGCCGTTCGCGGGCTACCTGGTGGACCACCTGCCGCGGCGCCGGCTGGGCATGGCCGCCGGCGTGGGGCTGGCGCTGACCCCGGTACTGCTGGCACTGCTCACGACCCGGGTGATCGATGCCGGCGTGTGGGCGATCTACGCCGCGGTCGTGCTCACCGGCATGGTGCGGGCCTTCCTGGGGCCGGTCTACAACGCCTTGTTCGCACGCGTGCTGCCGCGCGCGCAGTTCGTACGCGGTGCGAGCCTGGGCAGCATCGTGTTCCAGTCGGCCCTGGTGCTGGGCCCGGCGATCGGCGGCGTGCTCGTCGGCTGGTCGGGGATGGCGTCGTCCTACATCACGGCCGCGGTGCTGGCGCTCGGCGTGGTCGTCGCGCTTGCGGGGATGCGCGTTTCCGAGCCTGCACCGGTGCTGCAACGCGCGCCGATCTTCTCCAGCATCGCCGAGGGCGCGCGCTTCGTGTTCGGCCACCAGATCCTGCTGGGCGCGCTGGCGCTGGACATGTTCGCGGTGCTGTTCGGCGGCGCGATCTCGCTGGCGCCCGCGTTCATCCACGACATCCTCGCCCACGGCCCCGAGGGCCTGGGCATCCTGCGCGGGGCACCGGCCCTGGGCGCGGTGGCGGTCGGCATCTGGCTGGCGCGCAATCCCATCCAGCGCAATGCCGGGCGCATCCTGCTGGTCGCGGTGGCGTGCTTCGGCCTGTGCATCATCGGCTTCGGGCTGTCGCGGCTGTTCTGGCTGTCGGCGTTCTTCCTGCTGCTGTCCGGCGTCTGCGATGGCGTGTCGGTGGTGATGCGCTCGACCATCCTGCAACTCGCGACCCCGGATGAAATGCGCGGCCGGGTGTCGTCGATCAACGGGTTGTTCGTGGGTTCGTCGAACGAGCTCGGCGCGTTCTATGCCGGTTCGATGGCCCGGTTGCTGGGGCTGGTGCCCGCGGTGGTGCTGGGAGGCTGCGTGACCATTTCGGTGGCGCTGGCTGCCGCATGGCGTGCGCCACGGCTGCGCCGGCTGGACCTGCGCGACCTGCAGGCCGGACCACTGGAAGCTGAACGCGGCCACTGAGCGCACACACGGCACGCCACCACGGCTGCATATCATCCGCGTTCCCATCGCGTGCGCGCCCGGATGCCGACAGTCGCCTTCCCACTGCCACGAACCCGCATGGAACTGGGCCTCGCCCGCATGGTGCGCCAGTGGCACCGCTGGCGGCCGGCCGCACTGGAAGCCTGCCCGCCGCAGCACTTCACCTGCCACGACATTCCCGCCGTCACCGGCGATGTGCCAGCGCCGCCGACCGCTGCGGTCCCGCGCATCGTATGGACGTACTGGGACGACGCCCATCCGCCGTCGCTCGTGCGCGCCTGCCTTGAAAGCTGGCTCGAACACGCCGGCCGCTTCGAACTGCGGCTCCTCGACGATGGCAACCTAGGCGACTGGATCGACGCCCTGCCCCCCGGCCTCGAGCGCGACCCGATCCGGCGCTCGGACTGGATCCGCCTCGACCTGCTGCGTCGCCACGGCGGGATCTGGATCGATGCCAGCAGCATCGTCACCCGGCCGCTGGACTGGGTGCTGGAGGAGCAGCACGCGACGGGCGCGGATCTCGTCGGCTACTTCCTGCGCCGCTACACCACGGACGCGCGTTTCCCGGTGGTGGAGAACTGGTGCATGGCGGCCCCGCCCGGCAGCCGCTTCATCGTCGATCTGCATGACGAGTTCACCCACCACGTGCTCGCCGGCAGCAACGAGGACTACATCCACCGGCTCGTTGCACTGGATCTCTACGGGCGGGTGCGGCAGAACATCGAGATTCCGCACTACCTGAGCATGCATCTCGCGGCACAGGTGGTGATGCAGACGCGTGGCGGCTACCGGATGGCCCTGGGTGCGGCCGAGGACGGGCCGTTCTTCTATCACCACGCCAGCCGCTGGAACCGCAATGCACTGCGCGCACGCCTGCTGCTGCGCAAGGCCGGCGACGCCGTCCCCGCGTTGATCAAGTTGCGCAAGCCGGACCGACGCCGACTCGATACCTACATCGATGCAGGCCTGTCGCTGCCGGGCAGCCTCGCGACGCGCTACCTGCACGCGAGCGACTGAGCCCGGCCGGATGCCGGAAACGGACAGGCCCCGCACTGCGGGGCCTGTCCGGGTCACGCGTGAGGCGCGTGGGTCAGTCGCCCATCTGCTTCTGCAGATGCTCCCAGCGCTCCTGCTCGTCAATGGTGCGCTCGGCGGTCAGGCGTGCCTCGAGGCGGTCCAGCCCGATCTCCTCGCCCGAGTCGACGCTGTAGCCGTACTCGCCCGAGTCGACACGCTTGAGCGTGCTGTCGATCTTGCCGATCAGCTTGCGGTAGCGGTCGCGGGTACGCAGTTCGAGCGAATTCTCGGTCTCGCGGGTGGCACGCTCGGCCTCGTCGCCGACGTCGCGCACTTCTTCCTTGAGGTTTTCGATGGTCTGCTTGGATTCCTCCACGAGGTCCGCACGCCACTGCATAAGGCGCTGGCGGAAATACTCGAGGTGGAGCGGGTTCATGTATTCCTCCTCGCGGGAGGGGCGATAACCGTTCGGCACGATGGGACGGCCGGTCTCGGGATCGGTTTTGTAGTCCACTACCTTGTACTTCGTCTTGGGCGCCGGGGGGGTCGGGCGAGCGGCGACAGCCACTGCGACCTTGCCCGTGCGGCGCGGGTTCGCGGCCGCGCTGGCGGCCTGGGGAGCGCCGGTCGGCACGGTGTTCCGGTTGGCGCCCTTCGACGCCGTTGTCTTCGACGTATCCGGTGCTTCGGCCTTGACGGCCGCGGCGGGGGCCAGTTTGCGGGCGACGTTGGCCGCCTTGGCGATCGGCTTCTTGGCACCGGCCGACTTGCTCGCCACGGCAGGCGTCGCCGCCTTCTTCACCGTGGTCCTGCCGGCCGGCACCTTGGCGACCTTCTTCGCCGGAGCCCTGGTGGCGGTCTTCGTCGCGGTCTTCTTTGCCGGCGCGGTCTTCTTTGCCGGCGCGGCCTTCTTCGCGGGCGCAGCCTTCTTGACCGCTACTGCTTTACTGGCAACGGCCTTCTTGGCAACCGGCGCCTTCTTTACGGCCTTCGCCGGAGCCTTCTTCACCGGAGCCTTCGTGGCGGCGACCTTCTTTGCCGCGGCCTTCTTCGCCGGTGCTTTCACGGCCTTCTTCGCCGCCGCGTTGGCGGACTTTTTCGCGGTTTTCTTCGCTGCCACGTCGATCCGTCCTTTCGTTCCCTTGGATTGGGAAAGCGGGGTGTTATACCCTGCCCCGGCGGCAGCGGCAACCGAGCACGCCACCCACCATCACGCCGCATGCATCTTGTGATCGACCGCCTCCTCATCCTTCTCCTGCGCCTGTACAAGCGGCTGCTGAGCCCCCTGCTCGGACCACGCTGCCGGTTCGTCCCCAGCTGTTCCGAGTACGCGATGACCGCCATCGCCCGCTTCGGCGCGCTCAAGGGCAGCTGGCTGGCCATGCGTCGCCTGTCGCGCTGTCATCCCCTGCACCCTGGCGGGCACGACCCCGTGCCGATGCCGCCCACGGATCCGCATCCATGACCGACACCCTCATCGTCAACGCGCGCCTGGTCAACGAAGGCACGATCACCGAAGCCGACCTGCGCATCAGCGATGGGCGCATCGCGCGCATCGCCAGTGGCCTGTCCGCCCGCAACGGCGAGCATGTCGTCGATGCCGCCGGCCGCTGGCTGATGCCCGGCATGATCGATGACCAGGTGCACTTCCGCGAGCCCGGCCTGGAATACAAGGCCGACATCGCCAGCGAATCGGCGGCGGCGGTGGCAGGCGGCCTCACCAGTTTCATGGACATGCCCAATACCAGCCCGCCAACGCTGGATGCGGGCGCGCTGGCGGACAAGTACGCCCGCGCCGCCGGCCGTGCGCATGCCAATTTCGGTTTCTACCTGGGCGCCAGCAACGACAACCTCGACGCGGTGCGCCGGCTCGATCCGGTCACGGCGCCCGGGATCAAGGTGTTCATGGGGGCATCGACCGGCAACATGCTGGTCGACAACCCGGAGACGCTGGACGGCATCTTCCGCGAGACCCCGGTGCCGATCATCACCCACTGCGAGGACACGCCGACGATCGATGCCCTGCTCGCGCAGTTCCGCGCGAAGTACGGCGACGACATCCCGGCCGAGTGCCATCCCGACATCCGCTCGCGCGAGGCCTGCATCAAGTCGACCCGGCTGGCGCTGGAGCTGGCGCGCCGCCACGACACCCGCCTGCACGTGCTGCACATTTCCACCGCCGACGAGCTGGCGCTGTTCGAGCGCGGCCCGCTGGTGGATGCCGACGGCCGCGTGCGCAAGCGCATCACCGCCGAGACCTGCGTGCACTTCCTGCACTTCGCGCGGCCCGACTACGCGCGCCTGGGCCACCAGATCAAGTGCAACCCGGCGATCAAGGACGTCGCCGACCGTGATGCGCTGCGCCGGGCGATCGCCGACGACCTGATCGACGTGCTGGCCACCGACCACGCCCCGCATACCTGGGACGAGAAGCAGCAGACCTACCTGCGCGCGCCGTCGGGATTGCCGCTGGTGCAGTTCGCGCTGTCGGCGGCGCTCGAGCGCGTGCACGAGGGCCACTTCGACATAGCCACCGTCGTGCGCAAGTTCGCGCATGCGCCGGCGCAACTGTTCGACGTGCGCGAGCGCGGTTTCCTGCGCGAAGGCTACTGGGCGGACCTGGTGATGGTGGAGGACACCCCGTTCCAGGTGCGGCGCGAGCAGGTGCTGTCGAAGTGCGGCTGGTCGCCGTTCGAAGGGACCACGTTCCGCAGCCGCGTCGTCTCGACATGGGTCAATGGCACGCTCGCCTGGGATGGTGCGCAGCTGGCTGGCGCGCCTGCAGGGCAGCGCCTGGAGTTCGCGCGTTGATGGCGGCTGTTGGCGGGCTTGCATTGCGCCTGGCCTGCACGCTGGCCACCGCATTGGCGATCGCCCCGATTGCCGCAGCCGCCGATGAGCGCGTGGTGTTCCCCGACAGCGTGCAGCAGGGCGCGATGGTGATCGGCAAGGTGCCACCGGGCAGCCAGGTCACCCATGCGGGCCGCACCCTGCGCGTGACCGGCTACGGCAGCGTGGTGCTGGGCGTGGGCCGAGATGAAACCGGCCCGGTGCAGGTCGCGGTGACCCGCCCGGATGGCAGCCGGCACACGGCCGCGATCCAGGTCAACGCGCGCGACTGGCCGCTGCAGCGCGTGGACGGCGTCCCGCCCGCGACGGTCGATCCGCCGCCGGCGATCGCCGAACGCATCCGCCGCGAACAGGCGCAGGTGTCGGCGGCGCGGGTGCGTGACGATGCACGCGCGGATTTCGCGCAGCCCTTCCTTCGCCCGGTCGACGGGCGCGTCAGTGGCCGCTTCGGCCGCGCCCGCGTCTACAACGGCAGGCCCGGCTCGCCGCATTCGGGCATGGATATCGCCGCGCCCACCGGGACGCCGATCAGGGCACCGGCCGCCGGCGTCGTCACCTTTGCCGCGCCGGACCTCTATCTCACCGGCGGCACGGTCCTGCTCGACCACGGCCACGGCATCAGCTCGAACTTCCTCCACATGTCGCGCATCGACGTCGCGGTGGGAGACCGTGTGGAGCAGGGGCAGGTGCTGGGCGCGGTCGGGGCAACGGGTCGCGCGACGGGGCCGCACCTGCACTGGGGGATGAGCTGGTTCGACGTGCGCATCGACCCGCAGCTGGTGCTGGAACGGGCGCCCTGATTCCGGGGCCGACATACACCACAGTTCGCCGACGCGGCGCGCGGCGACGCGGTCATCCAGCCGGCGGCGAGGCAGATGGAAGGATCCGCGAAATCCGCGGCGAACAATCTAGGGACCGCTCACCCGCGCCACCGCGTCATGCGCGTGCAGGCTTTCGAAGTGCGACACCGTCGCTTCGAAACGCGCCACGCGGTCGTCGGCTGCCAAGGCGGCGGCGACGCGACGCGCGGCGTCCTCGCAGAACATCAGGTTTTCGGCGTTGAGGCGGGCGAAGGCCTGCTCGTCCTCACGCTTGACCGCGGTCTGCACCGGCGTGCCGAGCGCGGCTTCGAGGGCATCCACCAGGGCCTCCACCGGCAGGCCGGCATCGAACGACGGCTGCAGTTCGACCCGCACGTCGGCACGGCTGCGCTGCGCATGCGGCGTGGCCGCAAGCCCGCGTTCGGAGGCCAGCCACTCGCCGACCACCTGGGTCGATAGCGGACGCGCGGCGGCGAAATCCGTGGTGAAGCGCGCAGCATTGAGCTGGCGCGACAACGCCGCCGACGCCGGACAGGTGCTCGAGTACTCGACCGAGAATCCCAGCACCGCGCGGAAGCGGCCGTCGGCGACTGTCGCTTCCAGCTGCACCGGGTAGCGTTTCCAGCCGGCGTTGTCGCTGGCAAGCGCGCGACGCCGCAGCAGGTGCTCGTAGCGGATCACCAGACGCGCCGAACCCGACAGGCCGCGCTGCGATTCGACCAGGTCGTCGAGAATGCGGCGCAGGCTGGACAGGGTCAGCGGCTCCGCGGCGAAGGCGTCCTGCAGGCGCAGGTACAGCCGCGACATATGGATGCCGCGCGTGTCGGGCCGCCGCAGGTCGACCGCAACGTCGACTTCCGCCGGCACCTGCAATGCCGCCTCGCCATGCGCGGCCGGCAACTGCAGCGGCAGAGCGATGCGATCCATGCCGACCCAGTCGAGCGCGCGCGCGGCAAAGGCGGCGTCATCGGCGACATCGGGCAGGACGGGGGCAAGGCGCTGGGTCACGAATCACCGGGGCGGCAGAGGGGTCGCCTAGTGTAACGGCGCGGGTCTGGCTGCCCGCGCAACGATGCGTTGTGGCGAGTTCCGCGGCCAATCGCCGCGATAGGAGCCGCCTGCGGCGCCGATCAGCCGCGAACCGCGCGCCACGCCAGTGGCAGCACCCGCCATGCCGCCAGCGACTGCGGCGCCTTGCGGTCGGCCAGCGCCAGCAGACGGCGCCGCAGCAGTTCGGCCTGGATGCGTCGCCCGCGGCTGCCGGCGCCGCGATGGCGTGGCCAGGTTGCGAGTACGCGCTGCGCTTCATCGGCATCGCCATGGCGCAACGCCCGCTCGCCCAGCAGCACCGCACCCAGCAGCGCGGCGTCGTCCTGGCCGACCGGCTGCCCGGCAAGCCGGGCTTCCGCCTGCGCCAGCGCTCCGGCGAGCGGTTGCAGCGCCTTGGCGACGCCGTCAGCCGCACCCTCGCGGGTGGCGGGCAGCACGTTCAGCGCGTGGCCCAGCGCTGGCCAGTCGATCGTCTGTGAGCGCAGCCGCTGCGCAAGCGGATGCCGGCGCGCGCCGCGGGACCAGCCCAGCAGTTCGTCCTGCCACCACGCCAGCTTGGCCAGCCCCGGCGCCGCCTGGCTGCCGCCCCAGGCGGCGTCGGCGAATTCCTGCAGCAGGGCCAGCCAGGCTTCGAGCGCGGCCCGCTCGGAGGGTGCGATGAAGGCGATGGCGACGCCCCACTCCGGCCAGCGCTCATGGAACTTGGCGATAAAGGTTTCCGGCGGCTCGCGGTTGTCGGTGTCGCTCATGGCTGCTTCGGCGTCAGCCATGCACGGCACAACGCGGCCAGCGCGCCGGATCCAGCAGATCCCCGGGCTGCTCGACCATCACGTCGCCACCCCAGTCCTGCGGCAGGTCGTCGCCGAGTCGGTAGCCCCACAGCGCCACCACCGACGGCATGCCCGCCGCGCGCGCGGCCTCGATGTCGCGCTCGTCGTCACCCACGTACACGCAATCTGCCGGCTCCACGCCCAGGGTCTGCGCGGCATGCAGCAACGGCAGCGGATGCGGCTTGCGTTCTGCCAGCGAATCGCCGCCGATCAGCACCTTGCAGCGGAACTGCCAATCCAGCGCGCGCAGGACTTCGCTGGCGAGGTATTCGGGTTTGTTGGTGACCACGCCCCAGATAACGCCATCGGCCTCGAGCGCCTCGAGCAGCGCGGCGATGTCGTCGAACGGCCCGCCGTGGCGGCCGAGCTCCTCGCGGTAGATCGACAGGAACTCCGGGACCATGTCCTGGCGCTCGGCGAGGTCGGCATCGGGAAACGCTGCCGCGGACATCGCCCGTGCACCCTTGGACACGTGCGGGCGCAGTTCTTCCATCGCCACCGGTGGCCGGTCACGCTGCGCACGCATGCGGTTGACCGTGGCGAGCATGTCGGGCGCGCTGTAGAGCAGCGTGCCGTCGAGATCGAACAGCACCGTGCGCGGAAAGCGACCCTGCCCGCTCACGAGGCGGCCGCCTTGCGCGCGCAGGCCAGGTAGTTGACCTCCGTGCGCGCCACCAGCCGCGCGCGGTTGCGCCACGGCTCGTACATCATGCCGCTGACGTCCTCCAGCTCCAGTCCGCAGTCGCGCAGCCAGGCGGCGAGTTCCGATGGACGGATGAAATCCTCGTAGCGGTGGGTGCCACGCGGCAGCAGGCGCGCCACGTATTCGGCGCCGACGATGGCCAGCGCGAACGCGGCCGGCGTGCGGTTGAGGGTGGACACGAACAGCCGGCCACCCGGCTTGAGCAAGCGTGCGCAGGCTGCAAGGATCGCGCCGGGATTCGGCACGTGCTCGAGCATCTCCATGCAGGTGACCGCATCGAAGCTGCCGGCTTCGGCCTCGGCGAGCACCTCGACCGCCTGCTGCCGGTAGTCGATGTCCAGGCCGGCCTCGCGTGCATGCAGCTGCGCAACCCGCACCAGCTCCGGCGCGAGGTCGATCGCGGTCACCCGGGCACCGGCACCGGCCAGCGCCTCGCTCAACAGCCCGCCACCGCAGCCGACATCGAGCACCCGTGCGCCGGCAAGCGGCACGCACCCGGCGACGTAGCCGAGGCGCACCGGGTTGAGCGCATGCAACGGCTTCTGCGGGCCGTCCGGATCCCACCAGCGGCTGGCGAGCGCGGCGAACTTGTCGAGTTCGGACTGGCGGTAGTTGCTTGCGGTTGCGTTCATTGCAGGACTCCTCGGCTGCATCGGCCTCAGCGCCCGAGGGCGGCGATGCGGGTGCGCCACTGGCGCGCGTTGGCGATCAGCGCCGCGGCGTCGATATCCACCAGCTCGCGGGAGCGCAGGCGCGCACGCCCGGCAATCCACACATCGCTGACCTGGTGGCGGCCGGTAGCGTAGACCAGCTGCGAGTGCACGTGATGCAGGGGCTGGGTTTCCAGTGCGGACAGGTCCACGCAGACCAGGTCCGCCTGCTTGCCGGGTTCGATCGAACCGACCAGGTGGTCGAGCCCGATCGCACGCGCGCCGCCCAGCGTCGCCGCGCGCAATGCGGTGGCG
This sequence comes from Luteimonas yindakuii, assembly GCF_004803715.2. Taxonomy (NCBI): domain Bacteria; kingdom Pseudomonadati; phylum Pseudomonadota; class Gammaproteobacteria; order Lysobacterales; family Lysobacteraceae; genus Luteimonas; species Luteimonas yindakuii. Next base: position 1,783,029 of record NZ_CP039383.2, read on the forward strand.
GCATCCAGCGCGGAGGCATCCTGCGCGACCGCCTTGGCGAGGATCGCCGCGGTGCGGGTCTCACCGAACATGTCGAGGTCGTTGTTGCTGGCGCAGCCGTCGGTGCCGATCGCCAGGTTCACCCCCGCGCGCTCCAGCGCGCAGGCCGGGCAGAACCCCGAGGCCAGCTTGAGGTTGGATTCCGGGCAATGCACGACGCTGACGCCACGCTCGCGGCACAGGTGGATCTCGGCTTCGGTGAGTTGGGTCATGTGCACCGCGATCAGGCGGTCGTTGAACAGCCCCAGCCGGTCGAGACGCGCGATCGGACGCTGCCCGTGCTCATCCAGCGACTGCTGCACTTCCTGCGCGGTCTCGTGCAGGTGCAGATGCACTGGCACGTCGAGCTGGTCGGACAGCATCCGCACGCGTTCGAAATTGGCGTCGCTCACCGTGTACGGGGCATGCGGCGCGAACGCGGTGCTGACCAGCGGGTCATCCCGCCACTGGTCGTGCACCTCGCCGGCACGGGCGAAGTATTCGTCGTCGCTCTTCGCCCACGCGGTCGGGAAGTCGATCACCGGCAGGCCGACGCGGGCGCGGAAGCCGTGCTGCTTGTAGACCGCGGCCTGCACGTCGGGAAAGAAATAGTTCTCGTTGACGCAGGTGGTGCCACCGCGAAGCATCTCGGCGATCGCCAGCGTCACCCCGTCGGCGACGAACTCCGGGCCGATCACCGCGGCTTCGATCGGCCAGATGTGGTCCTGCAGCCAGGTCTTGAGCGGCAGGTCATCGGCCACGCCGCGCAGCAGCGTCATCGGGTTGTGGGTGTGGGCGTTGACCAGACCGGGCATCAGCGCGGCGTCCGGGCGCGATACCGTCGCGGCCGCCTCGAAGCGCGCCCGCGCCTCGGCGATCGGCAGCAGCGCCACGATGGCGCCGTCGCGGACGGCGACGGCGTGGTCTTCGAGCACCACTCCATGCGGCTCGACCGGCACCACCCAGCCGGCTTCGATCAGGAGGTCGACGCGTTCGGGGGTGGGCTGGGTCATGGGTGTTCTCGCCACTTGCGGTCCATCGTTCCCGGCAAAGGCAGGAACCGATGGACGATGACATCGGGTCAGGTGGGGATCCGGAATCGACGTCCTTGGATCCCCGCGTTCGCGGGGATGACCTGATCCGCTACGCACGCTGCGCGATCGCTGCGAACGTAACGGTCAAGCCACTGGATCACCAGCCATACGGCTGTCGAGAGCCCCGCCTCCGCGGGGATGACGGATCCGCTACGCACCGCTGCGCGGTCGCTGCGGATCAGTCACTTGACGCGGCTGACGTACTCGCCGGAACGGGTGTCCACCTTGATCACTTCGTCCTGGCCGACGAACAGCGGCACGCGCACCACCGCCCCGGTTTCCAGGGTCGCCGGCTTGCCGCCGCCGCCCGAGGTGTCGCCGCGCACGCCAGGATCGGTCTCGGTGATCTTGAGCTCGACGAAGTTCGGCGGCTGCACCGCGATCGGGGTGCCGTTCCACAGCGTCACCACGCAATCCTCCTCGCCCTTGAGCCACTTTTCCGCGCCGCCCATGCCGGCCTTGTCCGACTGCACCTGCTCGAAGTTGTCGGGATCCATGAAATGCCAGTACTCGCCATCGGCATACAGGTAGCGCATGTCCGTATCGACGACGTCGGCGGCGTCCACCGAGTCGGTCGCCTTCATGGTGACTTCCTGCACGCGGCCGGACTTGATCATGCGGTACTTGACCCGGGTGAACGCCTGGCCCTTGCCCGGCTTCACGTATTCGGTGTCGGTGATGATCGCGGGCTCATTGTTGACCAGGATCTTCATCCCGTTCTTGACGTCGTTCATGCCGTAGCTGGCCATCTCTGCTCCTGCGGTCCCGCCTGCGCGGGAGATAGAATGTCGGTTTGCGCCCGGCCGACCTGCGCCGCGCTGAGCCCGACATGATACCTGCAGCCTCCCTTTCCATGCAGCCGCGCCGCTGGCAGTTGGCCTGGCGCGACGCTGTCCGCGATCCGCGCGAACTGCTCGGCCTGCTCGGCCTGGACGCGCTGGCCGCCCGCGTGCCGGACGCCGCCTGCGCGCAGTTCCCGCTGCGGGTGCCGCGCGGCTTCGTGGCGCGCATGCGCCATGGCGATCCCGCCGACCCCCTGCTGCGTCAGGTGCTGCCGCTGGATGACGAACTGCGCCCGGCACCCGGGTTCGACCTGGATGCGGTCGGCGACGGCGCCGCCCGCGCCGGTCGTGGCCTGATCCGCAAGTACCGCGGCCGCGCCCTGCTGGTCGCCACCGGCAGCTGCGCGGTGCACTGCCGTTACTGCTTCCGCCGTCATTTCCCCTATGCCGAGGAAACCGCCGCGGCCGGCGGCTGGCGTGATGCGGTCTCCGCGATCGCCGCGGATCCGGGTATCGACGAGGTGATCCTGTCCGGCGGCGACCCGCTGTCGCTGGCCACCACCAAGCTTGCCGAACTCACCCGCGCGCTGGCCCCGTTCGCGCACCTGAGGCGCCTGCGCATCCACACGCGGCTGCCGGTGGTCCTGCCCGAGCGTGTCGACGACGAGCTGGTCGCCTGGCTCGCCGCCCTGCCCTGGCCGGTGACGATCGTCGTCCATGCCAACCACAGCAACGAGTTCGACACCGACGTCGATACGGCGATGGCGCGGCTGCGCGCCACCGGCGCCACCCTGCTCAACCAGGCGGTCCTGCTGCGCGGGGTCAACGATTCGCTGGACGCCCTGGCCACGCTGAGCGAGCGCGGCTTCGAGGCGGGCGTGCTGCCCTACTACCTGCACCAGCTGGATCGCGTGGCCGGCGCCGCGCACTTCGAGGTCGACGACGCGCGCGCCCTGGCATTGCACGCCGCGCTGCGCGACCACCTGCCGGGTTACCTGGTACCCCGGCTGGTGCGCGAAGTCGCGGGTGATGGCTCCAAACGCCCGCTCTGACGCTGCACCGATGGACGTCGCATGGCGGGCCGTGGCATAAACCTCGGGCTTCCGGGGAGGGACGCATGGCAAGACAGGACAACGCGCTGCGCCTGGTGATCGTCGACGACAGCGTCGAGGACGCCGAGGCGATCGTCAGCGGCCTGCGCAACGCGGGCATCGCCGTCCGGCCATTGCGGCCGGCCACTTTCGAGGAACTCGACGCGACCCTCGGCGGCCAACCGATCGATCTCGTGCTCGCGGCCCAGCGCCCCGGCGCCCTGCCCCTGGCCGAGGTCGCCCAGCGGGTGCTGGCCACCGGCAAGGACATTCCGCTGATGGCGGTGGTCGAGAGCATCGACGAGGCCGGCTTCCTCGATGCGCTCGCCCTCGGCGCGCGGCGGATCGTGCCGCGCCACAAACCGCAGGTGCTGCTGTCGCTGGTGCGCAGCGAGTGGGCAGACCTCGAGGCGCGGCGGTCGCTGCGCCGGCTCGAGGCGCGTGTGCGCGAGACCGAGCGCCGCTGCGATGCGCTGATCGATTCCTCGCGCGAACCGATCGCCTACGTCCACGAAGGCATGCATATCCGGGCCAACGCGGCCTACCTCGAAATGTTCGGCTACGAGGAGTTCGAGGACGTCGAGGGAATGTCGCTGCTGGACATGGTCGGCCCCCAGCACGTCGAAGACTTCAAGCAGCTGCTGAAGGGCCTGTCGAAGGGCGAGCCGCCACCGCCGCACTACGAGCTGGAAGCGCGCGACATCGAGGGCAATGCCTTCCCGGCCACGATGGAGTTCACGCCTGCCCAGTACGAAGGCGAGCCCTGCCTGCAGGTGATCTTCCGCCGCGCCGAGGTCGACCCGGAGCTGGCCCGCCAGGTGGAGGAACTGCGCAAGCGCGACCAGGTCACCGGCCTGCTCAACCGTCCCACGTTCCTGCGCCTGCTCGAGGACGCGGTCGCGGGGTCCGCCGCCGACAACCACCAGCACGGCCTGCTGCTGATCGAGCCCGACCATTACCAGCGCCTGCTGCAGGAGATCGGGCTGGACTCGGCCGACGACATGCTGGCCGCCCTGGCCGAGCGCGTGCGCGCGGTGATCGGCGACCACGCGGTGGCCGCGCGCTACGCCGAGCACCGGCTGGCGGTGCTGCTGCGCGATGCCGACCACGCCCGCACCGTGGCCCTGGCCGAGAAGATCCTCGCCGCGTTCACCGCCGACGTGTTCCAGATCGGCACCCATTCCAGCGTGGTCACCGCCAGCATCGGCGGCGTGCAGATCGGCGAGAAGATCGCCAGCATCAGCCAGGTGCTGGCCAAGGCCGATGCCGGCGTGGTGTCGTCGCTGGCGGTGGGTGGCAACCGCTACGAGATCTTCGACCCGGCGGCGGCCGACCGCGCGGAAGAGGAACATATGCAGGCCTGGGTCGAGCGGCTGCGCGACGCCCTGGACCGCGACAGCTTCGTGCTGCATTACCAGCCGGTGATCAACCTGCAGGGCGAGACCGGGGCGATGTACGAGACGCTGCTGCGGCTCGATGCCGGCGACGGCGAGCTCATCCCGCCGTTGACCTTCCTCCACATCGCCGAGGAACACGGGCTGTTGTGGGAGATCGACCACCACGTGGTCGGGCAGGCGATCGCGCGGATCGGCGAGCGCATGCGCGCCGGCAGGCCGACCACGCTGCTGGTGAAGATCAGCCAGGCCTCGCTGCATGACGACAGCCTGGTGCGCTACATCGGCGAGCAGCTGACGAAGCACGAGGTGCCGGGCGAGTACCTGGTGCTGGAGCTGCCCGAGGCCAAGGTGTTCACCCACCTCAAGGCGACCCGCGACTTCGCCGCCGCGATCGGCCGCTACGACTGCCGGCTGGCGCTGGAGCACTTCGGCGTGGGCCTGGATTCGTTCCAGCTGCTCGCGCACCTGCAGCCGCACCTGCTCAAGCTCGACCGCAGCTTCACCGAGGAGCTGACGCAGAACCCCGACAACCAGCGGCGGGTCAGCGAGATCGCCAACAAGGCCCGCGAGCTCGGCATCCGCACCATCGCCGAGTCGGTGCAGGACGCGTCCAGCATGTCGATCCTGTTCTCGGCAGGCATCGACTACGTGCAGGGCATGTTCCTCGCCGAACCGGGGCCGCAGATGAACTACGACTTCGAATAATCGGTCGTGCAACGAAAAAGCCCGCCATCCGGCGGGCTTTTCCTGGTTCGGGACGCAGGTCAGAACGCGCGCTGGCGGGCGCCGTCGCTTTCGCCGAGGTCGGCGTTGCGCAGGCTCTGGATACGCTCCTCCAGCGGCGGATGGCTCATCAGCAGACGCTTCAGGCCGTGACCCAGCGCGCCGCTGATGCCGAACGCGGCGATCTGCTTGGGCAGCGTGTTGTGGCCGTAGGTCTGGCCCAGGCGTTCGAGCGCGGCAAGCATCTTCTGCCGGCCGGCGAGCTGCGCGCCACCGACGTCGGCGCGGAACTCGCGGCGACGCGAGAACCACATCGCGATCATGCTTGCGAACAGGCCGAAGATCATGTCCAGCACGAACACGATGGCGAAGTACGCCAGCCCACCGCCGCTGTTGTCGCGACCGCCGCTGAGGTAGCCGTCGACCGCGCGCCCGACCACGCGGGCCAGGAAGATCACGAAGGTGTTGAGCACGCCCTGCAGCAGGGCCATGGTCACCATGTCGCCATTGGCGACGTGGGCGACTTCATGGCCGAGCACGGCCTCGGCCTCGTCCCGGGTCATCGAACGCAACAGTCCGGTCGACACCGCCACCAGCGCGTTGTTGCGGCTGGCGCCGGTGGCGAAGGCGTTGATTTCCGGCGCGTCATAGATCGCCACTTCGGGCATGCCGATGCCGGCCTGCTCGGCCTGCCGGCGCACGGTCTCCACCAGCCAGCGCTCGCTCTCGTTGGCGGGCTGGGTGATGACGTGCGCGCCGGTGCTGCGCTTGGCGGTCCACTTCGACAGCGCCAGCGACACGAAGGCGCCACCGAAGCCGAACACCGCCGCGAACATCAACAGGCCCGCATTGGTGGCCGGATCGATGCCGAAGATGGCCATGACGACGCTGACAAGCGCGAGCACGGCGAGGTTGGTTGCAAGGAAGAGGGCGATACGGCTGAACATCGGGGCTGGTTCCAGTTCGGGTGTCGCGACCGCGGGCCGCGTTGCTGCCGACATAATGCCAGCCCGCAGGAATTCAAGTGGACCGGTCAGCCACGGTTGTCCCGACACGCATGCATCCCACCCACCCATCGTCACCGCCGCGCGGCCGCTTCGCGCCATCGCCGACCGGACCCCTCCACGCGGGTTCACTGCTCGCCGCGCTTGGCAGCTGGCTGTTCGCACGCCGCGCCGGTGGGGAGTGGCACGTGCGCATCGAGGATATCGACCCGCCACGCGAGGTCGCCGGCGCCGCCGATGCGCAGCTGCGCGGTCTCCACCGCCTGGGCCTGCATCCGGATGGGCCCGTGGCGCGGCAGAGCACGCGCGGCGCACTGTACGCACAGGCACTGGAACGCCTGCTCGACCAGGGCGACGCCTTCGTCTGCCATTGCAGCCGGAGCGCCCTCGCCGCGCACGACGGCATCCACCGCCGCTGCGTTGCCGGTGCGCGCCGGCGCGATCCTTCGATCCGGCTGCGCGTCCCGGAGGGGACCCATATCGCTTTCGACGATGCCATCCAGGGCCACGTCGCCGAAGACGTGCATGCCACCACGGGCGATGTCGTGCTGCGCCGCGCCGATGGCTTCTGGGCCTACCAGCTGGCGGTGGTCGTCGACGACGCCGCGCAGGGCATGACAGACGTCGTGCGCGGCGCCGACCTGTTGGGCTCGACCGCGCGCCAGATCCTATTGCAGCAACGGCTCGGGCTGCCGACCCCCCACTACGCGCACCTGCCGCTGCTGCTCGATGCGCGCGGCCACAAGCTGTCGAAGTCGCTGGACGCCCTGCCCTTCGACGACCGCGATCCGGTCGCGGCCTTGGCGTGCGCGTGGCAACGGCTCGGCCAGCATGCGCTCGCCACGTCCACCGGGGATCCGCAGCACTGGCTGGCGATGGCGGCCACGGCCTTCGATCCGTCCCGGGTGCCGCGTGGCCCGCTCGCCGCATCGCACAACGCGGGTGGCATGGACGCGCCCTAGAATCGGCTCGCACCCACGCCCCTGTGGCAAAGGAGAAACGAGATGACGGCAAGAGTCGCCCTGGTGACCGGGGGAACCGGCGGTATCGGCACTGCCATCTGCAAGCGTCTGCACGACGCCGGGCATCGGGTGGCCACCAACTACCGCGACGAGGGTCGCGCACGCGACTGGCAGGAGCGCATGCGCTCCGCCGGCTATGAGGTGGTGCTTGCGCAGGGCGACGTCGCCTCGCCCGAGCAGTGCGAGGCGATGGTCCGGCAGGTCGAGCGCGAGCTGGGTCCGGTGGACATCCTCGTCAACAACGCCGGCATCACCCGCGACACGACGTTCCACAAGATGAGCCCGCAGCAGTGGCGCGAAGTCATCGACACCAACCTCAACTCGGTGTTCAACGTCACCCGGCCGGTGATCGAAGGCATGCGCGAGCGCAAGTGGGGCCGCATCGTGCAGATCAGCTCGATCAACGGGCAGAAGGGCCAGTACGGCCAGGCCAACTACGCAGCGGCAAAGGCCGGCATGCATGGCTTCACCATCTCGCTGGCACAGGAAAATGCGCGCTTCGGCATCACCGTCAACACGGTGTCGCCCGGCTATATCGGCACCGACATGGTGATGGCGGTGCCCGAGGCCGTGCGCGAGAAGATCGTTGCGCAGATTCCGACCGGCCGCCTCGGCACGCCCGAGGAGATCGCCTATGCGGTGGCGTTCTTCCTGCCGGAGGAAGCAGCCTGGATCACCGGCGCCAACCTTTCCGCCAACGGCGGGCAGTACATGGGCTGGTGATCGCGCACGCCTGCGCAACCGGCGCGCGTACGCGTGGTCGGTTGCGCCGGTCCACGCGCTGGGCCATGCTGCGTGGCAACACGGCCAGGCCACAGGGTCCCATGAGCGACCTCCGCATCATCAAGAAGTATCCGAACCGCCGGCTCTACGACACCGAGATTTCCAGCTACATCACGATCGAGGATGTCCGCCAGCTGATCGTGGATGGCGAGAACTTCGAGGTCCGCGACGCCAAGAGTGGACAGGACCTGACCCGGCAGGTGTTGCTGCAGATCATCGCCGAGCACGAGCAGGAGGGTCAGCCGATCCTCTCCACCCAGCTGCTCAGCCAGATCATCCGTTTCTACGGCGATCCGCTGCAGGGTTTCATGGCCACGTATCTGGAGCGGTCGATGCAGGTCTTCCTCGACCAGCAGACCCAGTTCCGCCAGCAGGTGAGCGGACTGCTCGGGCAGACGCCGTGGACGATGATGAACAAGCTCACCGAGCGCAACCTGGAAATGTGGCAGGACTTCCAGAAGAACCTGGTCGGCAGCGTTGGCCGCGCGCCCGGCACCGGCCAGGACAAGCCCGACGACAAGCGCGGCCGCTGAGCCGCGCCATCCCGTTACAACGCGCGCCGCATCAGGCCGGCGTGCGTTCGATCCCGAGTTGATTGCATGAGTCCACAACGCGTGGCCGTCGTGACCGGCGGCCTGGGCGGCATCGGCACCGCCATCTGTCGACAGCTGGCGCAGGCCGGTTGCCGTGTCATCGCCGCCGACCTCGAGGGTCCGCCCGAGCGCCGTGCCGCGTTCGAGCAGGCCATGCAGGGACTGGACGCGGAATCGGCGGTGCTCGACGTGTCCGACTTCGACGCCTGCGCGGCCTTCGTCGCCGAAGTCGAATCCCGCCACGGCACGCTCGATATCGTCGTCAACAACGCCGGCATCACCCGCGACACCACCCTGCGCAGGATGGATCGCGTGCAGTGGGACGCCGTGATCGACGTCAACCTCGGCAGCGTCTTCAACCTGTGCCGGCATGCGGTGGACGGCATGGTGGCGCGCGGCTTCGGGCGCATCGTCAACCTCGCCTCGGTGAACGGCCAGACGGGCCAGTTCGGGCAGACCAACTACTCCGCGGCCAAGGCCGGCATGCACGGTTTCACCATGGCGCTGGCACGCGAGGTCGCGCGCAAGGGCGTGACCGTCAATACGGTGTCGCCGGGTTACTGCGCGACCGCGCTGGTGGCGGCGATGCCGGAAGCGATCCGCGAGGACATCGTCAGCAAGGTGCCGGTCGGCCGCCTGGGCGAACCCGGCGAGATCGCGCGTGCGGTGGCATTCCTCGCGGCGGAGGAATCCGGCTTCATCACCGGCGCCAACCTGCCGGTCAACGGCGGCCTGTTCATGAGCTTCTGAAACGCTGCGCGGTCCGGAGGCCGCGCACGTTGCACCGCTACATCGCCTGTTCGCAGAAGCGTTCCCGGTACTCGAGCGCGCGCGGCATCATCGACTGCAGGTTCTGGATGCGCGTGCCCGGGTTCGGGTGTGTCGACGAGAACTCCGGTTGCGCCTGCCCGCCCGATGCTTCGCCCATGCGCTCCCACAGCGGCACAGCCTCGCGTGGATCGAAACAGGCCGCGGCGGCCAGCATCAATCCGACCTCGTCGGCCTCGGTTTCGTGCTTGCGCGCGTAGGGCAGCAGGTAGCCATAGCCCATCGCCGCCATCACCATCTGCTGCTGTTGCGGGTCCATGCCGCTCATCGCGCCGGCCATCTGCCCGACCTGGCTCAACCTTTGTTGGGCCATGCGTTGCGCGCCATGGCGTAGCAGCGCATGGGCGATCTCATGGCCCATCACCACGGCCATCGCATCCTCGTTCTGCGCCACCGGCACCAGGCCGGTATAGACCGCCATCTTGCCGCCGGGCAGGCAGAAGGCGTTGGCCTGGTCGGACTCGATCACGCTGACCTCCCAGTCGAAGCTCTGCGAGAACCGTGTCGGCTGCATGCCGTGCTCGGCGGCCAGAGCGGCTTCCACCACGTCGACCTTGGCGATCAGGCGATCGGCGATCGACTGCACCTCGCGAGCGATGGGCAGCGAAGGATCGACCGGTCGCTCCTGCTGCAGGATCTGCTGGTAGGCCTCCAGGCCGAGCGCCTTCTCGTCATCGGCCGACAGGCTGCGGTCGATCAGCACCTTCTGCCCGGTGACGGGATCCTCGACCTGGTTGGAGAAGTAGTAGTAGACGCCGTAACCGGCGAACAGCAGCAGGATCCACAGGCGCAGGCCGCCGCCTCGGCGGCTGCGGCGGCGCGGGTCCGACTGGCGGGAAAACGGGTCCTGTCGCATGCGTTTCTCTCGTCCTGGGCACGTGCTGCGGGCTGATGTATCACGCCGCCGGCGCAAGATGTGGTGACGGCGTCGGGACGGTCAGAGTTCGCGCACGACGCGGAAGCCCAGGCGTGCGTTGGTGGTGTCGCGCTGCGCTGGCGCGCGCCACGCCGAACGCGCCTGTTCGGGCGCGCTGGCCCAGGAACCACCGCGGATGACATGGGTGCGGCAGCCTGGATTCACCCACGGCGTGGCGTCGGTCGGTGCCCGGCGGTAGTTCTCGTGCCAGCAGTCGGCGACCCACTCGCTGACGTTGCCGGCGAGATCGTGCACGCCCCAGCGGTTGGCGGCGAAGCTCGCCGCGGGCGCCGGGCCCCAGTAACCGTCACCGTAGCCGCGGAACGCATTGCTCCAATGCCGACCCGACGGCGACCGGTCCTCGCCACCGGTCAGGTTGGCGACGCCCTCCGGGATGTCGCCCGCATCGCCCCACGCGAACGCGGTTTCGGTACCGGCGCGCAACGCGTATTCGAACTCCGCTTCGCTGGGCAGCCGGTAGCGCTGGCCGCCCTGCTCCGACAGCCAGTCGGCATATGCCGTCGCATCCACCGCGCTGACATGCAGGACCGGCGCGTTGTCGGTCGCAGCCCCGCCAAGATGGTCGTGCCGCCAGTCGACGTTGCTGCGGCGGATGAAATTGCCGCTGCGTTCGTCGTAGACCATGGAGAAACCGCGCCGCGCCGAACGCGTCTGGTAGCCGGTGGCATTCACGAAGCGCCGGTAATCGCCGACGGTCACCTCGGTGACCGCCATCGCGAAGCCGCGCTCGAAGCGGACATTGCGCTGCGGGCGCTCGGCATCGCTCGACCCGGGCTCGCCTTCCGGCGCGCCCATGGTGAAGGCGCCATGCGGGACCACCACCATGCGCGGTCCGCGGCCGCCACTGCCCAGCGCATCGGTGAACACCTGGCCGGGGCGGAACAGGCCGTAGTGCACGGCCAGGTCGATGCGCTCGCGCAGGTCCACTGCGGCCGGGTCGCCCGGCTCGGCGATGCGCAGCAGTTCTGCCAGCCGTGCGCGCGCCTGGGCAATGCCATCGTCCCCGGCCAACGCCGCGACGCCCTCGTCGCGCAGGCGGGAGATGCGCAGCGTGCGCATGCGCGAAATGCGCTCGCGTGCATCGGGCACGGTTTCCATATCGGGGCGCAGCAGCCCGGCGTGCCCGAGCCATTGCTCCGCGCTGTCGAAATCGCCGTTGACGGCGGCCGTTTCGGCGCGCCGGATCAGCGCGCTCTCGACCGCGGCGAGGTTCTGCATCGCGCGCGGCTGCCCGGGTGCGAGTTCCAGCGCCTCGCGCAGTTTCGGCAAGGCGCCCTCGCCGGATTCGCCAAGCCGGTCCTGCGCCAGGTCGGCCTCCGCGGTGCGGTTGAGTTCCCACAACCGGTCGGCACGGTCGAGCCGCTGCAGGTAGGCCTGGGTGTGCTCGTCGCCCGGCCAGACATCGCGCGCGACGGCGGCGACACGGTGGGCGTTGCGCAGCGCATCGGGATCGTCGCCGCTGCCGGCCAGCGCCTCGTCGCCCAGCGCGAACAGCCGCGTGCGCGCGGTATCGAGGCCACGGCGGGCGTCACGGTCGTCGGGATCGCGCTCGACCAGTGCCAGGTAGAGCGGGATCGCGGCGTCCTCGCCTTCGTAGAGGTCGCCGGTGTCGAGCGCCTCGGCGGCACGCGCGCGCGCCTGTACGACCTCCTCCTCGTCCTCCGCCAGCGCCACCCGCGGGCGCTGCCAGCTCAATGCCGCCGCGCCCGCCTCGTCCGCGCTGATGGTGACGCTGCCCGACGCCGACGGCGACGCCGCCTCGTCCGCGGGTGGCGTGTCCGCGTCGCGCGCGCACGCGGCACACACCAGCAGCAACAGTGGAATCACAAGGACGCGGCGACGACGCAAGCGGGGCTCCGGGGGCCTGGCGGGGTTTACGACGGCGGACGGTAGGGTGCGCCCGCGGTGCGGTCAATCGCACGTCACGGGCCATGCAGTATCTCCCGCGTCCCTGCAGGCACGCGTGCAGATGCGCCTCAGGGCCTACACTGGCGCGATGCCTGAACCCCGAATCCAGTGGATCGACGATCCACAGACCCTGACCGCCCGCCTCGCCGATCCGCCAGCCAGCGTCGGCCTGGATACGGAATTCATCCGCGAGCGCACCTACTGGCCGCAACTGGCGCTGGTGCAGCTGGCGATCGACGGCGACATCCTGCTGGTCGACCCGCTCGTCCCCGGCATGACCGACGCGCTGCGGCCGCTGCTGCTCGACCCCGCGGTGCTCAAGGTGATGCACAGCGCGGGCGAGGACCTGATCGCCTTCAAGCACGCCTGCGATGCGGTGCCGACGCCGCTGTTCGATACCCAGGTCGCCGCGGCGATGGCCGGGATCGCCGCCGGCCTGGGCTACCAGAAGCTGGTGCAGGAGATCAACGGGGAGGCCCTGCCCAAGGGCGAGACGCGCTCGGACTGGATGCGCCGCCCACTGTCCGAATCGCAGCTCGCCTACGCCGCCGACGACGTGCGCCACCTCGCGGCATTGCACCGGGACCTCGACGCGCGCCTGGCCGCGCTGGGTCGCCGCGCGTGGCTCGATGCGGACTGTGCCCGGCAGGTGCGCCTGGCCGACCACGACGAGGGCGAGCGCTGGCCGCACCTGTCGTTGCGCGCGGCGCAGCACCTGGAACCCGCGGCGCAGCACCGGCTGCTGCGCCTGCTGCGCTGGCGCGAGCAGTTCGCCCGCGAGCGCGACCGTCCACGCAACTGGGTGCTCGACAACGACCTCGCCACCCTGCTCGCCCGCGACCCGCCGGGCGACGCCGCCGAACTGCAGCGCGTGCTCGACCGGCATCCGAAGTCGCCGCGCAAGCTCGCGACACAGATCCAGCAGGCACTGGACACTCCCCTGGCCGACGAGGGCGACGCGCCGCCCCCGCGCACCGAGGAGGTCGATCGCAAGGCCCTCAAGCGGTTGCAGGATGCGGTGGCCGCGCGCTCGGCGGAGCTCGGCCTGCCTGATGGCGTGCTGGCGTCGCGGCGCTGGCTGGAGGCGCTGCTGGAGCGTGGCGAATGGCCGCAGGCGCTGTCGGGCTGGCGGCGGGCACAGCTCGAACCGGTGCTGTCGCCGCTGCTCGGCGACGCCTTGCCGGCCGCCAGCCGCTCCGTATAATGGCCCGTCGCTGAAGTTTTCCGTGGGGTCATAGCTCAGCTGGGAGAGCGCGTCGTTCGCAACGACGAGGTCGGGAGTTCGATCCTCCCTGGCTCCACCACAAACTCCCTGAAGGGCCCGGTTCGCATGATCCGGGCCCTTTGTTTTTCAGCCTCTGCTGCCCTCGTCCGGTTCGCCGGGCACCGATGTCTCCGTATCCAGCAGCTCGCGTACGTAGAGCTTCTTGACCAGCACGTAGACGAACACCGTCAGCGGCGCGGCCAGCAGCAGGCCCGGCAGCCCGTACAGCGCGCCGAAGGCGAACAGGGCGAACAGCAGCAGTGCCGGTGGCAGCTCGACCGCGCGTTGCTGGATCAGCGGCTGGATGATGTTGCTCTCGATCTGCTGGATGACGATATATGCCGCCAGCGTGGCCAGGCCGATCTTCGGGCTGACGGTGAACCCAAGCAGGACGCCGGGCACGGCCGCCACGATCGGGCCGATGATCGGCACGAAGTCGAGCAGGAAGGCGATCAGCGCGAGCGCGAACGCCGCCGGCACGCCCAGCATCCACAGGGCGATGCCGGTCAGCGCACCCACCAGCAGCATCGCGACCAGCTGCCCGCCGAGCCACAGCTGCAGCGCGCGCCCGCTGGCGTCCAGCGCTTCGCCCGTGGTCAGGCGCACCGGGCGCGGCACCAGCTTCAGCAGGCCCTTGCGGTAGAGCTGCGGCTGCGCGGCCATGTAGATGCCGCCAACGAGCACCAGGAACACTTCCAGCAGGCCGCTGGTCAGGGACATCGCCATCGCCCCGGCCGTTCCGACCAGACGGCTGACATTGCCGCGCAGCGCGTCGATCTGTTCGTGGATGATCGGGCCCAGGCGGGTGGTGTCGACCCAGTCCTGGAAGGACTGTGCCGCCGCCGGCATGGTCTCGATCAGCGTGGCCAGCTCGCCCGCCGCCTGGGTACCGAACAGCGCCAGCAGCATCGACAGGCCACCGATCAGCAGCACCAGCACCACCGCCAGCGCGGCACCGTGCGGCACTGGCAGCAGCCGGCGCAGCAGGCCGGTCAACGTCAGCAATACCGCCGCGAGCACGACGCCGCCGAACACCAGCACCAGCACATGCGACAGCCTGGCAATGACGAACGCGAGGCCGACGATGGCCACGAAGATGATCACCTTGCGGGTGTAGTCGAGCAGATCGGTCGTCATCAGCAAGTGGCATCCAGCGCTGTTGCAGGCAGCGTTGCGACCAACTGGCCACAGGCGGCGTGCAAACGCCGTGGACGCTGCGGCTTGGGCAAATGGGCCGGGCGTGAGAAAATCGCCGCGCAGCCCCCGTAGCTCAGCTGGATAGAGCGTCCCCCTCCTAAGGGGAAGGTCGTGCGTTCGAATCGCGCCGGGGGCACCAGCACCATCCGCATCGGCATCCTGCCGTCGCGTCAGCCTTGCCTGGCGCCGTGTGTCCCCATGTCCCGTTCCAGGAGTACTCCATGACCCATCCCGTCCTCAGCGCGCTCGGCCTCGGCGAAAGCGAATCCGGCACCTTCCTCGGCGGCGGCGAATGGGCCACGGGCGATGGCGCCGGCACCCTGTCGCCGACCAACCCCACCACCGGGGACGTGCTGGCACGGGTGAGCGCGACCACGCCCGAGCAGTACGAAACGATCGTTGCGCGCGCGCAGGAGGCCTTCAAGGTCTGGCGCAGGACGCCGGCCCCGCGCCGTGGCGAGGCGATCCGCCTCTGCGCAGAAGCACTGCGCACGCACAAGGACGCGCTCGGCTCGCTGGTCGCGCTGGAGATGGGCAAGTCCAAGCCGGAAGGCGACGGCGAAGTGCAGGAGATGATCGACATCGGCGAGTTCGCCGTTGGCCTGTCGCGCCAGCTCTACGGCCTGACCATGCATTCCGAGCGCCCCGGCCACCGCATGTACGAGCAGTGGCATCCGCTGGGCATCGTCGGGATCATCTCGGCGTTCAACTTCCCGGTCGCGGTGTGGGCCTGGAACTCGTTCGTGGCCGCGGTCTGCGGTGACATCTCGATCTGGAAGCCGTCGGGCAAGACCCCGCTGTCGGCGGTCGCGTCGATGCGCATCTGCAACGAGGCGCTGCGCGAAGGCGGCTTCCCCGACCTGTTCTTCCTGTTCAACGACACCGACAACGCGCTGGCCGAGCGCATGGTCGACGACCGGCGCGTGGCGATGATCAGCTTCACCGGTTCCACGAAGGTCGGCCGCCAGGTCGGCGAACGCGTCGCGCGCCGCATGGGCCGTTCGCTGCTCGAGCTCGGCGGCAACAACGCGATGATCGTGGAGGCTTCCGCCGACCTGAAGCTGGCGATCCCGGCGATCGTGTTCGGCGCGGTCGGCACTGCCGGCCAGCGCTGCACCACCACCCGCCGCGTCTTCATCCACGAGTCGATCCATGACGACGTGCTGGAGAAGCTGGTGTCGGCCTACGGCCAGGTGGAGAAGAAGATCGGCGATCCGACCGACCCCGCCAACCTGATGGGCCCGCTCAACAGCGCCGACGCGGTGCAGGCCTACCTGGACGCGATCGAGAAGGCCAAGGCATCCGGCGGCACCGTCGCCACCGGCGGCAAGGCGCTGACCGATCGCAAGGGCAACTTCGTGCTGCCCACGATCATCACCGGCCTCGCCAACGATGCCGAGGTGGTGCAGACCGAAACCTTCGCGCCGATCCTCTACGTGATGAAGTACAGCGACCTCAACGAGGCGATCGCGATGCAGAACGACGTGCCGCAGGGCCTGTCGTCGTCGATCTTCACCACCGACCTGCGTTCGGCCGAGCAGTTCCTGTCCGCCTGGGGCTCGGACTGCGGCATCGCCAACGTCAACATCGGCACCTCGGGTGCGGAGATCGGCGGCGCCTTCGGCGGCGAGAAGGAAACCGGTGGTGGCCGTGAGTCGGGCTCCGACGCCTGGAGGGCCTACATGCGCCGGCAGACCAACACCATCAATTACTCCAACAACCTGCCGCTGGCACAGGGGATCAAGTTCGACCTCTGACCGCACCCGGGGTGGCCGCCGCAAGCCGAAGTACGATACGGCCACGGCGGCCCTCCCCGGGCCGCCACGCCGCAGGAGCCGGACATGGATGCAATGCCCCGCCAGACCAGTGTGCTGGCCGTTCTGAGCCTGGTGTTCGGGATCCTCGGCTGGACGCTGCTGCCCGGCCTCGGCGCGATCGTGGCCGTGGTCACCGGCCATATCGCGCGTGCGGAGATCCGCCGCACACCGCAGACCCTGGAAGGCGACGGACTGGCGATTGCCGGCCTGGTGCTGGGATGGCTCGGCATCGTGCTGGGCATCGTGCTGGTGGCGCTGATGCTGCTGGTGTTCGGCGGCCTGGCGTGGCTCTCCGCGTGGGCATGACCGTGCCGACCACCTTCCGCGCACTGCCGACCCTCGACACCTCCGCGCGCGCCCGCACGCGGCCCCAGGAGCGCTGAGCCGCATGTATCCGCTTGGCCGCCGCCTGCTGTTCTCCTTCGATGCGGAACGCGCGCATGGGCTGGGGCTCGCGGCGCTGGACATGGCGTACCGGACCGGCACCACCGGCCTGGTCGCACGCAAGGTGAAACCGCTGCCGACGCCGGCGTTCGGGCTGCGCTTTCCGAATCCGGTCGGCCTCGCCGCGGGCCTCGACAAGAACGGCGAACACATCGACGCACTGCTCACGCTGGGCTTCGGCTTCGTCGAAGTCGGCACCGTCACGCCGAAGCCGCAGGCGGGCAACCCGCAGCCGCGCATGTTCCGGCTGCCGGAGCACAACGCGGTCATCAACCGGCTGGGCTTCAACAACGGCGGCGTCGAGGCGCTGGTCGCCAACGTGTCGCGTGCGAAGCGCCAGGGCGGCCTGCTGGGCATCAACATCGGCAAGAACAAGGACACCCCGAACGAGTCCGCGGTCGACGACTACCTGTACTGCATGGAGCGGGTGTATCCGCTGGCCGACTACATCACCGTCAACATCTCCTCGCCCAATACCGCGGGCCTGCGCGAACTGCAGGAGGAGCAGTCGTTGCGACGCCTGGTCGGCACCCTGCGCGAGGCCCAGGAGCGCTTCGGCGCGCAGCATGGCCGCCGGGTACCGATGCTGGTGAAGGTGGCGCCCGACCTGTCCGACGACGACATCGACGCCGCCGCCCGCGTGCTGCGCGAACTGCAGGTGGACGGCGTGATCGCCACCAACACCACGGTGTCGCGCATCGCGGTGCAGCAGCATGCGCTGGCCCGCGAGACCGGCGGCCTGTCCGGCGAGCCGCTGATGAACAAGGCCACCGCGGTACTGCGCATGCTGCGCACGCGGCTGCCGGATTCGATCCCCCTGGTCGGCGTCGGCGGGATCATGACCGGCGCCGACGCGGTGAAGAAGGTCGCGGCCGGGGCATCGCTGGTGCAGCTCTATACGGGTCTCGTCTATCGCGGTCCTGCGCTCGTGCACGAATGCGCGGCGGCAATCCGCCGGCGCAAGGAAGCCCCGAGCATCGGCAACCTGCCCCCGGCCTGAGAGCACGATGACCCACGGCCACCGTGTGCTGCAGCGCGTGCCGCTGCGCAGCCTGAACACCTTCGGCATCGACGCCTGCGCCCCGCGGCTGGTCGAGGTGGCCGATGCCGACGCCCTGCCCAGGCTGCTTGCATCCGGCCTGCTCGGCGACGCCGCGACGCCGGCGATGGTGCTCGGCGGCGGCAGCAACCTGCTGTTCGCCGGCGATCCCGACCGCACCCTGCTGCGCCTGTGCGGGCAGCGGATCGACATCGTCGACGACACCGATCCCACGCATGTGCGGGTGCGCGCCGAAGCCGGCGTCGAATGGCACGCGCTGGTGATGTGGTCGCTGGCGCAGGGGCTCGGCGGGCTGGAGAATCTCGCGCTGATCCCCGGCACGGTCGGCGCCGCGCCGATCCAGAACATCGGCGCCTACGGCGTCGAGGTGGGCGAGCGCATCGTCGTGGTCGAGGCGTTCAATCGCGACGACGGCGCACTGGCACGGCTCGACCACGACGCCTGCGCCTTCGCCTACCGCGACAGCCGCTTCAAGCGCGCACCGGACCGCGAGATCGTCACCGCGGTGGAGTTCGCGCTGTCACGGCACGCGCAGCCGCGCCTGGGCTATGCGGGACTCGGCGAGGAACTTGCCGCGATGGGCATCACCACGCCCTCGCCGGCCGACGTGGGCGAGGCAGTGATCCGCCTGCGCCGGCGCAAGCTGCCCGACCCTGCCCGCATCGGCAATGCCGGCAGCTTCTTCAAGAACCCGCTGGTCGCCACCGTGCAGGCACAGGCGCTGCTGGCCGACCACCCCGACCTGCCGTTGTATCCCGCCGGCGACCCCGGCCGCCGCAAACTGTCGGCCGCATGGCTGATCGAGGCCTGTGGCTGGAAGGGCCATCGCGACGGCGATGCCGGCGTATCGGCGGGCCATGCGCTGGTGCTGGTGAACCACGGCGACGCCAGCGGACTGCAGCTGCTCGAACTCGCCGTGCGCATCCGCGATTCGGTGCGGGCGCGCTTCGGCGTCGCGCTGGAGCCGGAACCACGCATCGTCGGCGCGGCCTGGCCGGCGTGAACAGGCAGGCGGACCCGCACGCGCATCACCTCCTGCCGCGCCATCGGCGATCATCCGCGGCGACCACGGCCCGTACCGGTCCGGGTTGAGTCGCGAGCAGAAGGAGCCGTCCCGCCATGCCGCTGTCCACGCCCGCGCGCGCCGCCCTCCTGATGCTCGGCAGCACCATGCTGTTCGCGCTGATGGTCATCGCGATCCGCCTGGCCTCGGAAAGCCTGCACACGTTCGAGATCGCGTTCTTCCGCAACTTCTTCGGCCTGATGGCCGCGCTACCGCTGCTGCTGCGGCCCGGACGCGGCCTCGCCTTCCTGCGTACCGAGCAGCTGCCGCGCTACGTGGTGCGCTGCCTGATCGGCGTGGGTTCGATGTTCTGCGGCTTCTGGGCCATCGGCAACCTGCCGCTGGCGCAGGCGGTGTCGCTGTCGTACTCGACGCCGATCTTCGTGACCATCGCGGCGGTGCTGTTCCTCGGCGAAACCGTGCGTGCACGCCGCTGGACCGCGGTCGCACTCGGCTTCATCGGCGTGCTGGTGATCCTGCGGCCAGGCACCGGCGAGTTCACGCCGGGCATGCTGGTGGCCGTGGCGGCGGCGGTGCTCAGCGGTGTCGTCGCCATCCAGATCAAGCAACTGTCACGCACCGAACCCGCCGACCGCATCGTGATCTGGACCACGCTGTTCTGGGTGCCGATGTCGTTCCTGCCCGCACTGGCGGTCTGGGAATGGCCGCAGGGCATCGTCTGGCTGTGGGTGGTCGCCGCCGGCGTACTGGGGACCGGTGGCCACATGCTGTGGACGCGTGCGCTGAAGATCGGCGAGGTGTCGGCACTGACGCCGATCAGCTTCATGCAGCTGCCGGTGGTCGCGCTGTTCGGATGGGTGCTGTTCGACCAGACCGTCGACCGCTGGACCGCCGCCGGCGCCGCGATCATCCTCGCCGCGAATGCCTACATCGCGCATCGCGAAGCGCGCCTGTCGCAACGCTCGGCAACGACCGCCCCGGTGGAGGCGGCCAAGCCGGGCGAGTAGCCGGGCACCGGCGCCCGGTCATCCGGCGGTCGCGTGCGCCGGCGCACCGAAGTTGGCGACCTCACCCTGCAGGCCCGCGGCCACCAGTTCCAGCTGCGCCGACGCGGTGGCGGTCCGTTCGACCAGTCCCGCGTTCTCGCGCGTTCCTTCCTCCATCCCACGCAGCGCCGCGTTGACCTGTTCGACGCCGAGCGTCTGCGCGCGGGTGGCCGCGGAGATGTCGCCCATCATCGCGCTGGTGCGTGCCACCGCGTCGGAGATCTGGCGCATCGCATCGCCCGCCTGATGGACGCGCCCCGCGCCCGCCTCGATCGCGGCGTTGGCTGCCGCAAGGTTGGTGCCGATCTCCCTGGCCGATGCCGCGCAACGCTGCGCCAATGCGCGGACCTCGCTGGCCACCACCGCGAACCCGCGTCCGCGCTCGCCGGCATGCGCGGCCTCGACCGCGGCATTGAGCGCCAGCAGGTTGGTCTGGAACGCGATGGTGTCGATGACGCCGACGATCTCGCCGACCTTGCGGCCACTGGCGGCGATGTCGCGCATGGCCTCGGTGACGCGCCCGACCGCCACCGCGCCGCCATCGGCGGCCTGGTTGGCGCTGCCGGTCAGCGCGAATGCCGCATCCGCGTTCGACGCGGTTACCGCGATCGCCGACGCCAGCTGCTCCATGGTCGCCGCCGTGCCGCGCAGCGAGGCTGCCTGCTGCTCCGTGCGCGCGGACAGCGCACCGTTGCCGGATGCGATGTCGCGCGCACCGGCGTGGATGGATTCCGAGAACGCCTGTACGCGCTCGAGCAGCGCCTCGAGTGCCCTCGCCTGTTCGACCTCGCCGGTGATGTCGGTGCAGTACTTGACGATCCGGTAGGGTCTGCCGGCCGCGTCGAGGACCGGGTTGTAGCTGGCCTGCAGCCACAGGTCGCCGCCGTCGCGACGGATGCGCCGGTAGCGGCCGGCATCGGCCTCGCCACGGCCGAGCTTCTCCCAGAACACGCGGTACGCCACCGAGGCGCTTTCGGAACGATCGACGAACATCGAGTGATGGCGGCCGACGACGTCCGCCTCGCTGTAGCCGACCGCGCGCAGGAAGTTGGCGTTGGCGCCGCGGATGGTGCCGTCGAGTTCGAACTCGATCACCGCCTGCACCTTGTGCAACGCGGTGATCTGGCCCTCGTGGTCGGCGGTCCGATTGCGCTGCGCGGTCACGTCGGTGGCGAACTTGACCACCTTGCGGGGCCGGCCGGCGGCGTCGAGGATCGGGTTGTAGCTGGCCTCGATCCAGACATCACGGCCGTTGCGCGCGCGGCGCCGGAATTGGCCGGAGCGGAATTCGCCCGCGTTGAGCGCGTCCCAGAACGCGCGGTAGTCCGCGCCGGCAGCGTCCTGGCGGTCGACGAACATCGAGTGGTGCCTGCCGACGACCTCGTCGGCGGCGTAGCCCATCGTCGCCAGGAAATTGGCGTTGGCGCGCAGGATCGTGCCGTCGAGCGCGAACTCGATCACGGCCATGGAACGGTCCAGCGCCTGGTATTGCGCAGCCAGATCGAACTCGTCGGACTTCCCTGCGCTGATGTCGCGGACCAGCTCGACAACCCGCGGCGCGACGCCTGCATTGGCGGGCATCGCGATGAAGGTGGACTCGAGCCACTGTTCGCGACCGTCGGCCGCGATGCGACGCACCCGGCCGGAAGCATTGCCTCCGCCCACCAGCGCCTGCCATGGGTCGTACCCGTCCTGCTCGAAGCCGTGCGAGGCCAGGAGCTCGCGATGATGGCGACCACGCATGTCGTCGTCGCCGCAACCAAGCAGTGCTCGATAGGCCGTGCTGGTCCGCAGCACGCTGCCATCGCCGGCCAGTTCGGCAACCGCGTGGGTATGCTGCATGGCGTCGTACAGGGTGGCGGCAACAGCAGGAGCGTGCCGTCGCGACGATCGCGACAGGAAAGGGACTGCAAGCATCCGGGGACATCCGATGACGTGGGATAACGGGCCCCGGGCAAGGCCCCGGAGACGGCGCGTACCCCGCCGTACCACCGCTATCGGCCGACTTCTCCCCTACTTGAGTGCCGATCCGCGAAGCCGTTCACAGCTTCCGGAGCACGGCCATCAGCGTACGCATGCAGGCGCGTCCGTAGCGTGAATCCGCATGTGCGACGGTCCTGGTGGTCGTGTCGTTCCCGCAAAAAAAGACGCCCGGCGTGGGCCGGGCGTCCTGCAACAGGTCAGACGAAGTCAGGGCGTCACGGTCAACACCACCGGGGCCGCCGCCTTCGGCGTCACCGGGTCATTGCTCTGGACGCAGTAGTTCGCCACATGGCGCCCCGGGGCGAGGCCGGCGGTGCTGACGTTGATCCGCAGGGTCTGGCTGCGCCCCGGCGCGACGCTGCCACTGGGCGGTGCCGCCGCGCCCATCCACGGTGCGCCGCAGCCGACCATGCCGCCGATCCGCATCGACAGGCCGGGGAAGGCGCTGACCGGCGACCACGCGCCGCCGCCATCGGGTGCCACCACCAGTGCGGCGAAGCTGCCGTCTCCCTGCGGGGAGGCGTACCAGACCCAGCTGCTGGCGAACGGCGCGCGTGCGTAGACCACCAGCCAGTAGCGGCCGGCCGGCAGCACCACGTTCTGGCCGGCGGCGGCAAGGTCGAGGGCGATGTTGGCGCCCGACAACGCGACGCCGGGCCCGTTGGCCGCACTGGTGTAGCGCCAGACCGCTGCCTGTGGCGAGGTCGCCGGGTTGCCGGCGGGCAGCCCGTTGGCATCCGGGAAGATCGCCCAGCCCAGTGCGCTCGCCACGTTCGGCAGCACCGCGCCGCCGACCATGAAGCCCTCCGCCCACAGCGACGTGATGCGGGTGTCCCCGGCGAGGATGAAGTCGTCCGCGGCGAACTGTGCGGCGGGCGCGCCGGCATCGGTGCGCCAGGTGCCGCGGTAGCCGGTGGTGAGGGTGCCGCGCTGGCGATCGACCAGGGTCAACGCCGCGGTCCCGGTGTTGGCCACCGAGTACTCCAGCGTCGAACCGCCGGCATTGGCGACCGACCCCACCGCGATTCCACTGCGACCACGCGCGAGGCTGAGCGCCACGGCATCCGGAAGATCGATCACCGGCGCCGGCACCGCGATGGCCACGGGCAGCCGCAGCGTCGGCCGCGGCTGTCCGCCGACCGTCGCGTTGACCGGCTCCATCACCACTTCGCCGAACTGCCAGCTGCCGTCTGCCGGCAGGGTGCTGCTGTTGACCAGCACCCGCAGCGTGCGGGTCGCGCCTGCCGCCAAGGTCAGGCTGGCCGGCGTCACCCCGCCCGGCACGCCGTCGAGGCGTACGCGGTAGGTCTGCGTCGAGGCGGTCGGATTGCGCAGCGTGCGCAGGAAACTGCAGTTGCGGAAGCACTGCCCGCTGGCGATCGACGGCTGGTTGAGCGAGGACACGTCGCCACCGGTGGCCGGATTGGCGGCGAGGTAGTTGGCCGCGGTCTCGTGCATCACCAGCCCGGCATTGATCGCCCGGTCCACGCGGATACGGCCGCTGCCCTTGCCGAACGGCGTGGCCGGCGTGACCTCGTCCTCGAGGTAGACGCGCGGTTCGGCGGTCATCGCCAGCGCCGACTTGATCTCCGGCGCGCTCCAGCCGGGTCGCGCCTGGCGCACCAGCCCGGCGGCGCCGGCATGGTGGGGCGAAGCCATCGAAGTGCCGTTCATCAGGCCGACCAGGTTCTCGAAACCCGTGATCGTGGTTCCCGCCATGCTCGCGAGGATGCTCACGCCGGGTGCGGTGACGTCGGGCTTGAGCAGGTCGAAGCGACCGGCCGGCCCACGCGAACTGAAGGCGGCCAGCGCATCGGCGGTGTTGGGCAGCGGCACCGGCGGGAACGCGATCGCGGCAGTGGCGTCGGCATGCGCCCGTGCGAAATCACGCAGGGCGATGCCGTCGGCCTGGTTGACGCCGAACGCGCGGATGGTGGTGCCGGGAACCGACGGGATCAGATCGCCTGCCGCGTTGTTGGCGATGACCACGGCGATGGCGCCGCCGGCGGCGACCGCGTTGGTCTTCTCGGTGAACGAGCAGCCACCACGGCGCACCAGCACGATCGCACCCTGGTAGGACCCCGCCGGCGCTGCGGTGCAGGCGTCGGCATCGGTGTCGAAGGTCGGGCTCACCCGCAGCGGCGTGGTGCCCGGGATCGCCGAGGTGTGCGGAATGCCGTTGCTGCCTTCGTTGAGCAGCACCGGGGTCAACGGTTCCGGCACCGGCTGCGGGCCGGTGACCTGCAGGGTCACCGCGAACGCGCCGCGGCCGTGCTGGGCGGCGGCGGTGGAAGCGACCCACGGTTCCAGGTGGCCCATCGTGTTCGGCCCGGGCCCACTGTTGCCGGCCGAGGCGGCGACGTAGATGCCGGCGTCGGTGGCACCGAGGAAGGCCAGAGACACCGCCTCGCTCCACGGCTGCGCGCCACCACCGATGGAATAGTTGATGACATCGACGATGCCGTCGGCGACCGCCTGTTCGATCGCGGCCACCGCAGAGACGTTCGGGCACAGGCCCTGGCTGGTGGCGGTGTTGGTGTAGCAGATGTCGAACGCGACGATATTGGAACGCGGCGCAACGCCGGAGATGCGCCGCGCATTTCCGCGGAAGTCGACGTCGCGTCGGTTGCCGGCGGCAGTGGAGGCCACGTGGCTGCCGTGGCTGTTGGTATCGCCGAAGCCGGGTTCCTCGCGGATGTTGGGCTGGCCGCAGGTGTTGGCGGGCGGGCCGCAGACGAAGTTGTAGCCGCCGATCAGCTTGGCGTTGCAGCGCCCCTGGTCGACGCCACCGGCGGCGCAGGTGCCGAGGTAGTTGCCGTCGCCCAGCGGATTGACGTGCACGTAGCCGTCCACCGGATCGACCGCCGCGAACGACGGGCTGCCGAAGTTGATGCCGGAATCGAGGATGCCGAACACCACCCCCTCGCCCTGGTAGGCCGCCGGTGCACCCGGATTGGTGCCGTTCCAGACCGGGCCGGCGCCGATAAGGAGCGGGCCGGTATCGGTATCGAGCACGTATTCGCGGTAGCCCTCGACGAACATCACCTCCGGCATCGCGGCCACCGCCGCGACCTCATCGGTCGACAGTGACAGCACCACGCCGTTGACGGCGTACTGCATGCGCCTTTCCGCGGCCACCGCGCGGCCGATGCGGCGCGCGATGGCGCCTTCATGCGCCTGCTGGCGCTGGCGCAGGTGGGTGACATAGCTGCGCGCATTGGCGCCGCGTGTATCGACGCGTTGCCTGCCGCGGGCGTCGAGCCGACGCTCCGGTGCGGCCAGGCCCCGCGTACCGCCCTCGTAGGCGGCGAGCGCGGGCTCGCGGAAGACCACGATATGGGGCTGCGATGCATCCAGGGCACCATCCGCCCCGCCTCCACGGCTGGCCGCGGTCAGCGGTGCCTGCGGATCGGCGGATGCCGCGCTGGCGGCGGCGGTGGCAACGGTGCCCGGATGATTGCCGGAACCGGACGGGAGACTGACGATTGCGGCGAAGGCCAGTCCCGAGAACAGGACGGCCAGACCGGTCATGCGGACAGGCGACATGGTGGGTTCCCCGATGGTGTTCACGCTCGGAACGACGACGGCACCCGAAGGCGGCCATCCCTCCGTACCCGGCCCGCGCGCCACCCCCTGTCCGGCGGCGCGGCCTGCCAGCGGTTATACACCCGTGCGCCACCGCGCGCGCGGGTACGGAATCAGCGCCTGCGCCCGCGCATCAGCAGAAGCCAGCTCGCGACCACCCAGATGCTGGCCGCCATCCAGCCGGCGATGATGTCGGACGGGTAATGCACGCCCAGATAGATCCGCGACAGCCCCACCATCGGCACGAACACCGCCATCGCGGCCAGCACCGGCCAGCGCCAGCGGGTCGGCCAGGACAGCAGCACCAGCACCAGCGCCAGCGACATCGAGCCCATCGCGTGGCCGCTGGGAAAACTGTAGGTGGCTTCGGGGGCGATCGATTCCCACAGCGCCGGACGTTCGCGGGCGAAGGTGAGCTTGGCCGCGACGTTCAACAGCCCGGAACCCCCCAGGGCGACGGCGGCGAACAGCCCGTCGCGGAAACGGCGCCGCCACAACAGCACCAGCACCAGCAGCACGTCCGCCGGCACCACGCCCCAGCGGTGGCCGAGCGCGGAGAAGAAGAGGAAGACGCGGTCGAAGCCGTCGCGTGCCATCGCCTGCGCGAACAGCAGCAGCGGCTCGTCGAACGCGATCGCCTCCGCCTCGTGGACCTCGTCGGCGAGTTCGGCGAACACCCACATCGGCAGCAATATGCCGGCGAACAGCAGCGCGAGGACCAGGCCGTGGCGGCGCAGGAGTCCGGATGCCGCATCACGCAGGCCGCGCGCGACCGCCATCGCGCGCGGATCAGGCGATCGCGGGGTGCCGCCCATAGCGCCGATCCACGTAGCCGTCGATCAGCGCGATGAACTCCTGTGCGATGTGCTCGCCGCGCAGGGTCACGGTCTTCTCGCCATCCACGAACACCGGCGCCGACGGCGCTTCGCCGGTACCCGGCAGCGAGATGCCGATATTGGCGTGGCGCGATTCGCCCGGGCCGTTGACCACGCAGCCCATCACCGCAAGGGTCATGGTTTCCGCGCCGGGATGGGTGATCTTCCATTCGGGCATCCTGCCGCGCACGTGTTCCTGCACCACCTGCGCCAGTTCCTGGAAGAACTCCGAGGTGGTGCGGCCGCAGCCCGGGCAGGCGGTGACCATCGGCGTGAACGCGCGCAGGCCCATGGTCTGCAGCAATTCCTGCGCGACCACCACTTCCTGCGTGCGCGCACCGCCCGGTTCCGGGGTGAGCGAGATGCGGATGGTGTCGCCGATGCCGTCCTGCAGCAGCACCGCGAGCGCGGCGCTGGAGCCGACGATGCCCTTGCTGCCGATGCCGGCCTCGGTGAGGCCGAGGTGCAGGGCGAAATCCGAGCGCGTGGCGAGGTCGCGATAGACCGCGATCAGTTCCTGCACGCCGCTGACCTTGGCCGACAGCACGATGCGATCGCGTGGCAGGCCCAGTTCGACCGCGCGCTCGGCCGAATCCAGTGCCGAGCGGATCAGCGCCTCGCGCAGCACGCGCCCCGCATCCCATGGCTGCGCCCGGCGTGCGTTCTCGTCCATCAGCTGCGCCGCCAGCGCCTGGTCCAGCGAACCCCAGTTGGCGCCGATGCGCACGGCCTTGCCGTGGCGCGCGGCGAGTTCGATCAGCTGCGCGAACTGCAGGTCCTTCTTCTTGCCGAAGCCGACGTTGCCGGGGTTGATGCGGTACTTCGCCAGCGCCTCGGCGCAGGCGGGCTCGCGCTCGAGCAGCTGGTGCCCGTTGTAGTGGAAGTCACCGATGATCGGCACCTCCACGCCCTGCATCGCCAGCCGCTCGACGATGCGCGGCACCGCGGCGGCCGACTCCGGGTTGTTGACGGTGATGCGCACCAGCTCCGAGCCCGCACGCCAGAGGTCGGCGATCTGCTTCGCGGTGCCGGCGATATCGGCAGTATCGGTGTTGGTCATCGACTGCACGACGACCGGGGCGTCTCCGCCCACGGCCACCTGCCCGATCCGCACCTGGCGGGTCACGCGACGCGGCGCCGGACCGAAACGATCGGTCACGGGAAGGGACGGCAGGGGCTGCGGTTGGGCGGACATGCACGCATTTTAGCGGCTGCCGCCGCCGCGGGGATGACGGTGCCCGCAACAGCTGCGGGCATCCGGGCGGCGCCGGGGAAGGTCTGTCCCGCGAAGACGGGATGACGGGACCGGACGATGTCCAACGGTTCTCTACTGCGTATCGCCGCCATGGCCACCGCCGTGGGTGCCCTGCCCGGTCGCCGAACGCACCTCGAATTCCACCGGTACGCGACCGGCGTGTTCGAACACCAGCACCGCCGGCACCCGGCCGCCGACGGCCAGGTCCGCCTGCGGCTCCATCAGCATCAGGTGATAACCACCCGGCTTGAGTTCGACGTGGGCGCCCGACGGCAGCTCGATCCCGGCCTCCAGCTGGCGCATGCGCATCATGCCGTCCTCCTCGCGCATCTCGTGGATCTCCACGCGCGCGGCGGCATCGGTTTCCACCGCGAGCAGGCGGTCGGGGCTGTCGCCGGAATTGCGGATGCCCAGGTAGCCGGCGGCAACCGCGGCAGGCGGTGGTGGCAGGCGGATCCACGGGGTTTCGATGGCGATGCCGGCTTGCGCGGGATCGATGCCGGCACCCGCATCGGCGTCGGCCGCGGCGTCGAGGCCGGGCGGTGGTGCATCAACCGTCGGCGGCGGCGTCGGCTGGTTGCAGGCGGCCAATGACAGCGCGGCCAGGGCCGACAGGAGTACGTCGCGGATGTTCAATTCAACCTCCAGGGTCTTTGGCCGGTCGCGGGACACGGCGCGGGACAGGCATACAGGATGGACGTGGCGCGACAGTATCGCCGCTGTGCCGCTCCGGCGCGGCAGTGCGCACGCCGCACTGGCGCGGGCCGGTATCCTGTCGCGCATGCATATGCCACCCGTCGCGGACGTCCTCACCCCGAGCCAGCTCAACACCCTTGCCCGCAGCCTGCTGGAAGACAGCTTTCCGGCGGTGCTGGTGGAAGGCGAACTCGGCAATGTCTCGCGCCCGGCGTCGGGCCATCTGTATTTCACCCTGAAGGACGCGCGCGCCCAGGTGCGTTGCGCGATGTTCAAGCCGAAGAGCCAGTGGCTGCGCTTCCAGCCGCGCGAGGGCATGCAGGTACTGGCGCGCGGGCGGTTGACCCTCTACGAGGCGCGCGGCGATTACCAGCTGATCCTCGACAGCCTCGAGGAAGCCGGCGAAGGCGCGCTGCGGCGTGCGTTCGATGAGCTCAAGACACGGCTGCAGGCCGAGGGACTGTTCGACGCCACGCGCAAGCGGCCATTGCCGGCGTGGATCGGGCGGCTCGGCGTGATCACCTCGCCCGGCGGTGCAGCGGTGCGCGACGTGCTGAGCGTGCTCGGCCGGCGGTTTCCACTGCTCGAAATCGACATCCTGCCGGTGCTGGTGCAGGGCAGTGGCGCGGCGCCGCAGATCGTCGACATGCTGCAGCGCGCCGGCGCCAGTGGCCGCTACGACGCGCTGCTGCTGACCCGCGGCGGCGGTTCGCTGGAAGACCTGTGGGCTTTCAACGAGGAACCGGTGGTGCGCGCCGTCGCCGCGTCGCCGGTGCCGGTGGTGGCCGCGATCGGCCACGAGACCGACTCCAGCCTGGCCGAATTCGCCGCCGACCTGCGCGCGCCGACACCGTCCGCGGCAGCGGAACTGCTGGTGCCCGACCGCATCGACCTGGACGCGCGCCTGCGGATGCTGCAGCGCCGCCATGCCGCGGTGTTCGAACACCGGCTGCGCCAGGCGGCACAGCGCGCCGACCGCGCGTTCCTGCGCCTGCACGCGCAGCGTCCGCAGGCGCGCATGCAGGCGCTCGCCGCGCGTCGCGACGAGGCCTGGCGTCGCCTGCACACCGCCTGGGCGATCTGCCTGGAGCGCCGGCAGGCACGTGTGCGCCATGCGCAGGCCGATCTGCGTAGGCATCACCCGCAACAGCAGCTGGCCGCGTTGCAGGCGCGCCTGCTGGCCACTCGGCCACGGCTGCAGGCCGCACTGCCACGCCGCCTGCGCGACGACCGTGCGCGCCTGCAGGCGCTGGTGCGTGCGCTGTCGGCGGTGAGTCCGCTGGCCACCGTCGCGCGCGGCTACGCGATCCTGCAGCACGACGACGGTCGCGTGGTCCGCGGCATCGACGATGCAAGGCCCGGCGATGCGCTGCGTGCGCGCGTTGCCGATGGCGAGCTGCGGGTGCGCGTCGAACCGCAGACCGACTGAGCACCGCGGGCAACGGTCGCCCGCCGATCACGCCGCGCGCGGCACACTGGCCGTGGCCCGCACCGGATCGCACGCATGACCAAGGCATCGGACCTCTTCGTCTCAGCGCTGCAGGCGCACGGCGTCAAGTACGTGTTCGGCATCCCCGGCGAGGAGAACCTCGACCTGCTGGAATCGCTGCGCAAGTCCGACATCCGGCTGGTGCTCACCCGTCACGAGCAGGCCGCAGGATTCATGGCTGCCACTGTCGGGCGCCTGACCGGCCGTGCCGGCGTCTGCCTGTCGACGCTCGGCCCGGGCGCCACCAACCTGGTGACCGCGGCGGCCTACGCGCAGCTGGGTGCGATGCCGATGTTCATGGTCACCGGCCAGAAGCCGATCCGCAGCAGCAGGCAGGGGCATTTCCAGATCGTCGACGTGGTCGACATGATGCGCCCGTTGACGAAGTACACGCGGCAGATCGTCTCCGCCGACAGCATTCCCGCACGCGTTCGCGAGGCGCTGCGCTGTGCCGAGCAGGAGCGTCCGGGTGCCGTGCACCTGGAGCTGCCACAGGACATCGCCGGTGATGACAGCGACGCGCGGCTGATCCCCGAGAGCCACTCGCGACGGCCGGTGGCCGAGGACAAGACGATCCGCCGCGCCGCCGACGCCATCGCGCAGGCAAAGCACCCGCTGTTGATGGTTGGCGCCGGCGCCAACCGCAAGACCACGTCGCGCATGCTGCGTCGTTTCATCGACAGGCTCGGTATCCCCTTCTTCAGCACGCAGATGGGCAAGGGCGTCATCGACGAGACCCATCCGCTGTGGCTGGGTACCGCCGCGCTGTCGGACGGCGATTTCGTCCATCGCGCCATCGATGCCTCCGATTGCATCGTCAACATCGGCCATGACGTCATCGAGAAGCCGCCGTTCTTCATGCGCGAGGGCCGGCGCACGGTGATCCACGTCAACCACTCCGGCGCGGTGGTGGACCCGGTCTATTTCCCGCAGGTGGAGGTGGTCGGCGACATCGCCAACAGCGTGTGGCAACTCGCCGAGGCGATCGGACCGCAGCCGCACTGGGACTTCGCCTTCTTCGACCGCGTGCGCGTTGCGCTGCAGGCGCAGTTGCGCGAGCGCGCCGACGACGACCGCTTCCCGATGGCGAGCCAGCGCCTCGTGGCCGACGTGGCCGCGGCAATGGGGCCGCAGGACATCACCTGCCTCGACAACGGCCTCTACAAGCTCTGGTTCGCGCGCAACTTCCGCTGCCGGGCGCCCAACACCCTGCTGCTCGACAACGCGCTGGCGACGATGGGCGCCGGGCTTCCCAGTGCGATCGCCGCGCGCATGGTGCATCCGCAACGGCGCGTGCTGGCGGTGGCCGGCGACGGCGGCTTCATGATGAATTCGCAGGAACTCGAGACCGCCGTGCGGCTGGGCCTGGACCTCACCGTGCTGGTGCTGCGCGACGATGCCTACGGCATGATCCGCTGGAAGCAGGCACACGAGGACTATCCGGAGTACGGCATGGCGCTGGGCAACCCGGATTTCGTGAAGTACGCCGAATCCTATGGCGCGCGTGGCCACCGGCCGGCATCCGCCGCGGAATTCGCGCCGATGCTGCGAGAGGCACTCGACACGCCCGGCGTGGACGTGATCGAAGTGGCCATCGATTACACCGACGACGACCGCATCCTCAACGAGGACATCCCGCGCGAGAGCGCGGCGGTCGCCTGACCGTCAACGATACGGAGGACACCGGATGGCCAGCACCAGCAGGACGACAGCGCGCCGCAACCCACGCGGCCTCGCCCGCAGCTACCCGTACTGGCTGGCCGGCGAGGCGGTTGCCGCCAATACCGATCTCGAGGTGCGCGACAAGTACAGCGGCAAGGTCGCCACGCGCGTCGCGTTCGCCGACGCGGCCACCGTCGACCGCGCGATCGAGGCCGCGTGGAACGCGCGTGGCGCGATGGCCGACTTCGCGCCCGACCAGCGTCGTGACGTGCTCGAACACTGCATGCGCCGCTTCGAGGAACGCTTCGAGGAGCTCGCGCTTGCCCTGTGCATCGAGGCCGGCAAGCCGATCGGCGATGCCCGCGGCGAGGTGACACGGTTGATCGATACCTTCCGCATCGCGGCCGGCGAAGCCACCCGCGTGGAAGGCGAAACGGTGGAGTTGCAGATCTCCGAACGCACCCGCGGTTACCGCGGGCTGGTGCGGCGGGTGCCGATCGGCGTGTGCAGCTTCATCACCCCGTTCAACTTCCCGCTCAACCTGGTCGCGCACAAGGTGGCGCCGGCAATCGCCGCCGGCTGCCCCTTCGTGCTCAAGCCTGCGGCCAAGACGCCCGTGGGCGCATTGATCATCGGCGAGATCCTCGCCGAGACCGACCTGCCCAGGGGTGCGTTCTCGATCCTTCCCTGCAGCAACGACGATGCCGCCGCGCTCACCGAGGACGAACGCATCGCGCTGCTGAGCTTCACCGGCGGCCTGGTCGGCTGGGACCTCAAGGCGCGTGCCGGCCGCAAGAAGGTCACCCTGGAACTGGGGGGCAATGCGGCGTGCATCGTCGACGCCGATCCGGGTGCGTCGCTCGACCACGTGGTCGAGCGCCTGGTGTTCGGCGCCTATTACCAGTCCGGGCAAAGCTGCATCAGCGTGCAGCACATCCTCGTCCACCGCGACCTGTACGACCCGCTACGGCGCCGGCTCAAGGCGCGGGTGGCGAAGCTGGTGATGGGCGATCCGCGCGAGGAGGACACCTTCATCGGGCCGGTCATCGACGAGGATGCGGCGAAGCGGATCGAGTCCTGGGTGGACGACGCCCGCAAGGCCGGCGCGAAACGCGTCGCGGGCGGCGCTCGCGACGGCACCATGGTGCCGGCCACGCTGATGGAGGACGTGCCGCGCGACTGCGACCTCTACCGCCAGGAAGTGTTC
The DNA here is from genome assembly GCF_004803715.2 of Luteimonas yindakuii. Classification (NCBI taxonomy): domain Bacteria; kingdom Pseudomonadati; phylum Pseudomonadota; class Gammaproteobacteria; order Lysobacterales; family Lysobacteraceae; genus Luteimonas; species Luteimonas yindakuii. Next base: position 1,815,813 of record NZ_CP039383.2, read on the forward strand.
GGACCCGTCGCCTGCCTGCAGGCCTTCGACGATTTCGACACGGCGCTCGAGACCGTCAACGCCAGCGAGTTCGGACTGCAGACCGGCGTGTTCACCGCCAACCTCGCCCACGCCATGCGTGCGTGGGACCGGCTCGAGGTCGGCGGTGTCATCGTCGGCGACGTGCCGAGCTTCCGCGTCGACAACATGCCCTACGGCGGGGTGAAGGGCTCCGGCCTCGGCCGCGAGGGCGTGCGCTATGCCATCGAGGACATGACCGAGCCGCGCCTGCTGGTGATCAGGAGCTGATCGACCGGAGTCGACGGGTTCATGCACTTGCCATGGATGGCACGGATCAGCGCGGACGAGGACGTTCGTCGAGGCCGCCGGTCATCGGCACGAAACGCACCGCGGCCACCTGGCGGCGGCTGACGCGGCCGTCGTCCGATTTCTCGATGACGGTGAGCGACTGCACCGCATGCACCGGACCGACCGGGACCACCATGCGACCGCCCGGGGCGAGCTGGTCGACGAGCGCCTGCGGCACCTGCTCAGGCGCGGCGGTGACGATGATGCCGTCGAACGGCGCCGCCTCCGGCCAGCCGGCGTAGCCGTCGCCGGTGCGGACCTCGACGTTGGCATAGCCGAGCCCGGCCAGCACGGCGCGCGCGCCATCGGCCAGAGGAGCCACGATCTCGATCGTGTACACGCGCGCCACCAGGCCGGACAGGACCGCTGCCTGGTAGCCGGAGCCGGTGCCGATCTCCAGCACCCGATGGTGCGGTTCGGGCTGCAGCAGCCCGGTCATCAGCGCCACGATGTAGGGCTGCGAAATGGTCTGCCCATGGCCGATCGGCAGCGGGTGATCCCCATAGGCGTGTTCAGCCATCTCTTCGGGCACGAACCGTTCGCGCGGCACGGACCGCATCGCCGCCAGTACCCGCGCGTCGCGGATGCCTTCGGCCTCGAGCGAGGCCAACAGCCGTGCGCGCTGGCTTGCCATGTCGTCCTCCATGTCGCCCACCGGCGCTGCGCACGCAGCCAGCGCGCCCCAACCGCCGAGGATGGCCGCCAGCAGGCGACGGGCTGCCTGACCTGTTCCGCGCATGGCCGCTCCACGGCAACGGCGATGCCGCCAGACTCCCGCAGGCGGCGTCAACCGCCGATGAGCGCCGCCCGACCCCACCCGCCGCCCCGGTACGTTTGCAGCCACCACCCACCGGAGATCGACATGCGTGCACCGTTCCTGCTGCTGGCCTGCTGCCTGGGCCTGATCGCCTGCCACCCCACCCGCGTCGCGGACACACCATCGCCCCCGGGTGAGCCCGCCGGCGAGGCTGCGTCGCCAACCCCGGAACCGGTGCCGGTGTACGACATGGCGATGTCGGCCCGGACTGCCAGCGAGGTCGCGCAATTCGCCCCACCCCCGGCCCCGCCGGCGCCACCCGGGCCGTGGAACGGACCCACGCCGGGCGCCAATACCGAGCGCTATGCATCGCGCACCGACAACCCTGTGCAGCGCACCGCGGACACACCGGTGTCGACGTTCTCCATCGATGTCGATACCGGCAGCTACAGCAACGTGCGGCGGATGCTGCGCCAGGGCGTGCGCCCGCCCGCGGATGCCGTGCGTGCCGAGGAATTCATCAACTACTTCCGCTACGGCCACCCGGCACCATCAGTGCGGGAGGTGCCGTTCCGCATCACCACCGAGCTCGCGCCGTCGCCGTGGGCCCGCGGCCGCCAGTTGCTGATGATCGGCCTGCGCGGTTACGACGTGCCACGCACCTCGCTGCCGGCGGCCAACCTGGTGTTCCTCATCGACACGTCCGGCTCGATGGGCAGCCCGGACAAGTTGCCATTACTGCAGAAGGCGTTCGCCGAGCTGGTGGCGCAATTGCGCCCACAGGACCGGGTGAGCCTGGTCACCTATGCGGGCTCGGCAGGACTAGTGCTTGCACCCACGCCGGGCGACCGCAAGGCCGAGATTCTCTCCGCGCTGCGCAACCTGCACGCCGGCGGCAGCACCCACGGCAGTGCCGGGCTGCATCTCGCCTACGAAACCGCGCGCCAGGCCCATGTGGAAGGCGGGATCAACCGCGTGATCCTGGCGACGGATGGCGATTTCAACGTGGGCATCGTCGACCGTGGGGCACTCGAGACCTACGTTGCCGACCAGCGCCGCGGCGGCATCGCGCTCAGCACGCTCGGGTTCGGCCAGGGCAACTACCACGATGCGATGGCGGAGCGGCTCGCCGACGTCGGCGACGGCCAGCACGCCTATATCGACACCCTGCAGGAAGCCCGCAAGGTGCTGGTCGAGGAACTGTCGTCCACGCTGCTGACCATCGCCAACGACGTCAAGGTGCAGGTGGAGTTCGATCCCGCCCGCGTGGCCGAATACCGGTTGATCGGCTACGAGAACCGCGTGCTGCGCGAGGAGGATTTCGCCAACGACCGCGTCGATGCCGGCGACATCGGTGCCGGCCACGAAGTCACTGCGCTGTACGAGACCGTGCCGGTCGGGTCGGCGGATGCGTGGCTGTCGCCGCGCCGATATGGCACGCCGTCCCCACAGGCTGCATCCTCGACAGCCGGCGAGATCGCCCGCGTCAGCCTTCGCTACAAACTGCCGGGCGAGACGCGCAGCAGGCTGGTGGAGACCACGGTGCGCAGCGCTGATCTGCGCATGCAACCCGGCGAATCACTGCGCTTCGCAGCGGCTGTCGCAGCCTACGCCGACGCGCTGCGCGGCGGCACCCGGCTGGGCGACTGGGGCTGGGACGACATCCGGCGCGAGGTTGCCGCCGCGCGCGGCGGTGATCCGTGGGGTCTGCGCGGCGAACTGCTGGGCCTGGTCGACCTCGCTCGCGCCCACGCCGACGCGCCCGCCGCGACCACCGTGCCTGGTCAGCCCTCCGGCGCCGGCCGGCCGAACAGGTAGCCCTGGCCGAAATCGCAGCCGAGCTGCGCCAGCAGCTCGCGCTGCTCGAGGCTCTCGATGCCCTCGCCGATGGTCTCGATGCCCAGCGTGCCGGCCAGTGCGAGGATCGCGCGCACCAGCGCCAGGCTCTCCGCATGCGAGGCACCCACCAGCCCGGCGACGAAGCTCTGGTCGATCTTGATCGACTGGATCGGGAACCGGTGCAGGTAGGACAGCGCCGAGAAACCGGTGCCGAAGTCGTCGAGCAGGGCCACCACGCCGCGGTCGCGCAACGCATTGAGCGTGCGCAGCGCGCGGGGTGAATCGTCGAGCAGCGCCACTTCGGTGATCTCGATGCGCAGCCGCCGCGGGTCGGCGCCGGCATCGTCGAGCAGCAGCAGCAGGCGCTCGGCGAAGTCATCGGAAACGAAGTGCCGCGGCGACACGTTGATCGACACATAGCCGTGCTGCTGCCGGCTCAGCCAGCGCACCACGTGGCGGTACATCAGCCAGTCGACCTGTGCGATCAGCCCGGTGTCCTCGCCCACGCCGATGAACTGCGGCGGCGCCAGCAGTCCGCGCTGCTCGTGGTGCCAGCGCAGCAGCGCCTCGTGGCCGACCACCTTGCCGTCGGACAGGCGCACGATCGGCTGGAAGTACGGTTCGAAATCATCCGAGAGGATGGCGCGTCGCAGGTCCGCCTCGAGGTCGAGCAGGCGCATCGCCTCGGCGCGCATCTCCTCGTCGAACAGTTCGCTGCGGTCGCGCCCGCGGGCCTTGGCGCGGTACATGGCCGCATCCGCGTCGCGCAGCATCTCCTCGCCATGGCGGTAGCGCGGCTGCCAGAACGCGATGCCGATGCTCGCCGACGGGAACAGCTCGCGGCCGGCCACCCACATCGGCCGGCCGAGTTCGGCCAGCAACCGCGATGCCACCCGTTGCGCCGTCTCCGCGGCAGGCACATCCTGCAGCAGCACCGCGAACTCGTCGCCACCGAGGCGGGCGACGGTGTCGGCGCTCGACAGCGCGCGGCGCACGCGGCGGCCGACTTCGACCAGCAGGTCGTCCCCGGCCGCGTGCCCGATGCTGTCGTTGACCAGCTTGAAGCGGTCGAGGTCGAAGAACAGCACCGCGAACGACCGCGCGTTGCCGGCCTGCACCGCGGCGATCGCGGCGTCCAGGCGTTCCAGCAGGTGTTCGCGGTTGGGCAGTCCGGTGAGCTGGTCATGCCGCGCCTGGTGGATCAGGCGCTGTTCGGCGCGGGTACGCTCACCGACCAGCGCCTGCAGTTCGCGGTTGGCGTCCTGCAGTTCGCGGGTGCGCGCCTGCACCCGCGATTCGAGCTCTGCATGCGCCGCCCTCAGCGATTCCTGCGCGCGCTTGCGCGACAGCGCACTGCCGATGTGGCGGGCAACGAAGGTCAGCAGTTCCTGGTCGCGCTCGTCGAACAGGATGTGCGGCGAGTAGCTCTGCACCGCGATCGCGCCGATCACCGTCTCGTCGCGCGACAACGGCACGCCCAGCCAGCAGTGCGCGCGCGTGCCCTGGCTGTGCACGTCGCCACTGGCCTGCAGGCGATCGATGGTGGCGCGGTCGGCGAGCATCGGCTGTCCGGCGCGGATCACGAACTCGGTCAGGCCATTGGAGAGCCGGCGCGGCGGGCGGACCGGGTCGCGTTCGTCCACCGAGTACGGGAACTCGATGCGCTCGCCATCACCCACCAGCATCGCGATGTAGAAGTTCTCCGCGTACACGAGGCCATTGACCACCTCGTGGACGTCGGCATAGAAGCGCAGCAGGCTGCCGGCGCTGACCGACATCTCGCTGATCCGGAACAGCGCCCGCTGCAACCGTTCGGCACGCTGGCGCTCGACGATCTCGTCCTGCAGCACGGTATTGGCCCGCTGCAGCTCGACGGTGCGCTGGCGCACGCGGCGCTCCAGTTCCCGCTGCGCGTGCTTGCGATCGAGCGCGGTCAGGATGTGCTGGGCGACATATTCCAGCAGCGCGCGGTCCTCGTGGCTGTAGCTGTCGGGCCGGTTGTAGCTCTGCACGACGATGGCGCCCGCCACGCGCGCGTCGCGCCGTACCGGCACGCCCAGCCAGTCGGCGCTCTCCGGCCCCTGGTTGCCGTCGCGCAACACGCCGAGCTGGGCGCGGACGGTCTCGGAGGGGCCCATCACCGGCTGGCCGTGGCGCAGCAGCGCGGCGGTGTAGCTGTTGGGCATGTCGGCCAGCGGGATGTCGTCGTCCGGATCCGGGTGCCAGGGATCGTTCTGGTCGGCGAAGTACAGGAAGCGCATCGTCGCGTGCACATCGTCGTAGAGCGCGATGTAGAAGTTCTCGGCCGACATCAGCGATGCCACCAGCACGTGGATGCGACTGAGCATGTCGCGCATTTCCAGCGTGGAACTGGCGAGGTCGGCGATCTCGTACAGCGCCTGCTGCAGGCGTTCGGACTTGCGCAGGCTGCGGATCTGCACGCTGGCGAGTTCCGCGCGCGTCACCAGCGCAAGCGCCGCGCGCGCCGGCGCGACCCACCGCTGCAGGGCCCCGGGCTCGACACGCCGCGGCGGATCCACCGTCACCGCCACCCGCGTCCCGGCGTCTTCCCAGAGAATGTCGAACGGATGGCGATCCGGGTCGGGGTGCACGCCCGCCAGCGCCACGGAGGCTCGCAGGTGCAGATGGTCGGCGGCGGACGGGGTCGCCACCTGCCCGCTTTCCAGGCGCGGATCGCACCAGTGCACGGCCAGGTCGGCGCCGGGCGGCAACAGGGCCATCAACAGCTCACGCAACAGCGCCGGACCACGGGCCGCGGGTGCGGTGGCGGCGACCGTGTGGAAGTTCTCGATGTCCTGCACGCGTGCACGTCCCCCTGATCGCCGACAGCATACCGGCCCGAGCCCACCGCAGACACGGCGACAAGGGCACGTGACCCCATCGGCCGCGGCCGCGCGTTCTGTAGCCACATGCTCATGCTCCACGCACCCACGGCGGCGGCATCGGCCGATGGCAGCGGCTTCACCTGCGACGCGCGAATGCTTAACCTGCGCGCGGTGAGCGATGCCGTGGCCCAGCCTGCCGGAACCACCGAACCCAGCGACGAAGCGCTGATGCTGGCCTATGGCACCGGCGAGGCCGCTGCGTTCGAGCGGCTCTACGCGCGCCACCGGCAACGGCTGTACCGCTTCCTGCTGCGCGAACTGCGCGACACGGCGCTTGCCGACGAGATCTACCAGGACATCTGGCAGCGGGTCATCGCCGCGCGCAGTGGCTGGCGCCCGGACGCGACATTCGCGACCTGGCTGTACCGGATCGCGCGCAACCGCCTTGCCGACCACTGGCGTGCCGCGCGCCACCGCCCGCCGGCACCGCTCGACGCCGATGCTCGGCTGGCACGTGTACCCGACGACGACACCCCCGAGCGTAGGCTTGCCGCCGAACAGCGCAACACGGGCCTGCAGCTGGCACTCGAGGCACTGCCCCCGGAACAGCGCGAAGTCGTGCTGCTGCGGCTGGAACAGGAACTCACGCTGGAGGAGATCGGTGCGATCACCGGTGCCGGCCGCGAGACGGTGAAATCCCGGTTGCGCTATGCGATGGACAAGCTGCGGGCTGCGATGACCCCATGAACACCCGCGACCCTTCCCCGCTCGACGCCGACGAGCGCGCGCTTGCCGCGCAGCTGGCTCGCCACGCGCCCGCAGGAGGGCCTGCGCCGGACCTGGATGCGCGAGTGCTGGCTGCCGCACGCGCGGCTACGGGCACCCACCCGGCATCGCCGCCAGCACGGCACGCGCACCACGCCACGCGTCCGCGTCGCCGGCGCTGGCCGGCGCTCACCGGGCTGGCGGCGTCGGTCGCGCTCGCGGCAGGCATCGCCTGGCAGCTGCGTCCGCAACCTGCACCGGCGCCGGTGCAGGACGAAGCCGCCGCATTGCCTGCCGCCGCATTCCGCGCACCGCCGGAAGCGCGTGCGCTGCCCGCCCCTGCAGCGGAAACCGCAGCCGCCGCTGCGGGCGTGGCGGCCGAGCGGGAGATTGCGGACGCGCCCGCGACGCCGGCTGTTGAGGCACCCGTCATGCAGCCGGTGGATGCCACGATCGATGCAACACCGCCGGGAGAGGCGGCCGTCGACGGCGCGTCCGAGCCCACCCCGGCGGCAGTGCTGCCACCGTCGGCACCCGCACCTGCACCGTTCGCCACCGCAGCCCCCGCACAGGATGAGGCGGCCACATTGTCCAGGCCCATGGCGAAGACGCCCAGTCCGACCGCGGTGGGTCGACAGGCGATGCGCGGCACTCCGGTGCCACTGCGCACCGCGGTCGCGGCTGCCGACGCGGACAGCGGGATGCACACCGAAATGCAGGGCTTCGGCGACGAGGAACTCGACGACTCGCCGCCGGCGACCGTGGATTCGCCCGAGGTGCACCGCGCCTGGCTTGCGCGCATCCGCGAGCTGCGCGACAGCGGACGCACCGATGACGCGCGCGAAAGCCTGGCGGAACTGCGACGGCGGTTCCCCGGGCTTCCCGTCCCCGACGACCTGGCCGCGCTTGCCGAACCTGCGCAGTGAGCCTGGACACTCTCGCCGGGGCCGTCGAGCACGCCCTCGAGGTCAAGTACAGCCGCTTCATCGCCCGCGCCGCCCCGGTCGATTCCGCGGAGGCTGCACAGGCGTGGATCCGCACGGTGTCGGTGGCCGATGCCACCCACAACTGCTGGGCATGGCGGGTCGGCGACGACTACCGCTCCAGCGATGACGGCGAACCGGCGGGCACGGCCGGGCGGCCGATCCTCGCCGCCATCGACGGCCAGGGCTACGACCGCATCGCGGTGGTGGTCACGCGCTGGTATGGCGGCGTCAAGCTGGGGGCCGGTGGCCTCGTACGTGCCTACGGCGGCGCCGCCGCGGAATGCCTGCGGGTGGCGCCGCGCGAGCCGCTGGTGGAGTACGCGGACGTGATCGTGCGCGCGGGTTTCGAGGATCTCGGTTGCGTGCACCAGGCGATCGAGACATTCGGCGCGGACAAGCAGGAAGAAACCTACGCCGCGGACGGTGTGCGCTTCATGCTGCGGTTGCCGGCGTCCGCGGTCCAGGCATTGCGTCGCCTGCTACGGGATGCCAGCCGCGACCGCGTGCAGGTCGAATCCTGCGATTAAGCCCGTACCGGCGGCCTGCCATGCGGGCCTCGCCGAGGCGGCTCGACGCGGGGCAGCGCTTACACTTGCCGGCCCGCAACGCGGACACCCCGCTTCGATGGCCGATCTTCCTTCCGATACCGCCACCGCCCCGAAGGGCCGCGCACCGCTCGGCATCCTGCGCACGCTGTGGCCGTTCCTTGCCCGCCAGCGCGGCCTGCTGGTGGCGTGGCTGCTGGCGCTGGCGGCATCGTCGGCCGCCACGCTGAGCCTGCCGCTGGCGGTGCGCTACATGATCGACCACGGCTTCGGCAGTGGCAGT